>NZ_LMMI01000008.1:0-63050 GCF_001422775.1 Methylobacterium sp. Leaf87 | reverse complement strand
ATGGACTTCATGTCCGACCGCCTGTTCGACGGGCGTCCGTTCCGGATCCTGACGGTCGTCGATTGCCACACGCGAGAGGCGCTCTCGCTCACACCGAGAGCCAACCTCCGCGCCTACCAAGTGACCGAGGCGCTCGACGCCTCGGTCAAGCTGAGGGGACGGCCCAAGAGCTTGCGGGTCGACAATGGGCCGGAGTTCGCCGGTCGCATGCTCGACCAGTGGGCCTACCTGAACGGGGTCGAGATCGACTTCTCACGACCGGGCAAGCCCACCGACAACGCCTATATCGAGTCGTTCAACGGCCGCCTACGAGCGGAATGCCTGAACGCCTCATGGTTCCTGTCTCTGGCTGATGCCCGCGACCGCAGCGAGGACTGGAGGTGCCACTACAACGACGATCGCCCCCACACGGCCCTGGGCGGCTTGACGCCCCGAGCCTTCGCCAACCAAGCTGTCACAGCCCGAGACCTTGCATAGGCCGTGGACCNACAACGACGATCGCCCCCACACGGCCCTGGGCGGCTTGACGCCCCGAGCCTTCGCCAACCAAGCTGTCACAGCCCGAGACCTTGCATAGGCCGTGGACCACAAACGGGGTCAACTCCAGACCGACGATGCACTAACTTCGAACTCGGGCCACCGCATGGGGGCAGGCCAAAGCAGGGACCAGCGGGGGGGGGGGTACCCAAACCCTGCTAAATAATTGATGATAAACAATATTATCGGTTCGCCGCCAATTGGCGATGACAGGCTCATCGCCAATTTCGCCCGGCCACTCCATCATGTATCTTTCCTCAGAACCCTTGCAGAACACTTCCGGAACGCATAACCTGTTCGCGATTTGTTTCTGTGGCTTAGTGCCGCTTAGTACTGTTCGAGGACGGGTGCCGTTCATGTTGACTCGTAAGCAGCTGGATCTGCTCCAGTTCATTCAACAGAAGATGAACGAGGGGGGCGTACCGCCGTCGTTCGATGAGATGAAGGATGCCCTCGACCTGAAGTCGAAATCGGGCATCCATCGGCTGATCACGGCGCTGGAAGAGCGTGGTTTCCTCAGGCGCCTCCCCAATCGCGCCCGCGCCATCGAAGTGATCAGGATGCCCGAGAGTCTCGGCGGGCAGTCGGGCGCGGGCGCTGCGGCACCGACGGAGTCGCGTCGTTTCACACCGAGCGTCGTCGAGGGGGGCAAGGGCAAGGGCACTGTCGAGCGCATGCCGGTCGCACGCCTGCCGACGACGCGAGCGACGGATGGCGACGGTCGTGCCATCACCATTCCGGTCATGGGCCGGATCGCGGCCGGTACGCCGATCTCGGCGATCCAGGAGCAGAGCCACTCGGTCACCCTGTCCCCGGACTTTCTCTCGGGTGGCGAGCATTACGCCCTGGAGGTGCGCGGCGATTCCATGGTCGATGCCGGGATCCTCGACGGTGATCTGGTGGTGATCCGCAAGCAGGACACCGCCAACACCGGCGACATCATCGTCGCTCTCATCGACGACGAGGAAGCGACCCTCAAGCGCCTGCGCCGGCGTGGATCGTCCATCGCTCTAGAAGCGGCGAACCCCGCCTACGAGACACGGGTGCTCGGGCCCGATCGGGTTCAGATCCAGGGACGCCTCGTCAGTCTGGTCCGTCGCTACTGAAGAGTCTCGCCCGAGCCTTCGGAGGGAGGTTCGGGTTCGTCTGTATCTGGCGCTGTCGGCGCGGTCGGGACAGCCGGCGTCGGGGTCCGCGTCGGTACCGTTTCCCGCACCGGGCGCCAGGGTACACTCTCGCCGGCGCGTCGTGCCGTGGTGATGATCGGTTCGGCCTTTGGCGGGAAGCGGATCGTCGCGGCACCGTGGGCAGCCAGGAATGGACGGTCGAGCACGAGTTTGGCGGCGCAGGCCGGCGGTGCATCGCGACGGGTGATCAGAACGTCGGCACGGATGCAATCCTCGTGGAGAGCGCGTTTGTCGGTGACGAGTGCAAGCACTCTTCCGTCCGGCAAATGCGCCGTGCAGCCGAGCCGATCGCACCGAGCGGTCGAGAGGGCGGTGACGGTGCCGGCCCGGCGTCCATCGCCATCGGCCTTCAGCCATTGCTCCAGGACGAAGGCTGGCGGTTTCCCCAGGGTTGCGAGGCGTCCGTCCTGGGCGCGAATGGCGATTCCAGCTCCCTCGCGGTCGATATAGAGATCCGGCCGCGTCGCGCTCGCGGCCAGGGCGACGCCGACGGCCATCGGCAGGAGGCCGAGCCAGCGCAGCCGCGACACCGGTAGGGTGAGCGTGACGAGGCCAAGGGCCATCGCCGCGAGGGCGCCGGGTCCGAAGGCCGGGATCACGTAAGTGGCGCGATCGAACCCGGCGATCCAGGTGGAGATCGTCAGCATCCCCCGCACGGCGAGACCCATGAGCCACCAGACCGGCTGATCGAGGGCGAAGGGGTAGGCCAGGATGCCGAGGACCGCCGCCGGCATCACGGCGAGCGAGACCAGGGGGAGGGTCAAGGCATTTCCGACGAGGCCGAAGGGCTGGACCGTCTGGAAGTGGTAAGTCGCGAACGGTGCCGTCGCGAACTGTGCGACCAGGGTCGTCGCAAGTGTGCCGATGATCGCGGTGGCGATCCAGATCGCAACGCGTCCGAGGGGACCGGCGCTTTGCCCGTGCAAGCTCACGGCGCCGATGAGCGGAGCGCAGGCGATGAGGCCCGCCACCGCCCCAAAAGACATTTGAAAACTCGGGCCGAGGACCCCATCCGGCTCACGCGCCAGGGCGATAAGGGCCGCCAGCGCCAGATTGCGCATGCTCAGGGCCGGTCGGTCCACCAGGATCGCACCGAGCATCACCAGGGTCATGATCAGCGCCCGTTCGGCGGCGATATCCCAGCCGGAGAACACGCAATAGGCCGTCACACCCGCCATGGCGCAGGCGGCGGCGATCTTCTTGATCGGCCAGCGCAGGGCCAGCGCCGGCGCCAGCGCGAGAAGCGCGCGCACGAGCCAAAACACCACCCCGGCCGCCAGCACCATGTGAAGACCTGAAATGGACACGACGTGATAAATTCCCGCCGCGCGCAGGACATCATTGGTCTCCGCGTTGATGAGGCCGCGTTTGCCCGTCACCAGGGCGGCCGCGACGGCGCCGGCCTGCCCGCCATTGGCGTCGGTGATGCGGCGCGTCAGGGCGTTGCGGGCGTCGTCGACCGCAGCGGCGAGCCGCAAGGACCGTGGCAAATCCTCCGGGGGCGGCCGCACTTGGATCGTGCCGACGAGGGAGCCCACCGCCCCGATCCCGCGAAAATAGGCATCGCGGGCAAAATCGTAGCCGCCCGGCCGCGCCGCCTCGGGAGGCGGAAGCAGGCGCGCTGTCGCGGCGATGCGATCGCCGGGTTTCAGCGGCGGTGCCTTCTTGAACGACACCCGCACCCGACGGGGCCGCTGCTCTGCCGCGAGGGTGCCGAAGCTCTCGACCCGAACGATGAGTCGTGCGCCCTCCTCTCGCTCGTCGAGGGCTTCGATGAGCCCGACGAGGGGCGCGATGGTGGTTCTGGCCAGCACCGGGCTCGCCACCTGCGCGAGGCGGAACGTGGCGGCCGTAAAACCAAGGAATGCGGCGACGAGCCCGACGAGAACGGCCAGGACCACGGGTCTGGCCGCGAAGATCGGCGTCAGAGCGATGAGGATCGCCGCAACGGCGAGCGGTGCCGCCAGGGATGGCGGCCCGGAGGTCGCAGTGAAGCAAAGCAGCACCCCGAGGCCGAACGCCACCGCGAGCCAGGGAAAGAGTCGGCGCTGTTCGACCTCCCGGGAGAATCCAGCGGCGACACCCTCGTGAAGCGTGCCGAGCCACAGGGACGGCGCGGGAACGCGGGCGGCGGCGCGCACCCACATCCGTCCGGCGGTCCGTGCGCCTCCCTGCCCCATCCCACGACACCTCCAGGTGTGACCCGCGTGCGACCCTTCACCATTCCGAGGGGTGGGGGTGACGATTTCTTAACGCCTGCCTTCGCGCATGCTACATGCCCATCCCCGGGCCGGTCGATCCGCCGTCCGCCTGCTTCCCTACAGAGTCTAAGCCAAGATCGATGTCGTCCACCGTCGTCACGCGCTTCGCGCCCTCCCCAACGGGCTATCTTCACATCGGCGGCGCGCGCACCGCCCTGTTCAACTGGCTCTATGCCCGTCGCTTCGGCGGCCGGATGCTGCTGCGCATCGAGGATACGGATCGCGAACGCTCGACCCAGGGGGCGATCGACGCGATCCTCGACGGGATGCGCTGGCTCGGCCTCGATTGGGACGGCGATGTCATCTACCAGTACGCCCGGGCCGACCGGCACCGGGAGGCGGCGGAGACTTTGCTCGCGTCGGGGCACGCCTATCGCTGCTACGCGACGCCGGACGAACTCACGGCCATGCGCGAGGCGGCGCGGGCCGAGGGCCGGCCCCTTCGCTACGATGGCCGCTGGCGCGACCGCGACCCGTCCGAAGCGCCCGCCGGGGCGAAGCCGGTGATCCGCCTGCGCGCGCCGCTCGAAGGCGAGACCGTGGTGGAGGACGGCGTGCAGGGACGCGTCGTCTGGCAGAACCGAGACCTCGACGACCTCGTGCTCCTGCGCTCCGACGGCAACCCGACCTACATGCTCGCCGTGGTGGTGGACGACCACGACATGGGCGTCACCCAGGTTATCCGCGGCGACGACCATCTCACCAATGCGGCGCGCCAGCGCCAGATTTCGGATGCCCTCGGCTGGGACGCACCGGCCATGGCGCACATCCCGCTCATCCATGGGGCCGACGGGGCCAAGCTGTCGAAGCGCCACGGGGCGCTGGGCGTCGACGCCTATCGCGATCTCGGCTACCTGCCGGCGGCTTTGCGCAACTACCTCGTGCGCCTCGGCTGGAGCCACGGCGACCAGGAAGTGTTCTCCACCGACGAGATGATCGCGGCCTTCGATCTCAAGTCCATCGGGCGCTCGCCCGCGCGTTTCGATTTCGCCAAGCTGGAGAATCTCAACGGGCTCTACATCCGAGGCGCCGACGACGCGGATCTCGTCGCAGCCCTCGACGGCGTGCTGCCGGCCCTGGGCCCGTCGCGCGGCATCGCCTCGCCCATGGCACCCGAACTCCGCGAGAAGCTGATTGCGGCGATGCCCGGCCTGAAGGAGCGGGCGAAGACCCTCGTCGACCTCCTCGACAGCGCCTACTACCTCACGGCGGCCCGGCCCCTGGCCCTCGACGACAAGGCCGCCTCCCTCCTCGGCCCGGAGGCGCGGACCCGCCTCTCCGCGATCCTGCCCGCCCTGGAAGCGCTTCCGGAATGGAGCGCTGCCGCAACGGAAGGCACCGTGCGCGCTTTCGCCGAATCGGCGGCCGTGAAGCTCGGGCAGATCGCGCAGCCCCTGCGGGCGGCGCTGACCGGGCGGGCGACCTCGCCGCCGGTCTTCGACGTCATGGCCGTGCTCGGGCGCGAAGAGTGCCTCAGTCGCTTGCGTGATCAGGCCACCGCCTGACGCGGCGGGTTTCGCTGGCGTCGATGCGGAACGCCAGGGCCGAATGACAAACCGGCCTGGATTTCGCTTCGTGGCGTTCGTGACGCGGACGCTCGGTTGAAGGCGGTCGACCGATCCGCTAACCCGATGCTCGTGTGAGCAAGTGCAGCATGCGTTGCCCTTGCGCCCCGGAACCGGGTTGGTGAACCATCGCCACACGGGCCGGCGCCGCCCCGCTGCCACGAAAGGGTCCACGTCTCCATGAGCGCCACCAGCACCATCACCGTGGGCGACGCGCAGGTCGAGTTGCCGATCAAGACCGGTACCATCGGCCCCGACGTCATCGATATCGGCCAGCTCTACGCCAAGACCGGCAAATTCACGTTCGACCCGGGTTTCACCTCGACCGCGTCGTGTGAATCCAAGATCACCTACATCGACGGCGATGCCGGCGTGCTGCTCTATCGCGGCTACCCCATCGACCAGATCGCCGAGAACGGCGATTTCCTCGAGACCTGCTATCTCATGCTGTTCGGCGAGTTGCCGACGCCGGCCCAGAAGGCCGACTTCGATTACCGGGTCACGCGCCACACCATGGTGCATGACCAGATGAACCGATTCTTCCAGGGGTTCCGCCGCGACGCGCACCCGATGGCGATCATGGTCGCCTGCGTCGGCGCCCTGTCGGCGTTCTATCACGACTCGACGGACATCTCGGACGACAAGCAGCGCATGATCGCGAGCTTGCGCATGATCGCCAAGATGCCGACACTCGCTGCGATGGCCTACAAGTATTCCATCGGTCAGCCGTTCGTCTATCCGAAGAACGACCTCGACTATACGTCGAACTTCCTGCGGATGTGTTTCGCGGTGCCGTGCGAGGAATTCAAGGTCAATCCGATCTTCGCCCGGGCGCTCGACCGGATCTTCATCCTCCACGCCGATCACGAGCAGAACGCTTCGACCTCCACTGTGCGTCTCGCCGGCTCGTCGGGCGCCAACCCGTTCGCCTGCGTCGCCGCAGGCATCGCCTGCCTGTGGGGACCGGCCCATGGCGGCGCCAACGAGGCGGCCCTGAAGATGCTCGAGGAGATCGGGCACCCTGAGAACGTGGCCAAGTACGTTGCCAAGGCCAAGGACAAGAACGACCCGTTCCGGCTCATGGGCTTCGGTCACCGGGTGTACAAGAACTACGATCCGCGTGCGCGAATCATGCAGAAGACCACCCACGAGGTGCTCGGCCAACTCGGGATCAAGGACGATCCGCTGCTGGAGGTCGCCGTCCAGCTCGAGAAGATCGCTCTCGAAGACGACTACTTCATCGAGAAGAAGCTCTACCCGAACATCGATTTCTACTCTGGCATCACCCTCAAGGCGATGGGCTTCCCGACTTCGATGTTCACCGTGCTGTTTGCGCTCGCCCGCACCACGGGCTGGATCGCCCAGTGGGCCGAGATGATCGAGGACCCGTCTCAGAAGATCGGCCGGCCGCGTCAGCTCTATATCGGCCCGGACAAGCGCGAATACGTGCCTATCGATCAGCGCGCCTGAAGGCGGGGCGGCTCATCCGGTAGAGGGCGAGCCAGGGACAGTGCAGCCGGGTAGGGTTTATCCCGCCCGGCCGTACCCGCTACGTGGGCGGAGGCATGCGGCCTTCGCCGCCCGGAGGCACCCATGATCCTTCCGAATGGGCTGTCGGCCTTTCCGATCACACCGGCGGATCCGAGCGGATGTGTCGATGTCGGGGCGTTGCGTCGGCTGGTTACGCCCTTGCGCGATGCCGGGGTCGATTCCATCGGCCTTCTCGGCAGCACCGGCTCGTACCCGTATCTTAGCCGGCAGGAGCGGCGTCGCGCCGTTGAAGCGGCCCTGGATGCAGTCGGCACCGATGTTCCGATCCTCGTCGGCGTCGGCGCCCTGCGGACGGACGAGGCCGTGGCGCTGGCCCAGGATGCCCGAGCCATGGGGGCCGCGGCCGGGCTGCTGGCCGCCATTTCCTATACGCCCCTGACCGAAGACGAGGTGTTCGCGCATTTCGTGACCGTCGCCCGAGAGAGCGGCCTGCCGCTCTGCATCTACGACAATCCCGGCACCACCCATTTCGCCTTCACGGCCGCGCTCGTCGGACGCCTCAGCCGTGAACCCGGCGTGATCGCCGTCAAAAGTCCGGCCTGCGCACCGCCGGAGATCACCGCACATCTGCAAGGCTTGCGCGAGGCCGTCCCGGCCGGTTTCTCCCTCGGCTACAGCGGCGACTGGAACACCGTCGAGGCTCTGCTGGCTGGGGCCGACACCTGGTACAGCGTCATGGGCGGATTGTTTCCGCAGACCGCCATGGCGATCGTGAGGGCCATCCGGACGGGAGACCATACAGCGGCGCGGGAGTTGGACGTACGATTGCAGCCGCTCTGGAGCCTGTTCAAGGAGTTCTCGAGCCTGCGCGTGATCTATGCCTATGCCGATGCCCTCGGGGTCTGCCACACCGACCCGCCACGCCCGATCCTACCCCTTCCGGATCGCGCACGGGACCGCGTCGTGCAGACCTTACGTGGTTTGGATCTTCGCTAAGGTCGTCGCCCCGGATCCGATCGCGCCGACAAGCGGATGAGGCGCGGGCGCCAGATACCAAGAACCACGTTGGCCGTCGCGACCGCGAGGAGAACCCAGAGGGTGTTCGCCTCGGCGCCGAGGGATTGGCCCAGCATGGCGAGATCGGCCTTGCCGATCAGGGCGCCGGCGCTGAGGTCCGCCTCCTGCTGCATCGGTCCCTGAACGTAGACGAGGCCACCTTCGAACATCAGCACGCCGGTGGCAAGCTTCACCCAGGCCCAACCCGCATTGTGGAAGGCGCGTTGTGCGAGGGCGAGCAGTCCGGCCAGCAGCGTCAGAGCGAGAGAAGGCAGGAAGATCCAGGACGCCACGGCGCCCATGGCTCCGCGCATCAGCGCATAGCCGGCGAGGGACGAGGACGGGGGCGTGAAGCTCAGCATCACGACGAGGCAGGCCATCGCCCCCATGAGGCCGATGGCCCCCATGGTGTGGAGGAATTTGAGCGTGCGTCGCACCGTACCGAGCCCGCCGTACGATTGGGTCCGTGCAAATCTATCGTACGCCGTACACCCCGTCGATCAGGTCACCCGCGTCGCGCCCAGCACGATTCGGGCCGCACGCCGGCTCGGCTCCTCGCCACCGGGCAGCCGCATCAGGCCGTCGATCCGCGACAGGGCCTCGATCTGCGCGTCGCGTGCCGGCCCGCCGGCCAGAAGAGGCGCCAAGGCCTCGACGAGGCGCTGAGCCGTGCAATCGGCCTGGATGAACTCCGGCATGGCGTTCTGCGCCAGGATCAGGTTCGGCAGCACGATGGTGGGCACCTGGATCAGGCGCCGGGCCACGGCCTCCTCGATACGCGAGACCTTGTAGGCGACCACCATCGGCACGCCGGCCAACGCGAGTTCGAGGGTCACGGTGCCGGAGGCCGCGAGCGCCGCGCGGGCACGCCTGAAGGCCTCATGCTTGGCGGCCTCGCCGTGCACGAGGCGCACCGGGGCGTCCCACGCTCGCGCCAGGCGTTCGATGAGTGCGCGGTGGCGGGTCACGGCAGGCAGTACCGCCTCAATCTCACCGAAGCGCTTCCTGAGCTGCCCCAGGGTCGCGCCGAACACAGGCATCAGCCGCTCGATCTCGGAGCGGCGTGACCCCGGCAGGATCACCAGGGTCGGCGGCGTCGCCGCACGCGCCTGCGCCTCCCGGGCGTCGGGCCGTAGCTCCTCCAGACGCTCGATCAGGGGGTGACCGACATACGTACAGGCCGGACCACCGAGGCGGCGATGGGCTTCCGGCTCGAACGGCAGCAGGGCAAGGACGTGATCGATGAACGGCCGCATCTTCGCCGCGCGCCAGGGCCGCCACGCCCATACGCTGGGCGACACGTAATCGACGATGGGCAGGTCCGGCATCCGCTTGCGCACGCGTGACGCGACCGCATGGGTGAAGCCCGGACTGTCGATGATGACGAGGATATCGGGGCGGGCGTCCATTACGTCGCGCACGGTCTGGCGGATGCGGCGCAGCAGGGTTCGCAGCCGTGCGGCCACGGGCAGGTAGCCCATCACCGCCACGTCATCGATGGGAAACAGCGAAGTGAAGCCTTGCTCCGTCATCGCCTCGCCGCCGACGCCGCCGAACCGGATCGGTCGGTCCGACAGGTCGCGCAAGCCGCGCATGAGCTTGGCGCCGAGCTGGTCGCCCGAATCCTCGCCCGCGACGAGCCAAATCTTCCTTGGCGCGGTCTTGTCGCTCATGCGTCGATCCCCAGACCGACGAGGAACAGGCCTGCGCGATCGGCGGCTGCGATGGTCGCGGGCCGATCGATGATGAGGGTGAACCCGGCCTGGATCGCGAGGCCGGCGCAGCCCGCCGCCGCCGCCGCCGCGATGGTACGTGGGCCGATGGCCGGCAGATCGACGCGCAGGTCCTGCCCGACCTTTGCCACCTTGACGAGAACGGTGCCGGGCTGGCTCGCTCCCAGACCGAACGGCTTGCGGCCGAGCGCTCGGGCGCGGGCGAGCATCCGGTCGGTGCCCTCGGGACCCTCGACGGCGACCGCGCGCTGGGCCACCACCACGGCGGCCTGCCCGACGTCGTAGGGCGCCAGGGCGCCCAGGAGGGCGCGCCCCGTGTCGATGGATTCACGGGCGGCGGCATCGGGCACGTGCCGTCCCATGACGCCCTCGGGGCTTAGGAGATCGGGGGCCACCTCATGGACGCCGACGACGCCGTGGCCGTTCTCTTCCAGCAGCGCCAGGGCCCCGCGCAAGAGCCGGTCGTCGCCGCCGCCGGCGATGGCCTTGAGGGCGTCCCGATTGCGCAAGGCCGCGGCGGCGTTGAGGATGGCGGCCGGGTTCGGCCGCGAGACGCCGCCGGCCGGCACCACGCTCACCGGCCCCCAGGCCTTGAGGATGGCCAGCACCCCGGCGATGTCGAGGAGATCGACGGTGGCCTCCGCCCGAGCCCGCATGCCACGCTCTGCGAAGCCCCGGATCGCGAGGATGCGGAACGGACGCCCGGCCCGGTCCAGGGATTCGGCCACGAGCTCGGGCAGACGTCCTGCTCCGGCGACAAGGACGAGGGGAGCCGGCAGGGCTCTCAAGGCGCGCCCGGCGTCTCGCGCGGGGTGCAGATCGAACGCTTGCCGCCGGCTCGGATGAACGCCACGATCTCGGCGACGCCCCGATGGGTATCGAACTCCGCCGCCACGTCCTCCACTCGCTCCATCAGCGTTCCCTCGGGGGCGAACAAGAGGCGATAGGCGCGGCGCAACGCATGGATATCCTCGCGGGCGAAGCCCCGGCGCTGCAGCCCGATGATGTTGAGACCCGACAGATAGGCTCGGTTGCCCAGTGCCATGCCGAAGGGAATGCAGTCGTTCTCGAGGGCCGACATACCGCCGACGAAGGCGTGCGCCCCGACGCGGGCGAACTGGATCACCGCCGCGCCGCCGCCAAGGATGGCGAAATCGCCCACCGTGCAATGGCCGGCGAGCATGACGTTGTTGGAGAACACGACCCCGTTGCCGACCCGGCAATCGTGCCCGACATGGGAGTTGGCCAGGAAGGTACAGGTGTCGCCGACCGTGGTTTCCAGGCCGCCGCCGGCGGTGCCGGGGTTCATGGTGACGCCTTCGCGGATAAGGCAATCGGCGCCGATGGTGAGCGTCGACGCCTCCCCGCGGAATTTCAGGTCCTGTGGTGGATGGCCGATGGAGGCGAAGGGATAGAGGCGGGTGCGCGATCCGATGGTGGTGGAGCCGGCCACGACCACGTGGCTGACGAGCTCGCAGCCATCGCCGAGCCTGACCTCCGGGCCGACATGGCAGAACGGGCCGATGCGGACATCGGCCCCGAGGATCGCGCCGTCCTCGATCACGGCACTCGGGTGGATGCCCACCACAGCGGTCATTCCGTCACCAGCATGGCGCCGATCTCGGCCTGCGCCACCAGGGTATCACCGACACGGGCTTCACCCCGGAACCACCACATGGTGCGGCGCTGATTCAGCTTGGTCATGTGGTAGCGCACGGTGTCTCCGGGCACGACGGGCTTGCGGAACTTGCACTTGTCGATGGTCATGAAGAACACCTGCTTGGCGCGCAGATCGTCGGTCATGATGTGCTGGCAGCAGATGGCGCCGGCAGTCTGAGCCATTCCCTCGATGAGGAGCACGCCGGGGAATACCGGCAGACCGGGGAAGTGCCCGGTGAATTGCGGCTCGTTGATCGTGACGTTCTTGATGCCGACACAGGAGCGGTCACCGTCGATCTCGACGATCCGGTCGATCATGAGGAAGGGATAGCGGTGCGGCAGGAGTTCCAGAACCTTCTGGATATCGGCCGAGCCGAGCTCGCGCGGCATCTCGTTCATCGATCGGATCATCTCCCTGACACGCGGCGGCGCTTCCGGCGCTTCGCCCCGCTCGTTCTCGTATCCGCCATTCGAAAAAAGGCGAAGTCTTTGTGGTTGAGGTGAAGTCTTTCGGCAGAAACTTCGCCGGATGCAACCCCCGGGCGGGGGAAGTCACGCGTCCCTGTCGGACAACCGGTCGCGCGTGTTCCGCCGTGAACCCAGCTCACGCACGTTGACCAGCCAAAGCTTCAGTGCGAAATCGTACCATAGGATGGCGGAAGGCATCTCTGGACCGTGCGCCATCAAGATATGGGTCTCATGTCCGTCAACCACCCGTCCGCTGTTCCGGTTCGGCGTTCACGTGATCGCACCGGCCGCCCCGTCGCCTCGCAACAGCCGGAAGCCACCTGGGGTCATCAAACGACCGACGTGAGTTTCGGCTCGGCACTGCAGTCGACCGGCTTCTCGACAGCCCAAACCGGTGAGAACGGCGGATCGCTTCGCGTCGGCATCCGCCAAGGCGTGAACCGTTTCAGGCGCAAACTCGAGAGTCACGTCGCACTCGGGAGCCAGGATGGGGAAGCCGTCGAGCGGCTGACCGCTTCGTCGGAAACTTTCTCCGCACGGTCCGACCTGACCGCCCGGCACGAAACGAAGGGCGGACGCCTGATCCTGATGGAAGGGTTCGCCTGCCGCTACAGTCTGCTGACGGGGGGGCGCCGCCAGATCACGGCCTATCTCGTCCCCGGGGACAGCTACGATCTCGATGCGGGCGCGTCGAACCGGATGGACCACGGCGTGACGACGTTGACCTCGGCTCGCATCGTGCGCGCCGAGTCGTCGACGATCGAGGCGGTGGTGCAGGATCACCCAAGCATCGCAGGGGCCTTGCGCGCTGCCGAGAAGGTGGAGGAGGCGACTCTGCGCGAGTGGCTCGTCAACATCGGAGCCCGCCCGGCTCTCGAGCGGATCGCGCACCTGTTCTGCGAACTCGAGCTTCGCCTTCGGGCCGTGGGATTGGTGGAGAACGATCGGTGCGACATGCCGATCACGCAATACGATCTTGCCGATACCGCAGGCCTGTCGAGCGTCCATGTCAACCGCACGCTGCAGGAGTTGCGCCGTCAGGGACTGATCACCCTGACGGGGCGCGCGCTGACGATCCACGACCGGCCTTCGCTCCGAGCGTTAGCGGGCTTTGAGGCCGGCTATCTCCGCCTGCGGGAAATGGCATGAGCGTCAGGCCTTCGGCTCCTTCGGCTCGTCGCCGCCGGAGCGTTCCGCGAGGCGTGCGAGGGTGGTGAGTTCGCGGAACCACGCGCGAACCGGCTTGGCCGGCGTGCCGCCCCAGCGAGAGCCGGGCGGTACGTCGCGGTTGACGTTGGACGACCCGGCGATCTGTGCACCCATGCCGATGCGCAGGTGGCCGACGACGCCGACCTGCCCGCCGAGCACCACGTAATCCTCCAGGGTGGTCGAACCGGAAATGCCGACACCCGAAACGATGACGCAATGTCGTCCGATGACCACGTTGTGGGCGATCTGGACGAGGTTGTCGATCTTGGTCCCCTCCCCGATCACCGTATCGCGGCTGGCACCCCGGTCGATGGTGGTGTTGGCACCGATCTCGACATCGTCCTGAACGATGACCCGACCGATCTGGGGCACCTTGAGGTGGCCGCCCGGCCCCATGGCGAAGCCGAACCCGTCCTGGCCGATGCGGGCGCCGGGGTGGACGATGACGCGATTGCCGAGCAGGGCATGGGTGAGCGTCGAACCCGCGCCGATGGCGCAATCCCGCCCGACCCGGACGTTCGGGCCGATCACCGCGCACGGACCGATCACCGTTCCTGAGCCGACCTCGGCGCCCGGACCGATCACTGCACCGGGATCGATACGGACACCCGTTTCGAGGCGGGCCTCCGGGTGGACATGGGCACCGGGTGCGACCCCTTTTGAACCGAAGACGGAGGCTGGACGCATCGCCTCCGGGTAGAGCCGGGCCAGGAGGCCCGCATAGGAGCGGTAAGGATCACGGGTGATCAGTGCAATGGTGCCGGTCGGCACACGGGCGGCGAAACGCGGCGAGACGAGGCACACTCCGGCCCGCGTCTGAGCCAGGGCGTCACCGTAGCGGGCATTGTCCATGTAGGCGATATCGCTCGGGCCGGCGCTCTCAAGGGGCGCGGCACCGTTGAAGATTGCCTGCGCGTCCGCCGCGGGGGGGAGAGAAACGCCGGCGGCCTCGGCGATGGCGCCGAGGCTGAGGGTGGTGTCGGGCGTGATGAAGATCGGATCTGCCATGACCGGAAACGCGCCGCCCTTGGAAAAGGGCGACGCCTTTGTCGTTAGAAGCGCGAGCCGCCGGAGAACCGGAACGCCTGAAGCTGATCCTTGCCGATGCGGAAGTTGGTGCCCGGGACCTTCACACCTTCGTCCTTGGTGAGGGCGTAGGCATAATCGAAGCGGATCGGTCCGAGCGGAGAGTTCCACAGGATCGAGGCACCGATGGACGACCGGATGACCGCCTTGTCGTGAACGTTCACGCACTCCGGTTCGACACCGATGGTGGCCGAATTGAAGTTACAGACGCCGCCGGGTGCGATGCCGTTGATGAAGGCGTCGCCATTGACGTTGAACTGCGTGCGGCCGTTGTAGCCGAACAGGGTACCGGCATCGGCGAAGACTGCGCCCTTCAGGCCAAGATCCTTCGGAATACCCCAGATCGGGAACTGGACCTCGACGGTGCCGCCCACATAGGTGCTGCCGCCGATGGCGTTGGACCGGCTGTCGGCGATGCCGACGTCGCGCGGACCGATGCCGTTGGGCGCGAAACCACGAACCAGCGACGGGCCGAGGAAGAATTGGTCCGTGATGCGCAGGGGCTCGTCGTTGAGCGCCGAGATGTGACCGCCCTGAAGCCGGACGAAGCCGACCACGTCCTCGTAGAACTCCTTGTAGTACCGGGCGTCGCCGGTCACGCGGAAGAACTTCGAGTCACCACCGAGGCCCGCGAGGTCAGGCTTGAGTTCGGCGTAGAGGCCGTTGCGCGGCAGGCCGATGTTGTCGAGGGTCGAGTAGGCCAGAGTGAGGCCGGCCAGCGACGTGAGAGTGTTGCCCTGCGAGCCCTTGAGGGCGATGGAGGCTTCACCGTCGAAGGCACAGTTCGGGTAGGCCGCGAGGCCCGACACGTTCTGGCCATTGGCCGTGAACGTGTTGTTCGGATAGACCGCCGTGTAGCCCGGGATCGGGTTCGAGCAGTCGTTGTACGGCCGGCGGATGGTGTTCGGGACGCGCAGCTCGGTGTTGTAGAGCGAGTAACGCAGGGTGATACCGAACTCTTCGGTGATCGGCAGGCCGACGCGGAGCTGGCCACCGTACACGGTGGTCTCGTAGCGCGAGTAGCGGGTCTGGTCGCTGTACTTGTAGAACGCGTCGAAGCCGGCGGCGAGGCGGTAGCCGAGGAAGTACGGCTCGGTGAACGAGAAGTCGACGCCGCGGGCGTACTGGCCGGCGGTGCCGGCGACGCGGACGTACTGGCCGCGGCCGAGGAAGTTCGACTCGGAGACCGAGACTTCACCGATGATGCCGTCCTGGGTCGAGTAGCCACCGGCGACCGAGAACGAACCCGTGGGCTGATCCTCGACGTCGATGTTGATGACCACGCGATCGGCGGCCGAGCCCGGCTCGTTCGAGAACCGGACCTTCTTGAAGAAGCCGAGACCGTTCAGGCGACGCTCCGCCCGGTCCGTGAGGACGCGGTTGTAGGCATCACCCTCGGTGATATCGAGCTCGCGACGGATGACGTAGTCGCGGGTGCGGGTGTTGCCGCGGATGTTGATGCGCTCGACGTATACGCGCGGACCGTCCTCGACAACGAAGCCGAGGGCCACGGTACCGGTGGCCGGATCGCGCTGCCCGGTGGGACGCACCTGGGCGAAGGGGAAGCCCTGGCGGGCAACCTGGTTCGTCACGCCACTGAGGGTGCGCTCGACATCCTCGGCGTTGTAGACATCGCCGACCTGGGCGCGAACTTCGCCATCGAGACCCTGCGTGTCGAGGCCGGGAAGGCGCGAATCGATGGCGACGGCACCGACCTTGTACTGCTGGCCTTCCTCGACCACCACGTCGATCACCCAACCGGCATCGGTCTCGGCCTCGACGTAGCGGGCATCGGCCTTGACGACGCGGAAATCGGCGTAGCCGTTCTTGAGGTAGAAGCGCCGCACGAGGTCGAGATCGTTGGTGATCCGGTCGGGATCATAGACATCGGAGGTCTTGATGAACGACAGGAAGTTCATCTCCGAGGAGGACATCAGCTCCTTGATCTTCGACTCGGAGTATTCCTTGTTGCCCGATATGTTGATCGCCTTGATGCCGGTCTTGTCGCCTTCCTCGATGACATAGATCACGTCCAGGCGGCCGTTGGGCAGATCGACGGTGCGGAAGCTGACCTTGGCGCTGCCGCGGCCCGAGCGACGGTAGATCTCGCGGATGCGCTGCATGTCGGCGGTGACGATGCCCTGATTGTAGGGACCACGCGCCTTGGCTTCGATCTCACCCTCGAGGGTGGCCTTCTCGACCTTCTTGTTTCCCTCGAACACCACCCGGTTGATGATGTTGTTCTCGCGCACGCTCACCACGGTGCTGCCGCCGCTGCGCGACACCTTAACGTCGGAGAACATGCCGCTCGCCAGGAGGTTGCGGCGGGCTTCCTCGGGCGAACCGGAGGCGGTGCCGGTCACGTAGGACCGGATCGTGTCGGAATCGACGCGCTTGTTACCCTGGACGACGATCTGCTCGGCCTGCGCCACGCCGCCGAGAACCAGCCCTGCGGCCGTGGTGGCGACTAGGACGATGGTCCGCTCCGCCGACTTACGTCGGCGCTTTCCCGTCATCGACATCATGTAATCGCCCGTCTCTTTTATTATCAGTACGGGTTCGCACCCGCGGACAGGCGCCGGTTTGCCCGGTCGTCCCGTCGTCTGGTCCCAAGCTCAGCTTCTAGCGGGTTTCCCGGTCGAAGCAAACGTTGGGGTCACCCGCTCACAGGGGATTTTGGGGACACGTGGCCTTCCGGTCACTTAACACCGAAACGCCATCGCCGAACATGGTGAACGAAGCCACAACGCGACTTGGCCGCGCGGCGGATGCGCCAGCGCGGCCAGTGATTTGATCGAGTTTGAGGATTGCCTGGGAACGTCGATCAGGTGCCGCGCGACCCCCAGGAGGCACCGAGATTGAGGACGTCGTTCCAAGCGGCGAACAGCATCAGGAACAGCACCAGGGCCAAACCGATCCGGAAGCCGATTTCCTGCGTACGCTCGCTCAGTGGCCGCCCGCGCACGGCCTCGAAGGCGTAAAACAGAAGGTGTCCGCCATCGAGCAGGGGCACCGGAAACAGGTTGAGAAGGCCGATGGACACCGACAGAAGGGCGATGAGGCCGATGAGTCCGCCCGCACCGCTGACCTTGGCGACCTCGCCCGAGACCCGGGCGATGCCGATGGGCCCGGAGAGCTGATCGGCCGATTCACGCCCGGTCACGAGCTTGCCGATGTAATCGATGGTCCGGTCGACCACGAAGTAGGTCTCGTAGACGCCCTGACCCACGGACTGGAGCGGGCCGTAATGGACGAGCTTGGCCTCGCTGCCCTTCGGCCCCTGGATGCCGAGGCGACCGAAACGGTGCCGCCCGAACGGGGTACGTTCCTCGACGCCGTCCGGCACGGCGGTGAGCACCTGCCGCTCGCCGTTGCGCTCGACGGTGATGGCGAGGCTGGAACCGGCGCTGGTGGTGACCGAACGCTGCATGTCGGTAAAGCTGTTGACGGTGGTGCCGCCGATGGCCCGGATGATGTCGCCGGGCTGGAAGCCGGCGCGCTCGGCCGCGCTCCCTGCCATCACCGCCTCGACGCGGGCCGGTGTCTCGTAGCGTCCGCCGAAGTAGATCGCTCCGGAGAACAGCACGATGGCGAGGAGGAAGTTGGCGATGGGACCGGCGGCGACGATGGCGGCGCGCTTGGCCAGGGGCTGCGTCGGAAAGCTGGTGGCGCGCTCCTGGGGGCTCATCCGCGCCACCGCATCGGGGTCCGGCACGCTGGCACCGTTCGCGTCGCCGTGGAACTTGACGTAGCCCCCGAGCGGCACGGCCGAAAGCTTCCAGCGTGTGCCGTGACGGTCGTTGAAGCCGAAGAGTTCGGGGCCGAACCCGAGGGAAAAGGCGTGGACGCCGACGCCGCACCAGCGTCCGACGAGGAAGTGCCCCATCTCGTGAACGAACACGACGACGCTGAGCACGATCAGGAACGGGATCACGTTGCCGAAGAATCCGGCGGCTGTCCCGCCCATCGCGTTCAGAAAGTCCATCGTCGATCCTCGAAGCGTCCTGCCGGCAATCCAATCCGCCTGTAGCAGATCGGGGCCGGGGCCGGCGAACGCAAATGCGCCAGCGTGGTTCTGGCGTCGCACTGGGGCAAAGACCAGCCGGAAAGCCGGTTTTCCTGCGATTTGGGTAAAGAGGGAGGGCTTGACCCGAAGCTCGCCGCGACGCGCTCCGGGCGGGATCAAGCCGCCAGGGCTTCGCTGCTCCAGGCCCGCACCTCGGCGTCGATGGCCAGGGCTTCGTCGACATCCGACGGTGCCTGCCGGTAGAGCCCTGCGAAATGGGTACAAGCGCGCTCGACCAGATCGGCGATCCCGTAGAAACCGATGGCGCCACTGATGAAGGCCGCCACCGCGATCTCATTGGCGGCGTTCATCACCGTCGGGGCCGCACCGCCGTCGCGCAGGGCGGCCCTGGCGATCCGAAGGCACGGGAACCGTATCTCGTCGGCGGCCTCGAAGGTGAGACTCCCCACCGCCGCGAGGTCGAGGGAACGGCCCCGCGCGATGGTCAGCCGCTCGCCGAGCCCCAGGCAATGGGCGATGGGCACCCGCATGTCGGGCATGGCGAGCCCCGCCGTGACGGCGCCGTCGCGCCAGGTGATGAGGCCATGCACGATGGATTGTGGGTGGACGATCACGTCGAGGCGCGCCGCCTCGATGGCGAAGAGGTGATGCGCCTCGATGAGTTCGAGGCCCTTGTTCATCAGGGACGCCGAATCGATGTTGATCTTCATGCCCATGGACCAGGTCGGATGGGCGGCGGCCTCCGCGGGCGAGGCGGCGGCGATGCGTTCGGCGGTCCAGGTGCGGAACGGCCCGCCGGAGGCCGTGATGGTCATGGTGGCGATATCCGCGACCTTGCCGTCACCGAGCGCCTGGGCGAGGGCGTTGTGCTCGGAATCCACCGGCAGGAGGGTGGCTCCGTAGCGAACGGCGTCCCGCATGAAGGCGTCGCCGGCGCAGACGAGGCTCTCCTTGTTGGCGAGCGCCACCGTGCGACCCAGGCGGAGCGCGGCGTGGGTCGGGCGAAGACCGGCGGCTCCGCTCACGGCGGCCACGACGATGTCGGCATCGCGTGCCACGGCCTCCAGCACCGCGCCTTCGCCGGCGCCGTTGGGGATACCGGTGCCGGAGAGGAGATCGCGCAGGGCCGCCCCCTGTGATTCGTCGGCCAGCGCCACGAAGTCGGCACCGATTTCGCGCGCGAGCTTCGCGATCGCGACGGCGTCACGGCCGCCCACCAGGGCGCCGACGCGGAAGCGCTCGGGATGCTGGCCGAGAAGGTCCGTGGTGGAGCGGCCGATGGAACCGGTGGCACCCAGGATGGAAACGGTGAGACTCAACGGAGACAATCCTTCAGACCGCGCCCATGCGATGCGCGAGGAGATACAATCCGCCCAGCAAGGCCACGGCGGCGAAACCGTCGAGACGGTCCATGACCCCGCCGTGGCCGGGGATGGAGCGGCCGGAATCCTTGACGCCCCAGTGCCGCTTCAGGGCGGATTCGGCCAGATCGCCGGCCTGACTGAAGATCGAGGCGGCGGCGCTGACAGCGCCCACGATGGCAAGTGAGGTCGCCGCGAGCGGGCTCCAGCCGTAGCCCCGCGCCAGGGCGACGAGGCCGATGCCCGCGGCGGTCCCGGCGGCGAGACCACCGAGCGCGCCCGACCACGTCTTCTTCGGGCTGACACTCGGCATCAGCTTCGGGCCGCCGAACGTGCGGCCTGTGATGTAGGCGACGACATCGGTGGACCACACCACCGCGAACATCCAGGCGGGCCCGAGGATGCCGATGCCGGGATCGTCGCGCAGACCCGGCGGAACGAGCGCGACCACGGCGCCGCCGGCAAGGCCCGCCACCGCGCGGCCCCGCGCCGGACCGTCCTGGGCCAGGACGAGCAGACCGAGGGTCCCCGTCGCGGCGACGGCGAGGAATACGAGGGGGGTGGCTCCCTCCCGGAGGCACAGGGAGAGGCCCGCGAGGGTCACGCCGATGATCGTCAGGAGCAGCCGGCGCGGGCCGGTGCGGCTCATGCCGATCCACTCCGCGGCGCCGACGAGGGCGGCGGCCAGCCAGATGAAGGCGAACGGTCCGCCACCGAGGATCAGGGCTGAGACCACGAGGATCGCCAGCACCACCCCAGACACGAGGCGAAGCTGGAACTCGCGCCCGCTCAGGGGATTGCGCCGCACACCCGGGGCCGCCTCGCTCGGGCTTCCCATCAGCCGGTCTTGTCGCTGAGACCGCCGAAGCGCCGGTCGCGGCGATGGTACTCGCCGATGGCCGCCACGAAGGCGTCGTGGTCGAAGTCCGGCCACAGGGCGGGCGTGGTCACGTACTCGGCGTAGGCCGTCTGCCACGTGAGGAAGTTCGACAGGCGCAGTTCGCCCGAGGTGCGGATCACCAGATCGGGATCGGGAATGCCGGTGGTGTCGAGGGCCGCCGTGATGGCGTCGATGTCGATGTCGTCGGGGCTCGTACGGCCCTCGGCGCAGGCCCGGGCGAGGGTGCGCACGGCGCGGACGATCTCCTGGCGACCACCGTAGTTGAACGCGACCACCAGGGTCAGGCCGGGATTGGCCCGGGTCATCGCCTCGGCCTCGTCCAGAAGGGCGACGATATCGGCGCTCAGGCCCTCGCGGTCGCCGATGATCCGCACGCGCACGCCGTTGCGATGAAGCTCGGCCAGATCGCGGCGGACGAACAACTTGAGCAAGCCCATGAGGTCGGCGACCTCCGCCGGCGGACGGCGCCAGTTCTCGGACGAGAACGTGTAGATGGTCAGGTAGCGTACGCCGAGGTCGATGGAGGACCGCACGGCCCGACGCACGGCCTCGACGCCGCGGCGATGGCCCTCGACGCGGGGCAAACCCCGCCGTGCCGCCCAGCGTCCGTTGCCGTCCATGATGATGGCGACGTGCGCGGGCGCTGGCAGCGCGAGGCCGGCGGGCAGCACCGGCGCCGCACCGGACACGGCCGGCGAGCGGACTTCGAACGCCGACGCGCCCTGCCCTCCCACCATCCCGGCTTCGATGTGACGCGCGCCCTCAGTTCGACCCAACGCGCCCCTCCCCCGTGCTTCGTCCCGTTCGGACGGCAATCCGCCGAACGCCGGAACCGTGATCGATCAAATCGAATCGCGGTCCCAGAACCTTCCCTCGTCCTGCGTCCTTACGACGAACTCAACATCCAAGTCGTCGCAGAGCGCAGGGGAGCATCGTCTCGGATACCCGCTCCAAGACGATGCTCCCGATCCTCGGTCACGCATCGGCTGTTGCGAAAGCCGGTGTCCACCTCTCGGGCAGATGCGCTAGACCTGCATGATTTCCTTTTCCTTGGACGCCAGCACGCCGTCGATCTCGGCGATGTGCTGATCGGTGACCTTCTGGACTTCACCGGCCTGACGCTTCTCGTCGTCTTCGCTGATGGCGCCGTCCTTCTCCAGCTTCTTCAGATGGTCGAGCCCGTCGCGACGTACGTGGCGGACGGCGACACGAGCCTCTTCCGTATACTTGTGTGCGACCTTGACCATTTCCTTGCGGCGCTGCTCGTTCATCTCCGGCACGCGCAGGCGGATGGTCTGGCCTTCCGTCTGGGGGTTCATGCCGAGGTCGGATTCACGGATCGCCTTCTCGACGGCGCTGAC
Source organism: Methylobacterium sp. Leaf87 (assembly GCF_001422775.1). Lineage (NCBI taxonomy): Bacteria > Pseudomonadati > Pseudomonadota > Alphaproteobacteria > Hyphomicrobiales > Methylobacteriaceae > Methylobacterium > Methylobacterium sp. Leaf87. The sequence goes on along the minus strand of NZ_LMMI01000008.1, from coordinate 41,148 downwards.
CATGCCCCGGTCCCAGACCGAAATGCTCAGCAGGCGGGGCTCCGGCACGCTCACGGTGGCGACCTGCGCCATTGGCATCATCGCCCCGTAGGCATCGACCTGGATCGGATCGAGGATGCTCGGGGTCGCGCGGCCCGTTCGCAGGGAACCGAGGTCGCCCTTGAGGGAGGTGACGGCCCCCTGCATGCGGCGCTTGATGTCGTTCAGATCGAATTCGGGGATAGCAGCCATGCGTTCAGTGTCCCGACGCGAACAGAGAGGGAGGGAAGCCGGGCCGCCGGGGCCCGTTCTGCGGCTTCAATGAACCAAAACCCTGTGGCCCGCAAATGTGTTCGCGGCCCTTCGGCGTTTCGCATCCGAGGATCGCGGGAGCGTGGATCAAGGAACCACGTGGGTGGCCGGTGCCTCCCCCGTGAGGATGGCCCGGATCGAGCTCGGCGCATGGACGGACCCGACCACGATGGAGAGACGGCTCTCGCGGGCGAGGGCGAAAGCGGCGGTGTCCATCACCTTCAGGTCGCGGCCGATAGCCTCGTCGTGGGTGAGGCGATCGTAGCGGGTGGCGGACGGGTCGATCTTCGGATCGGCCGAGTAGACCCCGTCCACCTGCGTCGCCTTGAGCACGGCATCGCAGCGCAGCTCGGCGGCGCGCAGGACGGCGGCCGTGTCGGTGGTGAAGAACGGGTTGCCGGTGCCGCCCGCGAGCACGATGACCTGCCCCTTGTCGAGGTGGTGCAGGGCGGGCTGCCGCGCGAAGGTCTCGCAGATCGTCGGCATCGACACGGCCGACATGGTGCGGGCGGGTACGCCGGCGGCGTTCAGGGCGGTCTCGAGGGCCAGCGAGTTCATCACCGTCGCCATCATGCCGAGCGAATCCCCGGTGGCCCGGTCGATCCAGCCCGCGGCCGAGATGCGCGCACCGCGGATCATGTTGCCGCCGCCGACCACCAGGGCGAGTTGGATTCCAGCCTCCCGCGTACGGGCGATGTCGTCGGCGATACCGGCGAGCGTCGGGGGGTGCAGCCAGTAACCGTCCGGCGCAGCGAGCGCCTCCCCGGACAGCTTCACGAGGACGCGGCGAAACGGTGTGGTCTCCGGCATCGAGCCAGTCCCCTCAAAGCCGTCCCGAAATCGGGGCGGCGAGCCAATCGGAAGCGGAGGGGTGTCTAGCGCAGGCGGGACCGAAACGTCGAGGGGCGGCGGCATCACTGCCACCGCCCCCCTCACATTTTCGTCAGACCGTCGGTCCGTGATCAGCCGCGAGCGGCGGCCGCGACCTCGGCGGCGAAATCCGGAGCCTCTTCCTTCTCGATGCCCTCACCGAGGGCGTAGCGAACGAAGGCGGTGAGCTTGACCGGTGCGCCGGCCTTGCCCTCGGCTTCCTTGAGGACCTGCGTGATGGTCTTCGAGCCGTCGTGCACGAAGGGCTGCTCGAGGAGGGTGACCTCCTTGTAGTAGCTCTTCAGGCCGCTCTCGACGATCTTGGCGAGCACATTTTCGGGCTTTCCGGCGTTCTTCTCGCGCAGGATGTTGATCTCGCGGTCGAGGGTCGGCTGGTCGACGCCGGCGGCATCGAGGGCCACCGGGTTGGTGGCGGCGACGTGCATGGCGATCTGGCGACCGAGGGTGGAGAGCACCTCGACGTCACCCTCGGACTCGAGGGCGACGAGGACGCCGATCTTGCCGAGGCCGTCGACCACCTGGCCGTGGACGTAGGAGGCGATGACGCCCTTGGTCACGTCGAGCTTGGCGACGCGGCGCAGGGTCATGTTCTCGCCGATGGTGGCGATGAGGTTCGCGAGGCTCTCCTTGACGGTGGTCTCGGCGCCGGGGAACTTGGCGGACTCGAGGCCTTCGAGGGTGCCGTCGGTATCCAGGGCGAGCTTGGCGGCCTCGCGAGCAAAGCCCTGGAAGCTGTCGTTGCGGGCGACGAAGTCCGTCTCGGAGTTCACCTCGACGAGGGCGGCGTGGTGCCCGGCGGACTCGACGGCGACGAGGCCCTCGGCGGCGACGCGGCCGGCCTTCTTGGCGGCCTTGGCGAGGCCCTTCTTGCGCAGCCAGTCGACGGCGGCTTCGATGTCGCCGTCCGTCTCGTTCAGTGCGCCCTTGCAGTCCATCATGCCCGCGCCGGTCTTTTCGCGGAGCTCTTTCACCAGTGCGGCGGTGATGTTGGCCATGGCCTGTCCTTTCCGGGACTCTTGAAGTGGGGGATTCTTGAAGTGAAGGAGCCCGGCGCTCTGGAAAAAGCACCGGGCTTCAGGATGATGGTGTCGATCCGTCGGTGGCGGCCCTGGCTCGAGGCCGCCGTGGCGGTCTCAGGCGGCGGCGGCGGCCTCGGCGAAGCCACGGGCCTGCTCGACCCAGCCGTCACGGCCGATGCGGCCATTGAGCTTGAGATCGGCATCGACCTTGGCGACGTCCGCTTCGCTCATCGCGGCGATCTGCCAATAATGGTAGACGCCGGCTTCGTTGAGCTTCTGAACGATCTGGGGACCGGCACCGTGGAGCTTCGACAGGTCGTCGGGGGCGCCGCGCGGGGCCGAGAGCAGTTCGAAGTGCTCGGTGGACTCCACGAGGGCGGCCACATCGGCCTGGGTGACCGAGCCGGACTCGATGGATGCCGCACCCTCGTCGTTGGCGGGCAGCTCCTCGGCGGTCGGCTCCTCGGAGGCACCGAGATCGATGCCGCTCGAGCCCTGACCGCGCGAGATGCCATCGATGGCAGCGCGGGCGATGAGGTCGCAGTACAGAGCGATGGCGCGGCCGGCGTCATCGTTGGCCGGAACCACGTAGGTGATGCCGTCCGGGTTGCAGTTGGTGTCGACGATGGCGGCCACCGGGATCCCGAGGCGCTGGGCCTCCTTGATCGCGAGCTGCTCCTTGTTGGTGTCGATCACGAACAGCAGGTCGGGCACGCCGCCCATGTCCTTGATGCCGCCGAGGGCCTTCTCGAGCTTGTCCTTCTCGCGGGCGAGCATGAGACGCTCCTTCTTGGTGAGGCCCTGGGCCCCGCCATCGAGGATCTCGTCGACCTTGCGCAGGCGCGAGATCGAGCCCGATATGGTCTTCCAGTTGGTCAGCATGCCGCCGAGCCAGCGGGAGTTGACGTAGTACTGGGCCGAACGCTTGGCGGCCTCGGCGATGGTGTCGGCGGCCTGGCGCTTGGTGCCGACGAACAGCACGCGGCCACCCTTGGCCACGGTGTCGCTCACGGCCTGCAGGGCCTGGTGAAGCGCCGGCACGGTCTGGGCCAGGTCGATGATGTGGATGTTGTTGCGCGTCCCGAAGATGTAGGACTGCATCTTCGGGTTCCAGCGGTGGGCCTGGTGCCCAAAGTGGGCGCCGGCCTCGAGAAGCTGACGCATGCTGAAATCAACGGCCATGATCTTTTGTCTCTCCGGTTATGCCGCCGCGGAGGAAGCGACCAGGGTCCCGTGGGGCACCGGTCACCGGAAACGCCTCATTCAGGCATGAGGCCAACTCCGCGTGTGGAATGGGCGGGGCCTTACCAGACGGTTTTTGCGATGGCAAGGTTTTGGGGCGGGCGGAGCCCGTCAGGCCTGTGCGCCGCCGAAAACGGCGGCGATCGCGGCCTCGTCCATCACCCGGTACGCGCCGGCCTCGAGATCGGCCGGCAAGTCGAGCCCGCCGATTCGGTCGCGGTGGAGGCCGACGACGTGATTACCGACGGCGGCGAACATGCGCCGGACCTGATGGTAGCGACCCTCGTGCAGGGTGACGGCGGCGCGGGTCTCGTCGTGAACCTCCGTCTCCACCGGCAGGAGCGGCTTGTCCTCGCCCTCCAGCATCAGGGTGCCGGAGGCGAAAATCGCGGCTTCGTTGCTCTTGAGCGGGCGGTCCAGAGTCACCTGGTATCGCTTGGCGACGTTGGATTTCGGCGCGATGATCCGATGCAGCAGGGCGCCGTCGTCGGTCAGCAGCAGGAGGCCGGACGTCTCCTTGTCGAGGCGGCCGACGGTGGACAGGGCCGGGTCGCGCCGGCGCCAGCGGTCGGGCAGCAGACCGTAGACCAGCGGCCCCGCCTCCTTGTGCGAGCAGGTGACGCCGAGCGGCTTGTGCAGCATCAGGGTCACGCCCGGCGGCGGATCGAGGGGGACACCGTCCACTACCATGCGCTGCGCCAGATCGGGTGTGACCGGGATGCGCTGGTCCGAATCCCGCAAGGCGGCGCCGTCGAGGACGACGAGGCCGGCCCCGGTGAGGAGCCCGATCTCACGGCGCGAGCCGTAGCCCATGTTCGCGAGCAGGCGGTCGAGGCGCAGGGTCGGGGTCTTGCCCGCCTTGCTCATTTCCGGGCCTCGAAGATCTTGTAGCCGCCAGACGATGCTTTCAGCTCGACGGTCTTGAATGCGGCCTTGAGGGGCTTCTCGTAGGGAAGGTGCATGTTGGCGGTGAGCCACAGGGTACCGCCCGGGCGCAGGGCCTCGGCCGCACGGGCGATGAAGCCCTGGCCGAGGGCCTGATCCTCTGAACCGCCGTCGTGGAAGGGCGGGTTCATCACCACGAAGTCGAGGCGGCTGAGGCCGAGATGGCCCGCGCGGATGTCGGCCCAGCGGATCGTGGCGCGCGGATCGCCGACGTTGCGCGTCGCCATTTCCACGGCACGCCGGTCGATGTCGATGAGGGTCAGGGTCGTGACCTTGGGCGAATGCAGGACGGAGCGCGCCAGGACCCCGAGGCCGCAGCCGAAATCGGCACCGCTGCCGGAGAGCGGGGGGAGCAGCGACAGGAGCAGGGCCGAGCCCGGATCGAGGCGGTCGTAGGAGAAGATGCCGGCCTGCGAGCACAGGGCGAGGTTGTCGATATGACGCGGACCACCCTCATCGAGGGCCGCCTTCAGATCGCCGATGGCCTCCGGCCGATCGACCACGCAGATGCGGTGGTGGCGCCGGGCGCTCTCCGTCGCCGGCGCTCCGAAGCCCGCGAGTTCCTTGGCCAAGCGCGATCCGCCTCTGTCCTTCGGGGCGAGGGCCGTGAGGCGACCGCCGGGACGCAGCGCGCGCAACGCCTGGGCCAGGACGTAGCGCCGCTCGATGGTGCCGGCCGGCGCCAGCACGTCGATCCGTTCGAGGCTGCCCAGATCGACATCCTCGATCCGTGGCGACCCCGGGATCAGCGGCGAAAGTTGAACGGCGCCGTCGGCGGCCCCCTCCGGCCCATCGATGAGTTCAGCGGGCGGAAGGCCGTAGACGGCGTGCGAGAACGATGTGACGGACATGATGATACGATCCGGCGCGGATGGTGCGCGCCTCGACGGCTGAGAGCGTGACGGGTGACCTGGGCTGGTCGGTGATAGTCGATGCCGAAGCAGGTTCGCGTCGGCAAGCCAACGCTTCACCCTGTTCGGCTTCCTGACAGGTCGCCGATCCTCGACGGGAAACCGGCGACCACATGGGTGAAACCTTGCTAGCCGCGGGGGAATTCCAAGCCCATCTCGCGGTAGCGTGCCGGATCGTCGGCCCAGTTCTCGCGCACCTTCACGTGCAGGAACAGGTGAACCGTCTGCTCGGCCGCCTCGGCGATCTCCCGCCGCGCCGCCTGGCCGATGGCCTTGATGGTCTGGCCGCCCTTGCCGAGCACGATGGAGCGCTGGCTCTCGCGCTCGACGAAGATGGTCTGCTCGATGCGCACCGATCCGTCGGTCCGCACCTGCCACTGATCGGTCTCGACGGTGGAGCGGTAGGGCAGTTCCTCGTGCAGGCGGTCGTAGAGCTTTTCGCGGGTGATCTCGGAGGCCAGCATGCGGATCGGGGCGTCCGAGACCTGATCCTCGGGGTAGAGCCACGGGCTCTTCGGCATCATTGAAGCCAGGGTCGCCTTCAGCACGTCGATGCCGTCGCCGTTCAGCGCCGAGATCATGAAGGTGTGGGTGAAGGCGATGCGCTCGTTGAGCGAGGCGGAGAGCGCCAGCAGGCGGTCGCGCGGGATGAGATCGATTTTGTTGAGGATCAGGACCTTGGGGCGTTTCACGTCGGGGAGCTTGGCCAGGATCGCCTCGACCTCGTCGGAGACGCCCTTGCGGGCATCGATGAGCAGGCACACGGCGTCGGCGTCCGACGCGCCGCTCCAGGCGGAATGCACCATGGCGCGGTCGAGGCGGCGCTTCGGCGCGAAGATGCCGGGGGTGTCGACGAGGATGATCTGCGCCGTGCCCTCCATGACGATGCCGCGCACGAGTGCGCGCGTCGTCTGCACCTTGCGGGAGACGATGGACACCTTGGTGCCGACGAGGCTGTTCAAAAGTGTCGACTTGCCGGCATTCGGGATGCCGATGAGAGCGACGAAGCCGGCGGTGGTGTTCTCCGGCATGGGCGCCGAAGGGATCGGCACCAGGGGCGGCAGATCGTCGTCGTCGTGGTCGGTCTCGAAATCGGGATCAGACATCGGGGGAATTTCCTTCGCGGACGTCCGCCGACGTCTCCATGGTTGGGGTGGGGGTCTGACCGAGCACCTCGCGCTCCAGCACGAGGCGGGCGGCCTCCTGCTCGGCAAGGCGCTTGGACGGGCCGGAACCGATGCCGGGCGCGAAGCCCTCGACCCGGGCAGCTATGCGGAACAGGGGGGCATGATCGGGGCCGGAGCGCTCCACCACCTCGTAGGCGGGGATCGGCAGGCCGCGGCCCATCGCCCACTCCTGGAGCGACGACTTGGCGTCGCGTCCCCGCGGGGCGGCCGTGTCGACGCCCGGGGTGAAGGCGGCCTCCACGATGGCCTTGGCCTTGGCATAGCCGGCGTCGAGGAACACGGCGCCGAGGATCGACTCGCAGGCATCGGCCAGGATGGTCTGGTTGCGGCGCCCGCCGCTCTGGACCTCGCCGGGGCCGAGCAACAGGTGCGGACCGACATCCCACGCGGTGGCCACGGCGGCGCAGGTCTCGCGCCGGACGAGGCCGGCGAGGCGCCGCGACAGGTCACCCTCGTCGGCTCCCGGAAACGCGGCGTAGAGGAGATCGCCGATGGCGAGACCCAGCACACGATCGCCGAGGAATTCGAGGCGCTGATAGCTGCCGAGACGGCCATTGCCGCCCGCCTTGCTCACGTGGGTCAGCGCCAGGACCAGCAGGTTCGGGTCGGCAAAGGCATGGCCGATCGCGGCTTCGAGCACGGCGAGGCCGGGCTTCGGACGCGGCGCGCGCCGCGCCCGGCTGGAGGGACGCGCCTCTTCGTCCACGGTTCGCAATCGCCCTACTGAATGGTGGTGAACAGGCGGCCCCAGCGGACCTTCGCCGGCCAGTTCCAGATCTGCCACGCCGGCGTGCCCTCGTCGATGGAGAAGAAGATCATCTCCGCCCGGCCGACGAAGTTCTCGAATGGCACGAAGCCCACATTGGCGAGATCGCGCGAATCGGTGGAGTTGTCGCGGTTGTCGCCCATCATGAAGAACCGCCCTTCCGGCACGGTGTAGGGCTCGGTGTTGTCCCAGTAACCGTTGTCGCCGTCGCGCTCGATCACCTTGTGGGTGACGCCGCCCGGCAGGGTCTCGAGGTACTGCTCGGCCTTGGCCTGCTCACCGTAGGGGCCGGTGGTCTCGAACGGCGCGATCTTCTCGCGCTTGACCGGCACGTCGTTGATGTAGAGCAGGCCGGCCTTCATCTGGATCTTGTCGCCGGGCAGGCCGATGACGCGCTTGATGTAGTCCGTGGCATTGTCCTTGGGCAGCTTGAACACCGCGATGTCGCCGCGCTTCGGGGTCGCCGCCCAGACCCGGCCGTCGGCCGTGAACGGCAGGTACTCGCTCAAAGGCAGGGAATATTTCGAATAGCCGTAGGAATATTTCGAGACGAACAGGTAATCGCCGATGAGGAGCGTCGGCACGAGCGACCCCGACGGGATGTTGAACGGCTGGAACAGCAGCGTCCGCACCACGAGGGCGATGAGCAGCGCTTGGCCGCCGACCTTCAGGGTTTCCTTGATGCTGGCCCAGGTTCCGGTCTCGGCCGCCTTCAAGTCATGCTTCGTCTGGTGGTCCACGCGGGCACGTTCCATCTGGCTGGCCTCTCCGATTCGACACGGAAGGCCGACGTCCAGGCCCCGTCCGTCATCGACGGTCGAGCGGCGGCATAGACCATGCGCGGAGGAGCCGCAACGCGAGGGGGCCGCCGGCTAGGCCCGGAGGGTGCCGAGCGGCACCGCCTCGATGATCACGAAGGCCTGAGCCATGGGAGGATCGTCCGTAAGGGTGATGTGGACCTTGGGGGCATAACCCGCCGGAATCAGCCCGGCGAGGTGCGTCGCGGCCCCGCCGGTCAGGCGTAGGGTCGGGCGACCGCCGGGCAGGTTCACCACCTCCATGTCCCGCCAGAATACGCCCTGGCTGAGACCGGTGCCGAGCGCCTTGGCGCAGGCCTCCTTGGCGGCGAAGCGCCGGGCGTAGGACGGCGCGCGGGCGGCGCGGGCATCGCATTTCGCCCGCTCTCCGTCGGTGAAGACCCGGTGGGTGAAGCGCTCGCCGTAGCGTTCGAGGGAGCGTGCGATGCGGCGGATGTCGCAGAGATCGGAGCCGATGCCGACGATCATGCGGCGCTCGCTCCCCGGGCGGCGTCCATGGCCGCCCGCATGTCGCGGACGGCTTGATCCAACCCCGTGAAGATCGCCTCGCCGATGAGGGCGTGGCCGATGTTGAGCTCGGCGATCTCGGCCAACGCCGCCACCGGTCCGACGCTGTCCAGGGCCAAGCCGTGACCGGCATGGATCTCCAGGCCGAGGCTGGCGCCATGCGTCGCCGCGCGGGCGATTCGAGCGAGTTCCACCGATACCCGTTCGGTGTTTCCGGCCGCCACCGCCTCGCAATAGGTCCCAGTGTGGAGCTCGACCACGGGGGCGCCGAGGCGGTGTGCGGCGTCCATCACCGCGACATCGGGCTCGACGAACAGGGATACGCGGATGCCGGCCGCGCTCAGGGCAATGATGCGGGGCGCCAGATGTTCGTGGCCGCCGACGATGTCGAGCCCCCCCTCGGTGGTGCGCTCCTCGCGCTTCTCCGGCACGAGGCAGGCGGCATGGGGCTTCAGGCGAATCGCCAGGGCGACCATCTCGTCGGTGGCCGCCATCTCGAAGTTGAGGGGGACGGTCAGGACCCGGGCCAAGGTCTCCATGTCGGCGTCGCGGATGTGGCGCCGGTCCTCGCGCAAGTGCGCCGTGATGCCGTCCGCCCCCGCCTCGACGGCCATTCGCGCCGCCCGGATCGGATCGGGATGCCCGCCCCCGCGCGCGTTGCGAACGGTGGCGACGTGGTCGATGTTCACGCCGAGACGCAAGGAACGATGAATCATGTATCCGGCGGACTCCAAACGCGATCCCCACGGAGATCAACACGGCCCGGTCGTTTCACCAGGCCAGCACCATCATTACATAGGCCTCGCAAGCACGAACGGGGATACGGCATACGATGGGATTTCTCGACGGCCTTCTCGGCCACGGCAGCGACCTCTCGGCGGCGGAGATCAGCGAGCAGCTCGCCGGCATCCTCACTGAGGGTGAAAGCGTGCAGGTCGCCTTCCGACTCCTGAGGGATCTCATCGTGTTCACCGACCGGCGTTTGATCCTCGTGGACAAGCAGGGGATCACCGGCCGCAAGGTCCAGTACATGACGGTGCCGTACCGGGCGATCACCTGCTTCTCCGTCGAGACGGCCGGGAGTTTCGACCTCGATTCCGAACTCAAGATCTGGGTGTCCGGCAGGGCCGAGCCGATCCAGAAGACCTTGAAGCGGGGCGCGAACATCCTGGGCATCCAGCAGGCGATCGCGGCATCGATTTGATAGGCCGCGCAGGAACCCACCCCCAGCATTCCCGTTGAACCGTCTGGATTTTTTGCCGGCTCATGGAGTTCTGGATGTCACGCTCGATTCCCCTCGCCCTGGCGCTCGCCCTTGCCGCATCGACGGCAGCACTCGCCGACCAGCCCGGAGCCGATTGGATGCCCGCCGCGCAGGTGAAACAGAAGTTGATGGCGGAGGGCTACACCAGCATCACGGAGTTCGAGGCCGATGATGGCCATTGGGAGGGCGAGGGCGTGAAGAACGGCACGAAGATGCAGTTCCACGCCGATCCGAAGACGGGGGCACTCCTGTCCGAAAAGCCGAACAAATAACCGGACGCCCACGAGCGGACGATGAGCGTCGAATCGTGCTGAGCAACTTCGACATGGTTGGCCGCTTGTTCGTGGCCGCGCTGCTCGGCAGCGTCATCGGCTTCGAACGGGAGCGACTGGTGTGGGCGGCCGGCATGCGGACGCACATGCTGGTCTGCGTCGGTTCGTGCCTGCTGATGATCGTCTCGGCCTTCGGGTTCGCCGACATCCTGGGCCGACCGAACGTGACCCTCGATCCGTCCCGTGTCGCCGCCCAGGTGGTGTCCGGCATCGGCTTCCTCGGTGCCGGCACGATCCTCCTGCGCGGTGAGGTCGTGAAGGGCCTCACAACCGCCGCGAGCCTCTGGGCGGTGGCCGCCATTGGTCTTGCGTCCGGGGGCGGGCTCTACGTACCGGCCATCGCCACAACTGCCATCGTGCTGGGTATCCTGGCGGGCATGAAGCCGCTGGAAGAACGCTACCGCGAGCGGCGCCAGAAATACGATCTGCGCATCGTCGCTCGACACAATGCGCTGACCCTCGCACACCTACGCGCCCTCGCCGGGCCGTGTGCGCCGAAGCTGCGGCAGATCGTAATTCGCCAACGCGGAGTCGATGCGAGCGATGAGATTACCCTTTGCCTCGTGCATGTGGACCGCAATACCCTCGATGCGCTGACCGGGCGGCTGCGCCGGCACGAAGCCGTCGCGAGCGTGGAGACGATCCACCACGAAACCACCACGCGGGATCCCAGCGTCTGAGATGCCGAGCCGAAGGTCAGCCCTTCTCACCGCTATGGGCCCGAATGGCGGCTGCCTTGCCAAGCCCGAACAACTGGTTTATCCGCCACCCCTCGCGTTCGCTCCGGCTGGGGGCTGAACGGACGATGCCGATTCGTTCGGCATAGGGCGAGGTTCCGCAAGGGCTTTTCCCGTCGTCCCGTGTCTCCGCCTTCGATCAACCGCTCGGGCCTTCAAACGGCTCGAAGGGCTTGGCGCCGGGCGATTTCGCGTACGAACCGGCCCGACGCTTCTTATCCCGCACTCCCATGTGCCGTCGGGTCCCTTTGGATATGAAGGGCCCGTTAATGCCTCTCTACGAACACGTCTTCCTGGCACGCCAGGACGTGACGACCCAGCAGGTCGAGACCATGGTCGAGACCTACAAGGGCGTCATCGAAGCCAATGGCGGCAAGGTCGAGAAGATCGAGATGTGGGGCGTGAAGTCCCTCGCCTACCGCATCAAGAAGAACCGCAAGGCGCATTTCACGCTCCTCAACGTCGACGCCCCCCCGGCCGCCCTGGCCGAGATGGAGCGCCAGATGCAGATCTCCGAGGACGTCCTGCGTTTCATGACCGTCCGCGTCGAAGAGCTCGAGTCCGAGCCGTCGGCGATGATGCAGAAGCGCGACCGCGACGACCGCAAGGATCGTGAGCGCGGCCGTCGTCGTGACGACGAAGGCTTCGGCGGTGGTGGTGGATTCGGCGGCGACCGCGATCGCGGCGACCGTGGTGATCGCGGCGACCGGGGCGACCGCCCCGAGCGCAGCTTCGGCGGGGAGGCTTAAGCTATGGCGTTTGGTGCTGGACCCGGTGCACCCGCCGCTGGCGGTGCTGGTGGTGGTGCGGGCGGCGGACGCCGTCCCTTCTTCCGTCGTCGGAAGACTTGCCCCTTCTCGGGCGCGAACGCGCCCAAGATCGATTACAAGGACGTCAAGCTCCTGTCGCGCTACGTCTCCGAGCGCGGCAAGATCGTCCCGTCGCGCATCACGGCGGTGTCCGCCAAGAAGCAGCGTGAGCTCGCCCAGGCGATCAAGCGCGCCCGCTTCCTCGGCTTCCTGCCCTACGTGATCAAGTAGTCACGACCGCCTCGGCTCCGATGGAGCCGAGGCACATGCCGGTTCACCGGTAGAAGTGTTTCGTACCGGCCTTCGATGGTGAGGGCTGGGAGACGTTGGGGCGATGCGTGCCTCTAACCCTGCCCGGCACCGGGACAGTGGGACAGCGGGATCGATGGGTCAGTTTCTCGGAATCGGTATCGGCGCGGGCCTCGTCTCGGCTCTCCTCTTCGGCGTGCTGCTGAAGGCGACGGCACTCGCCATCATCCTCTATCTGCTCGCCCCGCTCCCGATCCTCATCGTCGGGCTCGGCTGGAGCCACAAGGCCGCCCTCGTCGCGGCCGTCACCGGCAGCCTCGCGCTGGCCCTCGTGGTGCAGCCCTTCCTCGGCCTCGGCTTTCTCGCCTATCTGGCCCTGCCCGCCTGGTGGCTCGCCTACCTCGCGCTCCTCGGCCGGCCCGGCGCCGACGGTACCATGGAATGGTATCCGACAGGCCGGCTGCTGGCCTGGACCGCCGGCACGGCCGGCCTTGCCTTCGTCGCCATCGCGGTCATCGCGGCGCCGAACTACGAGACCTTCCACACGCAGCTGCGCGACATGACGCGCACCATCGTGAAGATCCAGACCCAGGGGCGCGCGACCGTCCCGGCCCAGACCGCCCCTGATGCGGCGGACCCGGATGCTCCGAAACCGGACGCGAGCAAGCCCGACGACACCTTGAAGGACGACGTGTCCGACGCCCTGGCCCGCATCGCGCCGGGTCTCGCCGCGCAGGGCTTGGCCGTCCTCCTCGTGTTCTACTTATGGGCCGCCGCGAAAATCGTAAAAGTATCGGGCCGCCTGCCCCGGCCTTGGCCCGACCTGCCCTCCACGCGGATGCCGCGCCGGGTCCTCGGCATCCTGGCCGTCGCCCTCCTGCTGACCTTCACGCCGGGCTATCCCGGTGTGCTCGGCGTGGCCGTGGCCGGCGCCCTCAGCGCGGCCTTCGCCATCCAGGGACTTGCCGCCTTCCACGACCGAAGCCGGGGCCGCCCGGGGCGCCTCGCCCTACTGTTCGGCCTGTACCTCATCCTGTTCGTGACCCAGGGGATCGCCTTCGTGGCCCTGACCCTGTTCGGCATCGCCGACACCGCCCTCGACCGGCGCCGTCCGAAGGACGTGCCCGGGCGACCTTGAGCCTGCCGCCGGCCGAGGCCGGCGGTTTTCCATCCCAACCCCAACCGAAGGACCAGAACCATGGAAGTCATCCTCCTCGAGCGCGTCGCCAAGCTCGGCCAGATGGGCGAGACCGTGAACGTGAAGCCGGGCTACGCCCGCAACTTCCTCCTCGCCCGCGGCAAGGCCCTGCGCGCCACCGCCGGCAACAAGAAGCACTTCGAGACCCAGCGCGCCCAACTCGAGGCCCGCAACCTCGAGAAGAAGTCCGAGGCCCAGACCGTCGCCGAGACCCTCGAGGGCAAGAGCTTCGTGCTCATCCGCCAGTCGGGCGAGACCGGCGTGCTCTACGGCTCGGTCTCGACCCGCGATCTCGCCGAGGTCGTCACCGCGGAGGGCTTCTCGGTCGGTCGTGACCAGTTCGCGCTGAACCAGCCGATCAAGACCCTCGGCCTGCACGTCGTCCCCGTCGTGCTGCACCCCGAGGTCGAGGTCTCCGTGACCGTCAACGTCGCCCGCTCCCCCGAGGAGGCCGAGCGTCAGGCCCGCGGCGAGTCCACCACCGAGCGCGAGGCGTTCAACCTCGACGACCTCGGCCTCGAAGTCGGCGCGGCGCTGGCCGAGGCCGGCGACGACCGCGAGTAAGCCGATTCACGGCCCTTCGGGGCGGTGGAGAACGGGGAGCGATAGCGTTCACGGTTTGACTTGTTCCTCCTTTGTTCCAAAATAGACGCCCGCGCCTCGCCTGAGTCGCGGGCGTTCGTGCGTCCGGCTCTGGCCGGGCTCGCACGCGGATCGGTCGATCGTGATCAGAGGCTCTTAACCACGGTGCGCCATGGTTGGCCTCTGAATGAAGGCGGGTTGGGTGACCACATCCCCGCGCGCTTGGAAAAGTCGGAGCCTCGAGTCAGCCCATGGCCCTGCCCAACGCCCTCGTGGCCAACCTTCAACAGGTGACGCAGGAATTCCGCGTCGCGCCGCACAACATCGATGCGGAGCAGGCCCTGCTCGGCGCGATCCTAGTCAACAACGACGCCTACTATCGCATCTCGGACTTCCTCCTGGCCGAGCACTTCATGGAGGACGTCCACCGCAAGATCTTCGAGGTGGCCTCGCAGCTCATCAAGGGCGGCAAGCTCGCGACCCCGATCACCCTGAAGACGTATCTCGGCGACGCCGATCTCGGTGGCCAGACGGTGATGCAGTACCTCGCCCGCCTCGCGGCCGAGGCGACCACGGTCATCAACGCGGGCGATTACGGCCGCACCATCTACGATCTGGCTATACGGCGCCGGCTCATCACCATCGGCGAGGATCTGGTGAACGGCGCCTACGAGGCCCCGGTGGAATCCTCGCCCCGCGACCAGATCGAGGGCACCGAGCGCAGGCTCTACGAACTCGCCGAATCGGGCAAGTACGACGGCGGCTTCCAGAAATTTTCCGAGGCGCTCACCACCGCCGTCGACATGGCCGCCAAGGCCTACCAGCGCGAGGGCAAGCTTTCGGGCATCGCCACCGGCCTGTCCGACCTCGACGCCAAGATGGGCGGTCTGCAATCGTCGGATCTCATCATCCTCGCGGGCCGCCCGGCCATGGGCAAGACCTCGCTGGTGACCAACATCGCCTTCAACATCGCCAAGGCCTATAAGGGCGAGAAGGGCGCGGATGGCGTCATGAAGACGGTCAACGGCGGCATCGTCGGGTTCTTCTCCCTCGAAATGTCGGCCGAGCAGCTCGCCACCCGCATCATCGCCGAGCAGTCCGGCGTGCCCTCCTACAAGATCCGCCGCGGCGACATCCGCCCGGAGGATTTCTACAAGATCACCGACGCCGCCCGGGACATGCAGACGATCCCGTTCTACATCGACCAGACCGGCGGCATCTCAATCGCCCAGCTCGCGGCGCGTGCCCGGCGCCTCAAGCGCCAGAAGGGTCTCGACCTGCTCATCGTCGACTACCTCCAGCTCCTGTCGGGCTCCGGCAAGCGCTCGGACAACCGCGTGCAGGAGATGACCGAGATCACCACGGGCATGAAGGCGCTGGCCAAGGAACTCGCCGTGCCGATCATCGGCCTGTCGCAGCTCTCGCGTCAGGTCGAGAACCGCGAGGACAAGCGCCCGCAGCTTTCGGACCTGCGCGAATCGGGCTCCATCGAGCAGGACGCTGACGTGGTGATGTTCGTGTTCCGCGAGGAGTACTACGTCAACAACAAGAAACCCCGTGAGGGCACGGAAGAGTTCTTCGCCTGGGAAGCCGAGATGAACCGCGTCCACGGCAAGGCCGAGGTGATCCTGGGCAAGCAGCGCCACGGCCCCACCGGCACGGTTGAGCTCCAGTTCGACGCAAACATCACGCGGTTCTCGAACCTGGCCCAGTCGGACCGGATCCCCGACCAGCATATGTGATCGCATGTCAGGCGATTCGGTGACAATTCCTGCGAGCGATCTGGTGGTGGAAGCCTCCGGCCCTTGTTTAGGGTCTGCTTCGGAACGAACCCTGCCGAATCAATGACCGAACAAAGCTGGACAGCGTGATCGAAGCAGGCCACGGCGCCACCCTCACCATCGACCTCGGGGCCATCGCGGCGAACTGGCGCCGCCTCGCGGACGAGGCGCCCGGCCTCACCTGCGCGGCAGTGGTCAAGGCCGACGCCTATGGCTGCGGCCTCACCCAAGTCGCGCCCGCCCTGTGGGCGGCCGGGTGCCGAACCTACTTTGTCGCCCACCTCGGCGAGGCCGTCGCGGCGCGCGCGCTTCTGCCGCACGCGACCATCTACGTCCTTAACGGGCTCCTGCCCGGCATCGGCCCCGCGCTCATCGCCCATGCCCTGCGCCCGGTCCTCGGATCGCGCGACGAGATGATCGAGTGGGCGGCGCTTGCCGCCGAGTCCGGCGCTCCGAGGCCCGCCGCGCTCCATATCGACACCGGGATGAACCGCCTCGGCTTCTGCGTGTCCGAGGCGCTGGGACTCGTCGACGATCCCCTCGTGGCCCGGGCGGGCATCGACCTCCTGATGACCCATCTCGTCAGTGCCGAATTGCCGGACGAGGCCATCAATGCGCGGCAGGCTGCGGACTTCGTCCGCCTGCGCGCGGCCTTGCCGGGAATCCCCGCCTCCTTCGCCAATTCATCCGGCGTCTTCCTGGGTGCGCGAGCCCACCACGACCTGCTGCGCCCCGGCTATGCGCTCTTCGGTGGCAACCCCAAGCCGGGTACACCCAATCCCATGCGTCCAGTGGTGCGCCTGGAGGCGACCATCGTGCAGGTTCGTACCGTCGTGGCCGGCGAGACCGCCGGCTACAACGCCGCCTGGCGTGCGGATGGCCGACGCCGCCTCGCTACCCTCTCACTCGGTTACGCCGACGGCTATCCGCGTGCGGCCAGCGGACGGGGTATGGCCCTGGTCGACGGCGTACGTTGCCCAATCGTCGGGCTCATCTCCATGGATCTCGTCATTCTCGACGTCACCGGCGCCCCCGGCGCAGCGCGTGGTGGAACCGCGACGCTCATCGGTGACGCCCTCGACATCGACACCGTCGGGCACGCTGCCGGCACCATCGGCTACGAGATCCTGACGGGGCTGGGTTCTCGCTATGTTCGCCATTATGTGACAGGAACCGAGGCCTGAGGGGCCTCTTCCGGACGCGTCATGGCCAAGATCCAACAGACCTTCGTCTGCCAGTCCTGCGGCGCGGTCTACAACCGCTGGCGCGGGCGCTGCGAAGCCTGCAACGGCTGGAACTGCATCGCCGAAGAGACCGGTGCCGCCGGCCCCCAGTCCGGCCCGGTCAAGACGCGGCCGAGCCGCGCCAAGGGCCGGGTGTTCCCGCTGGAGGGGCTCACCGGCGAGGTCAAGCAGGCGCCGCGCATTCCATCGGGTATCAACGAGCTCGATCGGGTGACCGGCGGCGGCTTCGTCCGCGGCTCGGTGATCCTGCTCGGCGGCGATCCCGGCATCGGCAAATCCACACTGCTGATGCAGGCCACCGCCGCCATGGCGCGCACGGGGGAGCGCGTCGTCTACATCTCCGGCGAGGAGGCGGTGGCCCAGGTGCGCCTGCGCGCCGAGCGCCTCGGCCTCGCCGACGTGCCGGTGGAGCTGGCAGCCGAAACCAACGTCGAGGACATCGTCGAGACCCTGTCGCAGGGCACCCCGCCGGCGCTCTGCATCATCGATTCGATTCAGACCATGTGGACCGAGACGGTGGAATCGGCGCCCGGCACCGTCACCCAGGTGCGCGGCTCGGCCCAGACCCTGATCCGCTTCGCCAAGACCACCGGCACGGCGGTGATCCTCGTCGGTCACGTTACCAAGGACGGGCAGATCGCGGGCCCCCGCGTGGTCGAGCACATGGTCGACGCGGTCGCCTCGTTCGAGGGCGACCAGGGCCATCACTTCCGCATCCTGCGCGCGGTGAAGAACCGCTTCGGACCCACCGACGAGATCGGCGTATTCGAGATGACCGATATGGGGCTCGCCGAGGTGCCGAATCCCTCCGCCCTGTTCCTGGCGGGGCGCGACCACGCGGCGCCCGGCACGGCGGTGTTCGCCGGCATGGAGGGGACGCGGCCGCTGCTGGTCGAGATCCAGGCCCTCGTCGCGCCCTCCTCCCTCGGCATGCCGCGCCGGGCCGTCGTCGGCTGGGACCCCAACCGGCTCTCGATGGTACTCGCGGTGCTGGAGGCCCATGGCGGCATCCGGCTCGGCACACACGACGTCTATCTCAACGTTGCCGGCGGCCTGCGCATCACCGAGCCGGCGGCGGATCTGGCTGTCGCCGCCGCCCTGGTCTCGTCCCTGTCGGGCTCGGCACTCCCGTCCGAGACGGTGTATTTCGGGGAGATCGGTTTGTCGGGCGCCATTCGCCCGGTGGCCCAAGCGCCGGCCCGCCTGAAGGAAGCGTTGAAGCTCGGCTTTGCCAAGGCGGTGACGCCCCAGGGGCGCGGCGAGGGCGGCAACGACGGGTTTCCCACCGAAGCCCTGCGCCACATCGCCGACCTCGTCGCCGGCATCGCCAGCAACGGCCCGCGCCGGGTCGGGTCCGGCCGGGGACGCGGTGGGGTGGAGTACGACGAGGATTGAAGCCCGTCCCGGCCGGGATGCCGGTCGGCTTGAGGGTGACGGCCAGGATTCGGCACGATATACAGGGGCGCGGCCGGGGGAAGCCGCAGGATACGCTTTGCCGAAGCAACTCCCTTGAAGTGACAATCGCCCACGATGCCGTTCTCCGTTCTCGATCTCGTCGTGCTCGGCATCGTCGTGGTGTCCGCGTTGCTCGCGGCCGTGCGTGGCGCCACCCGAGAGGTGCTGGCCATCATCGCTTGGGTCGCCGCCGCCGCCGTTGCCTGGAAGCTCTATCCCCTGCTCCTGCCGACGGTAAGCCAGCAAGTCACCAACGCCACCGTGGCCTTGGTGGCGTCCATCGCGGCGATTTTCCTCGGCACCCTCATCGTGGTCTCGATCATCACCGTTAAGGTGTCGGACATGATCCTCGATTCGCGCATCGGCGCCATCGATCGGTCTCTCGGTTTCCTGTTCGGCGCTGGGCGCGGCTTCCTGATCTGTGTCATCGGCTGGGTGTTCCTGGCCTGGCTCGTCCAGGGCAAGATGCCCGATTGGGCAGCCCAGGCCCGCAGCCGCCCGATGCTGGAGAAGTCCGGGGAGGCCCTGGTGGCGCAGTTGCCAGAGAACCCCGAAGGCCTGCTGAAGCAGTTCAAGAAGTCGAAGGCGGACAACCCGTCCGACCCCGTCGAGCCGCCGGAGGGCGACGTGCCGGCCCAGCGCCGCAGCGATGCACCGTCCCCAGCCACGCCCGCCTCGCGACGCTGATCTGCGGTGCCGGCGCTTGGTGCCCGGGCGGACGCCGCTTACATGCTGGCTTCGCGCATGACGGCTTCGTGACGAGGCTGGCTGGCCCAGTACCGGGCAATCAGGGATCGACCGCACCATGTTGGCAGTGAAACCGAGTGCCGGTCCGGCCGCCGGGACCGTGGACGGCCTCGATCGTGACGGCGATACCCTGCGCGAGGAATGCGGGGTGTTCGGCATCTTCGGCCATCCCGATGCCTCGGCCATCGTGGCGCTCGGCCTCCATGCCCTCCAGCATCGCGGCCAGGAAGCAGCCGGCATCGTCTCCTTCGATGGCGAAGTCTTCCATTCGGAGCGCCGCCCCGGCCTCGTCGGCGATTCCTTCTCGGATGGCGAGACCATCGCCCGCCTGAAGGGCCGGGCCGCCATCGGGCATGTGCGCTACTCGACCACGGGCGGCACCATCTTGCGCAACGTGCAGCCCCTGTTCGCCGAACTGGCCAGCGGCGGCCTCGCGGTCGCGCACAACGGCAACCTCACCAACGCCCTGTCGATCCGCCGCGACCTCGTGCGCGATGGCGCCATCACGCAGTCGACCTCCGACACGGAGGTGATCCTGCACCTCGCCGCGCGCTCCCGCGCGCCGCGGATCGTGGAGCGGTTCACCGAAGCCCTGAAGCAGATCGAGGGCGCCTACGCCATCGTCGCGCTCACCAACAAGAAGCTCATTGGCGCCCGCGATCCCATGGGTATCCGGCCCCTGGTGCTGGGCGAACTCGACGGCCGCTACATCCTCGCCTCCGAGACCTGCGCCCTCGATATCATCGGCGCCAAGTTCATCCGCGACGTCGAGAACGGCGAGATCGTGGTGATCTCGGAAGAGGGCATCCAGTCGATTCGCTTCGCGCCGGCCCGGCCCATGCGCCCGTGCATCTTCGAGTACATCTATTTCGCCCGGCCCGATTCCGTGGTGAACGGCAAGAGCGTCTATTCGGTTCGCAAGAACATCGGTCACGAACTCGCCCGCGAATCGGCGGCCGACGCCGACGTGGTGATCCCTGTGCCGGATTCCGGCGTGCCCGCCGCCCTCGGCTTCGCCCAGGAGACCGGCCTGCCCTTCGAAATGGGCATCATCCGCAACCACTATGTCGGGCGCACCTTCATCCAACCGACGCAGTCCGTGCGCGAACTCGGCGTGCGCATGAAGCACTCGGCCAACCGCGCCGTGGTCGAGGGCAAGCGCATCGTACTCGTCGACGACAGCCTCGTACGCGGCACCACCTCCGTGAAGATCGTCCGCATGATGCGCGAAGCCGGCGCCCGCGAGGTGCATTTTCGCATCGCCTCCCCGCCGATCACCTACCCGGACTTCTACGGCATCGACACGCCCGAGCGCGAGAAGCTCCTCGCTGCCACGCACGATCTCGAGGGTATGCGCCGCTACATCGGCGCCGATTCGCTGGCCTTCCTCTCCATCGACGGGCTGTACAAGGCCATGGGCGAGGAACGCCGCGACGAGGCCTGCCCGCAATACACCGACCATTGCTTCACCGGCGACTACCCGACGAGCCTGACCGACATGGCCATCGCCGGTCCGCGCCGGCTGGCGATGCTGGCCGAAGCCGACTGAACGCGCGCCCATGATCGACCCGCAAAAACCCCTGGCCGGGCGCGTCGCCGTCGTCACCGGTGCGTCGCGCGGCATCGGCCGGGCCGCCGCCCTCGCCCTGGCGGAGGCAGGCGCCCACATCGTCGCCGTCGCCCGGACCCAGGGTGCGCTGGAAGAACTCGACGATGCCGTTCGCGCGGTGGGTTCGAGCGCCACCCTGGTGCCGCTGGATCTCACCGATTACGACGCCATCGACCGCCTCGGCGCCGGACTTCACGAACGCTGGAAGCGCCTCGACATCGTGGTGGGCAATGCGGGCATTCTCGGCAACCTCACGCCGCTCGGCCACGTCACCCCCAAAACCTGGACCCAGGTGATGGACATCAACGTCACGGCGAACTGGCGCCTGATCCGCTCGTTCGATCCGCTCCTGCGAATGTCCGATGCCGGTCGGGCGATCTTCGTGACCTCAGGTGCCGCCCAGAAGTGCAAGGCCTATTGGGGCCCCTACTCCGTCTCCAAGGCCGCCCTCGATGCCCTGGTCCGGACCTACGCCGCCGAAACCGAGACGACGCCGGTTCGTGCCATGCTGCTCAATCCCGGCCCCCTGCGGACGGACATGCGCCGCGCAGCCATGCCGGGCGAGGATCCCGAGACCTTGAGGACACCGGAGGATCTGGCGCCGCACATCGTCCGGTTGGCGAGCCCCGCTTGGACCGAAACCGGCAAGATCTTCGATTTTCCGAGCGACCGCGTGCTGACGCCCCAGATGGCGCGCTAGAGCTGTGCCCGACCACGTTGGGTCGGGACACATCGCGCGGCCTTTGTTTTGCCGCGCTTTCCCCGCCGAACCGGTATCCACTTTGGCGGAGAGCGCGCTAAAAAAGTCCTCCGGGGCATGACCCACGCAACCGACGTGCCCTGACTTCTCCCGACAAGTCTTCGGTTCGGATCACCGTCTCATCACTAAGTGCCAGGTCCACCATGATCGACGTTCGCTGCATCTGCGCCATCGGCCAACGGGGCCAGCTCGGGCTCAACGGGCATCTCCCCTGGGAGGGCAACACCGATCCCCTCTTCGTCGAGGACGTCACGCGGTTCTTCGCCATCACCATGGGCCACGTGCTCATCGCCGGACCGAAAACCATCGCGTCGGTGCCCGACTTCGCGTTCAAGGACCGCACCATCGACGTGATCCGCAGCCACGAGGATCCCGAGGCGGTGCTGAAGCGGTATCCCGGCCGGCGCATCTTCGTGGGTGGCGGGATCAGCGTCTGGAACGTGTACGCCAAGTATATCCAGCACTGGGACGTGACCCGCCTGCCCTATGACGGCGAGGCCGACCGCTGGTTCGATCCCACGTGGCTCGTCGGCGGCCCGCTCCGCACCTGACGGCACAAAGGACTACGCTTGCGGGTTGAGATGAGCCCTCCAGCCCCAAGGTCCCCGATGAGCTCGCATTCGTACCGCTTCGGCATCGAAGAAGAGTACTTTCTGGCCGATTCCGAGACGCGCGGCACGCCGGACCGGCCGCTCGGTGCTTTCCACGACGCGGCCGGGGCTGCCCTGCCGGAGATCGGCCGCGAGCTCCTCGAATCCCAGATCGAGGCCTGCACGCCGCCCTTGGAAAGCTTTAGCGAGGCCCGCGAGACCCTCGCGCATCACCGGGCGATTCTGGCGCGGATCGGACGGGAGCACGGCGTCCTCGTCTTCGCCGCCGGCACCCATCCGGTCGCGGCCTGGGCGAGGCAGGTGGCGACGCAAGGCGAGCGCTACACCGGTATCCTGGAGGATGTGGGTCTGGCGGGTCGGCGCAGCCTGATCTGCGGCATGCACGTCCATGTCGAGGTGCCGGACCCCGACGCGCGGGTGGACCTCATGAACCGGCTGTTGCCATTCCAGCCCATCCTGCTCGCTCTCTCGGCCTCGTCGCCGTTCTGGCAGGGCCAGCCGACGGGACTCGCCTCTTATCGCCTCAGCGCCTTCGGCGAACTTCCGCGGACAGGCCTACCCGAGCTTTTCGCCGATACGAAAGCCTACGAGCGCTACGTTCGGATCATGACCCGAGCCGGTTCGATCCAGGATGCGAGCTTTCTGTGGTGGTCCCTGCGCCCTTCGATCAAATTCCCGACCCTGGAACTGCGCATCGCCGATTCCTGCACGCGGATCGACAACGCCATCACCATCGCGGCGCTCTATCGCTGCCTCGTTCGCTGCGCCGTGCGCCGCCCGGACCTGAACGCCGGCCTCGACGGCGTCTCGCGGGCGCTGGCGCAGGAGAACCTCTGGCGGGCGCAGCATGGGGGTACGAAGGCGGAGATGATCGACGAGGCGAGCGAGCAGGCCGTGCCATTCGGTGAAGCCCTCGACAGGCTGCTTACGCTGATCGTCGAGGACGCCGAAGCCCTGGGCTGTGTGGCGGAGGTCGAGGCCGCCCGCAGGATCGTCCGTGACGGCACGAGCGCGGAATGCCAGATCGCCGCTTTCGAAACGGTCCGATCCGATGACCGAAGCTCCCTCGGCGCGGTGGTGGATTGGCTAGCGGCCATCACGCGGGGCGACAGTTGAATCTACCGTGCGACGGAGTACCGGCTCAGCCCTTGTTGTCCTTGTCGAACGGGTTCTTCGAGGTCCGCAGGGACAGACGGATCGGCACGCCGGGGAGCTCGAAGGATTCGCGTAGGCCGTTGACGAGGTAACGGGTGTAGGATTTCGGCAGGCCGTCGAGTTGGTTGCCAAACAGGGCGAAGTGCGGCGGGCGGCTCTTCACCTGGGTGGCGTAGCGGATCTTGATGCGGCGGCCCGAGACGGCAGGCGGCGGGTTGCGCTGGGTCGCAGCACTGAGCCAGTCGTTGATCCGCGAAGTGGAGACGCGTGTGTTCCACACCACCTCCGCGCCCGTCACTGCCTGCATGAGCTTGTCGATGCCCTCGCCGGCGAGGCCCGAGAGCGGCACCACGGGCACGCCGCGCACCTGCGGCAGCAGGCGGGTGCAGTCCTCGCGCAGCTTCTTCAAGAGGCCGTTCTGGTCGGCGACGAGATCCCACTTGTTGAGGCCGATGACCAGCGCCCGGCCCTCGCTCTCGATGAGATCGACGATGGTGAGGTCCTGCTTCTCGAACGGGATGGTGGCGTCGAGAAGCACCACCACCACCTCGGCGAAGCGCACGGCGCGCAACCCGTCCGACACGGCGAGCTTCTCGAGCTTGTCGTCGATGCGGGCTTTGCGGCGCATGCCGGCGGTGTCGTGGAGCTTGATCCGGCGCCCGCGCCAGACCCAGTCGAGGGAGATGGAATCCCGGGTGATGCCGGCTTCCGGGCCGACGAGGAGGCGTTCCTCCCCGAGCATCCGATTGATCAGGGTCGACTTGCCCGCATTGGGGCGGCCGACGATGGCAACCTTGAGGGAACGGTCGGACGGATCCTCGTCCGCATCCTCCTCGTCCTGCGCCGGCAGGGCTTCGGTGAGGGCGTCGTGGAGTTCGCCGATGCCCTCGCCATGCTCGGCCGAGAACGGGATCGGATCGCCCAGCCCCAATGAGAACGCCTCGTAGGCGCCGCTCAGGCCCGCGCCGCTCTCCGCCTTGTTGGCGATGAGGATGACGGGGCAGCCGGCCCGGCGCACGAGCTCGGCGAAGGGCTGGTCGGCGGGCAGGATCCCGGCGCGGGCGTCGATGACGAACAGCACCACGTCGGCCTCGAGGATCGCGGCCTCCGTCTGGGCGCGCATGCGGCCCAGCAGCGAATCGGCATCGGCCTGTTCGAGGCCTGCGGTGTCGATGATGCGGAAGACGAGGCCACCGAAGTTGACGTCGCCCTCGCGCCGGTCGCGTGTCACGCCGGGGCGGTCGTCCACGAGGGCGAGCTTTTTGCCCACGAGGCGGTTGAAGAGGGTCGACTTGCCGACATTCGGCCGTCCGACGATCGCGACGGTCGGCATGTCCATGGTGTGCTCGATTCAGTCGTACAGGATGGGGAAAGGTGTTTGTCAGCGCGTCACGGGCAGTGGCGCGGCAGGCTCCGGCGTCGCAGCCGTCACGGAGACCGGACCGCCGGCCACGAGGGCGGCATAGACCTCGATGCGCTGGCGCAGGTTCTGTGGCGCCTGCGGGTCGGCATTGATCTGGTCGAACCAGCGTCCGGCCGCCTCGTATTCGCCGCGCTTGAGGGCGACGAGACCGAGCATCTCGCGGGCGGTGTGGCGGAAGGCGCCGGTCGGCGCGGCGAGGCCCTGGAGGCTGGCGAGCGCCGCGTCGGGCTGCGGCCCGTCGAGGCGCAGGAGGGCGGCGCGGAGGCGAGCGAGGTCGCGCAGGGCATCGCTCACCCCGGTGTCGGCCGCAAGAGCGTCGTACTCGGTGGCGGCGGCAGCCCCGTCGCGCTTCGACGTCTCGGCGGCCGAGCGGAAGCGGGCGAGGAGGCGATAACCGCCCGGTGCGTCGCTGCGGAGCGCCGCGAACGCCCTGTCGGCCTCCGCGTTCTTGCCGTCGCGGGCAAGGCGGTTGGCGGCGTCGAACTGTTCGGAGGCCGCATCGGCGCGCACGCGCTGGTCGTGCTGCCAGTAGCGCCAGCCGCCGACGGCGGCCACGACGAGGATCGCCACGGCGATGATCGCGCCGCTGTAGCGACGCCAGATCTCGGCGACCTGATCCCGGCGATAGTCTTCGTTGACCTCGCGGATGAACTCGTTGTTCTCGGCCATGCTGTCTCACGCCGGCCGAGACGCGACCGACCGCTCAAAGGAAGAGGAAGGCCTGCGCCTAGCACAGGCCCGCGCCGTTGGCGACCGGTCTTCGCCGCGGGGCCGTCGTGCTCAGGCCTGACCCGGCCAGGCGGCGACGCCGATGAGGATCGGATGGAGGACCTTGCCGAATACGAACCACACGGCGAGACCCACAACCACCGCGATGGCATCGTTGCGCCATCCGGCCGGGGCCGCGACGACGCCATGTTGGGCAGCCACGGCCGTGGGGTTCAGGGCCCGACGCTTGGCGCTGATCCGGGCGACCACAGCCCAGGCGAGGAAGCTCCCGAACAGCAGGATCGAGCCGAGATCACCGTTGGCGAGGAGGTGGGCGGTCGCCCAGATCTTCACCGCGAGCAACATCGGATGCTTGGCCTTGGCTCGGATATGGCCCGGCAGGTACGCCGAGGCCAGGACGATGAAGGCCAGCAGGGTCAGGACGAGGGAGAGGTGGCGTGTGAAGACCGGCGGATTCCAGACGGCGATGTAGCCGGCCTGGCGATAGAGGTGAAAACCGTAGGCGATGAGCACGAGGCCGAGCACCGAGACGCCGGTGTAGACGAGCTTGTAGCGGCCCTCGCCGACATCGCCGATGACGCTCGCGCGCTTGGCCCGCGCCATGGAGAAGGCGTGCATGCCGAGGAACAGCACGAGGCCGAGGATCAGGATCAGCATGGTGGGCTTTCGTGCATCGGGATGTGGACGGCCGCCGAAAACGCGGCGTCGCGGCAATCAGTCTGTAACGGTTCAAAACCCAAACTCGACGGGATGTCCAGGCATACGCGATGACGCGCCTCATTCTTCGCACCCTCCTCGCGCTGGCGAGCCTCACGGGCGCGGCCGGCGCAGCCTTGGAGCCGCCGCTCTCGGCGCTGACACTCGTCGGACCCCCGACCGTGGTCTTCAAGGCGGGCCGCGACGCTTGCGATGGAGCAGACGTGCCGGATGCCTCGGCGCGGGCGTTCCGAGACGCTTCCAGCGCCGTCGCGCTCTATGGGATGCATTACCGGAACCGCGCCCTGCGGGGTCCGTCCCTCGACGCGCTCAAGCTCGACTGCGCCATCGTCCTCGATTCCGGTGAGAAGCCCGACCCGGCTCTGTACGACGACCGTTCGTGGGTCGCCGCCACCTGGACCGACGATGGCAAAGCCGTCGCCGCTCTCCTCCACCATGAATACCAAGCCAACGAGCATCCGGGCCGATGCCGCTCCAAGGTCTACCTGGAGTGCTGGTACAACACGGTGGTGGCCGCCGCCTCGACGGATGGCGGACAGCGGTTCTCGCGGGCGACGCCGCCCGTGGTTGTGGCCGGTGCTCCGTTCCGCCAGGAAGTCGAACAGGGCCGTCATCGCGGCTTCTTCAACCCGTCGAACATTTTTGGCGATGGGCGCTGGCGCTACATGTTCGCCTCGACCACCGGTTGGGATCTCAAGGGCAGCGACCAGGCGGCGGGGGTTTGCCTGTTCCGCACGGACGATCCCGCCGACCCGTCGCGCTGGCGCGCCTGGACCGGCACCGGCTTCACTGCAGCTTTCCCAGACCCCTACACCAAACCGGCGATGCATCTGGCGACGTGCAAGCCCGTGGCGCCCTTCCCCACCCCCGTGGGTGCGGTGGTGCGCCATCGCGGCAGTGGCGCCTGGATCGCAGTGTTCATGGCGCGAAAGGCGGCGGACTTCCCCGAATCCGGATTCTACTGGACGAGTTCACGCGATCTCGTGACTTGGGACCGTCCGCGCCTGCTTCTGGCGGGTGCGACCCTCTACGACGATCCCTGCGGCGCGTCGGCCGGTTTGATCGCGTATCCGTCGCTGCTCGACCCCGCCGCCATGGGCCGTAACTTCGACGACACCGGCGACACCGCGCTCCTCACCTATGTGACCCTGCGCACGGAGGGCTGCGCCATCACGTCGGACCGCGACCTCGTGCGCCGGCCCCTCGCCATCAAGGTCTGGCCGTGAGACCCGTGATCAGAGCTTGCAGGCTCCGGCGAGCGCCGTGTTCTCGGCGTCCGTGAACAGCCGCGAGCGGATGAGGAAGCGCCTGTCGCGGCCATTTTCGAGGGAGAACATCCCGCCGCGGCCCGGCACCACGTCGAGGATGAGGTGGGTGTGCTTCCAGACCTCGAACTGCGGCCGGCTGATCCAGAAATCGGCACCCGCCACGGTCCCGAGATGCACGTCGCTGTCGCCCGTGAGGAACTCGCCCTGCGGGTAGCACATGGGCGAGGACCCGTCGCAGCAGCCGCCGGACTGGTGGAACATCACCGGGCCGTGCTCGGCGCGCAGCTCCTCGATGAGGGCGAGGGCCGCCGGTGTCGCGGTGACGCGAAGCGGCGTGCCGTCGTTGCCCGCCTGATCGGCGGTGGTCTGTTCGGGGGTGGCAACGTCGCTCATCGGTCTGTCCTCGCTCGGGCGATCTGCCGAAGATATGGGGCGGATAACGAAAAAGCCCCGGCCTTTCGGCCGGGGCAAGGTGGTCTCGGGGTCGACGGTTAGAAGAAGCCGAGCTTCTTTGCCGAGTAGCTCACCAGCATGTTCTTGGTCTGCTGATAGTGGTCGAGCATCATCTTGTGGTTCTCACGTCCGATGCCGGACTGCTTGTAGCCGCCGAAGGCCGCGTGGGCCGGATAGGCGTGGTAGCAGTTGGTCCAGACGCGCCCGGCCTGGATGGCACGGCCGAAGCGGTAGGCGCGGGTGCCGTCGCGGGTCCAGATTCCGGCGCCGAGGCCGTAGAGGGTGTCGTTGGCAATCGCGAGGGCGTCGGCATCGTCCTTGAAGGTCGTGACCGAGAGGACGGGCCCAAAAATCTCCTCCTGGAAGATTCGCATCTTGTTGTGGCCCTTGAACACCGTCGGCTTCATGTAGAAGCCGTCCGCGAACTCGCCGTCCTTGACGTTGCGTTCGCCGCCGGTGAGGCACTCGGCGCCCTCCTGCCGGCCGATATCGACGTAGCTCAGGATCTTCTCGAGCTGTTCGGAGGAGGCCTGGGCGCCGATCATGGTGGCGGGGTCGAGGGGAGAGCCCTGCGTGATCGCCTCGACGCGCTTGATCGCGCGTTCCATGAAGCGGTCGTAGATCGATTCGTGCACCAGCGCCCGGCTCGGGCAGGTGCAGACCTCGCCCTGATTGAGGGCGAACATCGTGAAGCCTTCGAGCGCCTTGTCGAAGAAGTCGTCGTCCTCGTTGACGACGTCCGCAAAGAAGATGTTCGGCGACTTGCCGCCGAGCTCCAGCGTCACCGGAATCAGGTTCTGCGAGGCGTACTGCATGATCAGCCGGCCCGTCGTCGTTTCACCGGTGAAGGCGATCTTGGCGATGCGGGGCGAGGAGGCCAGCGGCTTGCCGCATTCCAGGCCGAAGCCGTTGACGATGTTGAGCACGCCCGGCGGCAGCAGGTCGGCGATGAGTTCGGCCACCACGAGGATCGACGCGGGGGTCTGCTCGGCGGGCTTCAGCACCACGCAGTTGCCGGCGGCGAGCGCGGGCGCCAGCTTCCACACTGCCATCAGGATGGGGAAGTTCCACGGGATGATCTGGCCGACGACGCCCAGCGGCTCGTGGAAGTGATAGGCTACGGTGTCGTGGTCGATCTCGGAGATCGAGCCTTCCTGGGCGCGCAGGCAGCCGGCGAAGTAGCGCCAATGGTCGATGGCGAGCGGAATGTCGGCGTGTGTGGTCTCACGGATCGGCTTGCCGTTGTCCCAGGTCTCGGCGAGCGCGATGAGATCGAGGTTGTCCTCCATCCGGTCTGCAATTTTGTTCAGGATGCGCGCGCGCTCGTTCGGTGCGGTGCGGCCCCAGGCCTCCTTTGCGGCGTGCGCGGCGTCGAGCGCCTTGTCGACGTCGGCAGCGTCCGAGCGGGCGACCTCACAGATGACCCGGCCGGTGATCGGCGAGGTGTTCTCGAAATAGCGGCCAGCAATGGGTGCGACCCACTGACCGCCGATGAAGTTCTCGTAGCGGGCGGAGAACGGGGACTTGGCGCCCTGGTTCAGGAATTCCGGCTTGTTCATGGTGCTTCCTCCGAATCTCGTTTTTATGCGTGCGGCAGACAAGGCCACACGACCGGCCGACGCAAGGTGGACCTTTGGCCAACCCGGATCGGCGTCCGCGCACCGGATGGCGTCCGGGCAGGGGGTGCAATGGTAGACCCGATCGCGGATCGTTGCGACCCGGGTTGGCGCGGCATCCGTCACCCCGTCATGCCTTCGACCCATGCCACTGCACGACCGACGGCCGGCCGATCGGGATCAAGCTCGCATGCAGGCCGTTAGGCCAGGGCTGTCCTTTCGTGCGGGTACGGTCACGCATTCCGATCCGTTCCGCTCCCAACTTCCGCTCCCGCGTCGAGGATCGCCTTGTCGTTGACACCCCCACCCGCCCCCGTAGCACCGATGCCTTCGGTCTGGAGCGGCCCGCGCTTCGGTGAGTTCGTCGGGATCGTCGCCCTGATGATGGCGGTGACCGCCATTTCCATTGACAATCTCCTGCCGGCGTTCCCCGAGATCCAAGCCGAGTTCGCGGTTGCGGATCCCAACCGGCTGCAATGGCTGATCTACGTCTACATGATCGGCTTCGGGGCGGCGCAGATCGTCTACGGTCCCGTCTCGGACACCTACGGGCGCCGGTCGGTGCTGCTCGTGAGCCTTTCGATCTACGTCGCCGGCACCGTGCTTGCCATGATCGCCCCGTCCTTCGCCTGGCTGCTCGCAGCGCGCGTCATCCAGGGCATCGGCGCGGCCGGCGGCCGGGTGCTGTCAACTGCCATCGTGCGCGACCGGTTCGCCGGGCGCGAGATGGCGAGCGTGATGTCGCTCGTGATGATGGTGTTCCTCATCGTGCCTATGATCGCGCCGGCCATCGGCGGGGCGATGCTTCTCCTCGGCTCGTGGCACTACGTCTTCGTATCGATGCTGGCGCTGGCGGGGGTCCTCGTCGTTTGGTTCTCGGCCCGGATGCCCGAGACCATGCATCCACAGTATCGGCGACCCTTCTCCCTGCGCGTCGTCGGCCAGGCTGTGGCCGTCACGTTCCGCAACCGGGTGGCGGTGGGGTACGCCACGGCGCTCGGCCTGCTGACGGGCTGCATCATGGGCTATGTCGGCTCGGCCCAGCAGGTGTTCGACACCGGCCTCTATCATCTGGGTGCCCTGTTTCCCCTCGCCTTCGGACTCGTGGCCGGGGCCATGGGTGCGGCGACCCTGGTCAACGCCCGCCTCGTCCGCCGCCTCGGCATGCGACCCCTCTCCCATGCCGGGCTCACCGCCTTCGTCGCCGTCGCGATGGTCCAGGTGATGGCGGCCCTTGCCTATGGCGGGCGCCCACCCCTCGGCCTGTTCCTCGGACTTCTCGCCGCCAATCAGTTCCTGATCAGCTTCGCTATGCCGAACTTCAACGCCCTGGCCCTGCAACCTCTGGGGGAGATCGCCGGGACGGCCTCGTCCTTCCTCGGCTTCTACACCACGATTCTCGGTGCCCTGTGCGGCTTCCTCATCGGCCAGGCCTTCGACGGCACCGTGCTGCCCATCGGTCTCGGCTATGCGGCCCTCGGTGCCCTCGCCCTCCTGGTCGTCGCCTGGACGGAGCGCGGACGCCTGTATCGCGGGGGCGTTTCGGGATGAGCTTCCCGTTTCACCAGCGGCTTTCCGCGCCTTAACCCCGTCTTCAGCCCGCCCGAGACATGGTTTGTTCTCAAACCAATCCAGACGGAGCCCGCGACGTGCCCGGCCGTACTCATGACGGACTGCTTCTCCTCGCCCGGCTGCTGCTCGCCGCCGCCCTCCTTCCGACGGGCATCGCTCGGGCGCTGAACGTCTCGGGCTTCGCCCTGACGCTCGCCGGAACAGGCCTGCCCTCGCCGAACCTCGTGGCGACGGCAGCCGTCGTCGTTCAGGTGTTCGGTCCCCTGGCGCTCCTCGTCGGCGTCCTGCCGCGCCTCACCGGCCTTGGTCTCGGAGGCTTCGCGGTCGCCATGGCGGTCCTGCTGCACCCGTTCTGGCAGTTCTCCGGGCCCGCCGCGGTGGCCGAGCGCACCCTGATGCTCGCGGATCTGGGGCTCGCCGGCGGGTTCCTCCTGTACGCTGCGACAGGTCCCGGCGCATGGAGCTGGCAGGGCTGGCGCCAGGGCGCGCGGCCTCAACCGAGACCCACCGCGGTGAGGGCCGCGGCACCGAAGGCGGCCTCGCGCGGCAAACGTCCCGCCGGACGCAGTCCGACCCGCGCGGCGGCGTAGATCACGGCGCCGGCGCGACCCGGCGATGCCCCGATACCTCCGCGCCCGCATCGGGCGCGAGACGACGGAAGGCGAAGACCGACAGGGCCGAGATCGCCGCGACGGCGAGGAAGGCCGGTCCGAAATCCTCCGCGTGGAGATCCGTTCGTCCGTGCCAGGCGGCATTGCCTTCCAGGGCGAGCGCTCCGAGCGAGACGCCGAGACTGAGCGACAGTTGCTGGGCGACGCTGGCGAGGCTCGTTCCGGCGCTCATGTCCCGCGGTTCGAGATCCGCATACGCGATGGCGTTGACGCAGGTGAATTGAAGCGAGCGCACGCAGCCGCCGAGCAGCAGGGTGCAGACGATGATCGCGTGCGGCGTCTGCGCCGTGAACAGGCCGTTCGCGGCGAGGAAGCCCGCGGCGACGGCGGCGTTGATCAGCATCACCCGGCGAAAGCCGTAGGCCCGCAGGATGCGCGGACCGATGAGCTTGATCAGGAGCGCGCCGGCGGCGGCGGCGAACGTCAGCAGGCCCGATTGCAGGGGATCGAGGCCGAACCCGATCTGCAGCATCAGGGGGAGCAGGAACGGAATCGCCCCGGTGCCGATGCGGAACAAGCTGCCCCCGGTCACGGCCGCGCGAAACGTCGGATAGCGCAGGAGATCGAGGCGGATGACCGGATGCGCCACCCTGCGCGAATGGCGGAGATAGAGCGATAGCAGGACGATGCCGGCGGCGAGGCACCCCCAAGAGACACCCTCGGGCAGGAGGTGGCGCCCCGTCGAGGCAAGCCCGAGCATCAGGGTCGCAAGCCCGAGACCCGAAAGCGCGAATCCGACGAGGTCGAGGGGCGGCCGCGCGGTCTCGCGTACGTTCTCGAAATACACGCTTGCCAGCACGATCCCGGCGACCCCGATGGGGATGTTGATGAGGAAGATCCAGCGCCAGTCGAGGTAGGTTGTGATCAGGCCGCCGAGGGGCGGCCCCATGATCGGACCGATGAGGGCCGGGATGGTGAGGTAGGCGAGCGCACTGACGAGCTCGCTCTTCGGCACGCTGCGGAGGATGACGAGGCGGCCGACCGGTACCATCATGGCGCCGCCGAGGCCCTGGAAGAACCGGGCGCCGACGAAGCCGACGAGGGAATCGGATGCCGCGCAGGCCAGCGACCCGGCCATGAACACCCCGAGCGCCACCCGGAACACCGTACGGGCGCCGTAGCGGTCGGCCATCCAGCCGCTGATGGGAATAAAGATCGCGAGGCTCACGAGGTAGGCGGTGAGCGCGAGCTTCAGGGCGATAGGGTCTTCGCCGAGGCTCCGGGCGATGGTGGGCAGCGCCGTGGCGATCACCGTCGCGTCGGTGTTCTCCATGAACAGGGCTGTGGCGACGACGAGGGGGACGATCTGAGACGGGCGCATCGGAGGGCAACAAGTCCCGGATGGGCCATCGGGTTGCACCTGCGGCGAGAGAAACTTATCGGCTACGTCCCGAATCCTGAGAGCGGTGTGCCGTTCTGTTGGCGTATGGTGGATGAACGCAGCCGGAACCGTGCCGGAACTGCGTGGCGCTTCCGCCACACGCAGCCGCAACAGCGGGCGGAGGGGCGTCGAACGCCTTTCCACGTGGTCGTCCCCGCCGCTAAGCTGTCGCCCAACACGGACCGTCTGGTACCGTTCGAGGGCATGTCTGCCCCGGATGCGCCGAGCCGCCGTTCCCGTTCTTCCGTCAAGGTTCCTGGATGCCCTCGCGCTTCGAACGTCGTCTCAGGGTACCCGGCATGACCGCCGGTTTCGCCCTGATGCTCGCCATGGCCGGCTGCGGCACGGTCCTCCTGAACGATTCCGGCTCACTCACCCGCTACGACCGTCTCGTCGGCAGCGAAGAGGTCGCCACCCGGGCGAAGCTCTACATCGACCGTGCCGCCACCGCCGCCGCACGGACGATCCGGATCATCCCGACAACGTTTTCCGAGGCCGTCTCAGGTCCCGGCCTGACGTCCGTGGAGCGTCGCCTCGTCGCCAACGCCGCGGACCGGGCGCTCTGCTACGAACTGTCTCTGCGTTACGACGTGGTCTCGGGCCGCAAGGCGGACCTGACCGTGCGCGCCGCCGTCACCCGCGTCGAACTCACCGGATTGCCGGCTGCGGGGGCCACCATCGCCACCTCGGCCGGCGTCAGCATCGCATCGCAGGTCGGTGTCGGCTTCGCCACGTCGGTGGGCCGCGTCCCGATCCCGCGGATTCCCATCGGCCTCGGCAGCATCACCATTGAGGCGGAGGCCCTCGACGGCCGCCACGAACAGCGGGCCGCCATGGTGTGGGGCGGGGCCGCCAATTCGTTCACGAGCCAGCCGCGCTTCTCGCCCATCAGCGACGCCTACGACCTCGCTGGCGAATTCGGACAGGATTGGGGCGGCTACCTCGCCACCGGCGTCGATCCATTCAAGGCACCGCTGGCCATCCCGAGCTACGACCGCATCCGCATCACGACCCTCGGCGAGGCGCCCCTCGACCCCGATTGCGAGGCCTTCGGCCGTGCGCCGGGCGTCGACGGCATCGCGGCGGATTACATCGGCCTGCCGCCGGAATACACCGACAAGGGCCCTCTCGCGCCCGTCCGGTGACCGAACGGCTCGGACCGCGCGGCCGGTGAGCCATGCGGACGGGGGATATCCTCGTGCCGCCCGCGGATTCCGCCTTTGCGCGGGTCGGGCCCGCATGATACTGGCCCTTGCCAACTCGATGACGCCGAAGAGGTCCACGGACCCGGCGTCTCACCCCTTCTGGGAGTTGGTTCATGGCCCGCATCACCGCAGATTCCATCATCGAAGGCCTGACCTTCGACGACGTCCTCCTGCGCCCCGCCGCCTCCTCGGTGATGCCCACCGAGGTGAACGTCGCGAGCCGGCTCACCCGCACCATCCACCTCAATCTGCCGATCCTGGCGTCCGCCATGGACACCGTGACGGAAGCGCCCATGGCCATCGCCATGGCGCAGAACGGCGGCATGGGCGTCATCCACCGCAACCTCGAGCCGGACGAGCAGGCCGAGCAGGTCCGCCTCGTCAAGAAGTACGAGTCGGGAATGGTGCTCAACCCCATCACCATCCACCCCGACGAGACCCTGGCCGACGCCTTCGCGCTGATGAAGCAGAACCGCATCTCCGGTATTCCGGTGGTGGAGCGCGGCCCCAACGGCTCGCGCGGCAAGCTCGTCGGCATCCTCACCAACCGCGATGTGCGCTTCGCAACGAATTCCTCCGAAACCGTCGCCGAACTGATGACCCGCGACCGGCTCATCACCGTGCGCGAAGGCGTGAACCAGGACGAGGCGAAGCGCCTCCTGCACCAGTTCCGCATCGAGAAGCTCCTAGTGGTCGACGACCACTACCGCTGCATCGGCCTCATCACCGTCAAGGACATCGAGAAGCAGGTCGCGTATCCGGGCGCCGTGAAGGACGAGCAGGGCCGCCTGCGCGTGGCGGCGGCCACCACCACGGGCGACAGCGGATTCGAGCGGGCCGAGCGTCTCATCGATGCCGGTTGCGACGTGGTCGTGGTCGACACCGCCCACGGGCACTCGATCAAGGTGCTCGACGCCGTGCGCCGGGTGAAGCAACTCTCCAACACCGTGCAGATCGTCGCCGGCAACGTCGCCACTCGCGACGGCGCCCAGGCCCTCATCGACGCGGGCGCCGACGCCATCAAGGTCGGCATCGGCCCGGGCTCCATCTGCACCACCCGCATCGTCGCCGGTGTCGGCGTGCCCCAGCTCACCGCCCTGATGGAGGCCGTCGAGGCGGCCGACCGCGCCAACGTGCCGGTGATCGCCGATGGCGGCATCAAGTACTCGGGTGACCTCGCCAAGGCCATCGCGGCCGGCGCGTCCGTGGCGATGCTGGGCTCCCTCCTGGCCGGTACCGACGAGGCGCCCGGCGAGGTTTTCCTGCACCAGGGCCGCTCATACAAGAGCTACCGCGGCATGGGCTCGGTCGGCGCCATGGCCCGTGGCTCGGCCGATCGCTACTTCCAGGCGGAGGTCAACGACACGCACAAGCTCGTCCCCGAGGGCATCGAGGGGCAGGTGCCCTACAAGGGACCGGTGGCCGCGGTGCTGCACCAGCTTGCCGGGGGCCTTCGCGCTGCCATGGGCTATGTCGGCGCCCCCACGATCCCGGAGTTCCAGGACAAGGCGCAGTTCGTCCGCATCACCAATGCGGGCCTGCGCGAGAGCCATGTCCACGACGTGACCATCACCCGCGAGAGCCCGAACTACCCCGGACGCGGTTGAACCCCACCCGACGAACAATCTCGCCCCGTCCAGTCTCCCGCGTGCCCCGGGCGCAGGAG
Source organism: Methylobacterium sp. Leaf87 (assembly GCF_001422775.1). Taxonomy (NCBI): domain Bacteria; kingdom Pseudomonadati; phylum Pseudomonadota; class Alphaproteobacteria; order Hyphomicrobiales; family Methylobacteriaceae; genus Methylobacterium; species Methylobacterium sp. Leaf87. Next base: position 5,337 of record NZ_LMMI01000008.1, on the reverse strand, counting down.
TTTCATCACGCGCGGATGACTCAACCATGACGGTTCCGGCCATCCTCGCACCGGCCTTCGCGCAGGTGTTCCTCACCTTCGCGCTGCTGTTCTGGATGGGGCATGTCCGCTTCGCCGCGTTGAGGGCCGGCACCGTTCGGGTCGGCGACATCGCCGTCGGCCAGAGGACTTGGCCAGATCGCGCCCAACGGGCGGCCAACGCCTACGCGAACCAGTTCGAACTGCCGGTTCTGTTTTACGCCCTGGTGCCGCTGGCACTGTACACCCGGAAAGCCGACCTGCTGTTCGTGGTGCTGGCCTGGGTCTCCGTCGCGACGCGGGCGGTCCACGCGGTTCTCTACGTCACGACCAATCCGCTCTCGTATCGCTTCCAAGCCTTCGCCGCCGGCGTGGTGGTCCCCTGGTGATGTGGAGTGTGTTCGCCATACGAATTCTGGCGAGCTGATACGCCCGGGGCGTATAGAAACTTTCCAGAGAGAACGTCCTCGAATCGAAAGGGATCGTCCCATGCGCGTACTCGTCGTTGGTGCCGGAGCCACCGGAGGATATTTCGGTGCCCGGCTGGCCGCGATCGGCCGGGACGTGACGTTCCTCGTTCGCCCGGCGCGCGCGGAGAAGCTCGCTGCGCGTGGCCTGAGCCTGAAGAGTCCACACGGCGACCTGACGCTTTCGTCGCCGAAGACCGTGACGGCGGCGCAGCTGGCCTCGGCCGGCGCCTTCGACCTCGTGTTCCTCAGCTGCAAGGCCTACGACCTCGACGCAGCTCTCGTGGACGTCGCCCCCGGCATCGGCCCGGAGACGGCGATCCTGCCCGTGCTCAACGGCATGCGCCACCTCGACGCCCTCGAAGCCCGGTTCGGGTCGGAGCGCGTTCTCGGAGGAACCTGCGCCATTGCGGCGACGCTCGGAGCGGACGGCACCGTCCACCAGATGAACGAACTGCACACCCTGACCTACGGCGAGCGCGACGGCAGCCTGTCGCCGCGCATCGAAGCCATCGACGCCCTGATGCAAGGCACGACCTTCGACCCCCGCCTGAGCCAGACCATGATGCTGGAAATGTGGGAGAAGTGGACTTTCCTGGCGACGTTGGCCGGATCGACCTGCCTCATGCGATCGACCATTGGAGACATCGTCTCGGCCCCCGGCGGGCGGGACTTCATCGAGGCCCTGCTCGAGGAGTGCCGTAGCATCGCGGCGAGCGCTGGCCATGCCCCCCGCGAGAAGTTCGTGGCGCGAACCCGCGCCACCCTGACGGCGGACGGGTCGGGGTTCACCGCCTCGATGCTGCGCGACATCGAGAACGGGGCCCGGATCGAAGTCGACCAGATCATCGGCGACCTCATCGCACGGGCGCCCGACACGGCCGGGCATCTCTTGCTCGACCGTGTCCACACGCATCTGAAAGCCTACGAGGCCCGGCGCACTCGCGAAGCCACGACGGTTCAGTAGCGCGGTCCGGGCGGCGGTGGATTGCCGTATTCCAGCTGCGTCTTCGCGTCGAGCCGGCGCGGCGGCGGGGTCGGATCGATGGCGGCCGGGGCCGTCGCGCAAGCGGCGACAAAGAGCAACAGGAGTCCGGCAAGGCCAAGATGGATGACGGGGGGCATGGGGTTCTCTAAAGCTCCGGGCACCAACCGATGTGGTCCCGCTGCCTTCGTGCCCCGGAATAGTGCCAGAAGCTCGACACCCCTGTGACCCCGCCGCGCTTTAAGCGTGGCCGTATCACGGCATTCGCCCGACCCTCGTGATCCCGCCCGGAGGACCTTCGCCCTGACGCCCCCCGCCCGCCTCTCCGCCGCCATCGAAGTCCTTGCCGACATCGCCGGACGCCGTCGCCCCGCCGCCGATGCCCTCAAGGATTGGGGCCTCGCCCACCGCTTCGCCGGCTCGGGCGACCGGGCTGCCATCGCCAGCCTCGTCTACGATGCCCTGCGCCGGCGGGCGTCCGCCGCCTGGATCATGGACGACGAGAGTCCGCGCGCCCTCGTCATCGGCATGCTGCGCCTCCAGCATGGGCTCGCGGCCCCCACCATCGCAGCCCAGTTCTCGGGCGATCGCTTCGCCCCCGCGCCGTTGTCCGATCACGAACGGACCCGCCTCACCGATGCGAGCTTGGCGCAGGCGCCCGACCACGTCGCCGGCGACGTACCGGAATGGGTGCTGCCCGCCCTCGCAACGACATTCGGCGACGCGCTGCTCGACGAGTTGCGGGCCCTGGCGCGCCGCGCGCCCCTCGATATCCGGATCAACACCCTTAGGCAGAGCCGTGATTCGGCCATGGCGGGCCTGACCCATCTCGCCCCGGCGACGACGCCCCACGCGCCCAACGGCCTGCGTATCCCCATCGGCGAGGATGGACGCGGCCCCGCTCTGCACGTCGAGCCTGAATTCCTCGGCGGGTGGTACGAGATCCAGGACGAGGGTTCGCAGCTCGCGAGCCTGCTGTCCGGCGCGAAGCCCGGCGAGACCGTGATCGATCTCTGCGCGGGGGGCGGCGGCAAGACCCTGAGCTTGGCGGCGATGATGGGCAATGACGGACGACTGGTCGCCAGCGACGACGATCCACGTCGCCTTGCACCCATTCACGAGCGTCTGCGCCGGGCTGGAGCCCGCGCCGAGATCCGGACCCCGCGCGGCGGCCGGGCTCGGACCGATGTTCTGGCGGACCTCGACGGTACTGCGGATCGCGTTCTCGTGGACGCGCCCTGCACGGGCTCCGGCACCTGGCGCCGCAATCCCGATGCGAAGTGGCGGATGCGGCCGGGAGCGCTTACCGCCCGCGTCAACGAGCAGGCCACGGTGCTCGACCGCGCCGCTGCCCTGGTGCGTCCGGGCGGACGCATCACCTACGTCACCTGCTCCCTGCTTCCGGACGAGAACGATGCGGCGGTCGCTGGCTTTCTCGCGCGCGCTGGCGACGCCTTCGCGGTGGTGCCGGCAACGGCCGTGGTGGCTGGGGAGAAGCCCGATCTCGGCCCGTTCCTGCGGTTCACCGAGCACGGTTTGCAGATGAGCCCGGCTCTCACCGGCACGGACGGATTCTACCTTGCGACTCTGGAGCGCAAGGCGGGCAGCTGACACCCGAACCGCAGAATCCCCAGACGGTTGCGGTTCCTGCACGGCGCACATCGCTCCATCCGTTGCACCGTGCGTGAGCCTCGTCTAACTCCGGTTCCATGATCACCGACCACGACAAGATCCTCATCGTCGATTTCGGCTCCCAGGTGACGCAACTCATCGCGCGACGTGTGCGCGAGGAGGGCGTCTACTGCGAGATCGTCCCCTTCACCAAAGCCGCCGAGGCATTTGCCGAGTCGAAGCCGAAGGGCGTGATCCTTTCGGGCGGGCCAGAATCGGTGACCACGGACGCTTCGCCGCGAACGCCGCAGATCGTCTTCGATTCGGGCGTCCCGGTCTTCGGCATCTGCTACGGTCAGCAGACCATGGCGGCCCAACTCGGCGGCGAGGTCGAGGCCGGACACCATGCCGAGTTCGGCCGCGCCGAGATCGAGATTCTGTCGGATTGCCCCCTTTTCAAGAGCGTCTGGCATGTGGGTGAGCACTACCCCGTCTGGATGAGCCACGGCGACCGGGTTACGAAGCTGCCGGACGGCTTTACCACCGTCGCCATGTCGAAGAATGCCCCCTTCGCGGCGGTCGCCGACGAATCGCGCAATTACTACGCGGTCCAGTTCCACCCCGAGGTGGCCCACACCCCGCACGGGGCGCTGCTCATCCGCAACTTCGTCCGCGACATCGCCGGATGCTCCGGCGATTGGACCATGGGCGCCTATCGCGAAGAGGCCATCGCGAAGATCCGCGAACAGGTCGGCTCGGAGAAGGTGATCTGCGGCCTGTCCGGCGGCGTCGATTCCTCCGTGGCGGCGGTGCTGATCCATGAGGCCATCGGCGAGCAGCTCACCTGCGTCTTCGTCGATCACGGGCTTCTGCGCATGGGCGAGGCCGACGAGGTCGTGCGTCTGTTTCGCGACCACTACAACATCCCGCTGGTCCACGTGGAGGCGCAAGGTCTGTTCCTCGGCGAGCTCGAGGGGGTCAGTGATCCGGAGATCAAGCGCAAGACCATCGGCCGCCTGTTCATCGACGTGTTCGATGCCGAGGCGAAGAAGATCGGCGGCGCCAAGTTCCTGGCCCAAGGCACCCTCTACCCGGACGTGATCGAGAGCGTGTCGTTCACTGGCGGTCCCTCAGTGACCATCAAGAGCCACCACAATGTCGGTGGCCTGCCCGAGCGCATGAACATGCAGCTCGTCGAACCCCTGCGCGAATTGTTCAAGGACGAGGTCCGGGTGCTTGGCAAGGAACTCGGATTGCCGGACGCCTTCGTCGGCCGCCATCCCTTCCCGGGACCGGGCCTCGCCATCCGCTGCCCCGGTACCATCACAGGGGAGAAGCTGGAGGCTCTGCGCAAGGCCGATGCGATCTACCTCGACGAGATCCGCAAGGCCGGCCTCTACGACACCATCTGGCAGGCCTTCGCCGTGATCCTGCCGGTGAAGACCGTGGGCGTGATGGGTGACGGGCGCACCTACGACCATGTCTGTGCGCTGCGCGCTGTCACCTCCGTCGACGGCATGACCGCGGACTTCTACCCATTCGATATGGCCTTCCTCGGTCGTGTTGCGAGCCGCATCATCAACGAGGTCAAGGGCATCAACCGAGTGACCTACGACATCACCTCGAAGCCCCCCGGCACCATCGAGTGGGAATGAGGCGGACCGAACGCCGGACCCGATCCACCTCTGTCGGAACGTATGTGCAGGATTACCGAATAGGAAGCACCCGCGCTTTGTGACGACTACGGTGCGGAGGAACGACAGCGTTCCTCACGCCCCCCGATCCAGAGATCCCAGTCGGGTGCCCGGGGTCGTCGAGGGGCCCCTACCCTCTCAGGCCTTCTCGTTATTGGTTCGCTTGACCAGGCGGGCCCTACCCGCGGCTGATCAGCTTGGCACAGCGAAAAGCCCCCGACCGTGAGGTTGGGGGCTTTTGGTTTGTTGTTGTGATGTTGGTTGCGGGGACAGGATTTGAACCTGTGACCTTCANCTTGGCACAGCGAAAAGCCCCCGACCGTGAGGTTGGGGGCTTTTGGTTTGTTGTTGTGATGTTGGTTGCGGGGACAGGATTTGAACCTGTGACCTTCAGGTTATGAGCCTGACGAGCTACCGGGCTGCTCCACCCCGCGCCAGGGTGTTTTGCCTTTTGGGCAAGTTCGGATCGTCTGGAGGGGATGTGATGTGCTGTGCAGGTCTGGCGGCGACCGACTCTCCCGTGTCTTGAGACACAGTACCATGGGCGCTGGTGCGTTTAACG
>NZ_LMMI01000007.1:0-179287 GCF_001422775.1 Methylobacterium sp. Leaf87 | reverse complement strand
AGTTCGGCTCGTACTAGGACCCGACCGGCGCTCCCTCGGAGCGCCACCGGACTCCCGTCATCGTGAGAAGCCCGGCCGAAAGGCCGGGCTTTTTCGTGTGCGCGGGACCGTCACGCCGATGCCATGGGCGGTCGCTAGGAGGCGTGTTTTCCAGGATTCACGGAGCCGATCGATGACGCAGCCGACGCGAACCCGCTCGCAGGCGGCCGAGGCCGCCGAGGATGCCGGCTCGAACACCAGCCCCAATGCCACCTTCGGGGATGTCGTCGCCGCGCGCTTCGACCGGCGCGACCTGCTGCGCGGCCTCCTCGGTGTCGGCGCCATCGCCGCCGTGGTGACGCCCCGTGCCCTGGCCGCAGGGGAGGCCCGAGCCGCCCAAGGTCTCGCCGCTCAAGGTCTCGCCGCTCGGGATCCGTCGCCGACGCGCTTCCCCTTCGCCGAGATCGAAGCCGGTTCGGATACGCACCATCACGTGGCGGCGGGGCACGACGCCGAGATCCTCATCCGCTGGGGCGACCCCGTGCTGCCGGGCGCCCCGGCCTTCGACCCACGCAACCAGTCGGCCGCCGCGCAGGGGCAGCAGTTCGGCTACAACAACGACTTCGTCGGCTACTTCCCCATGCCGGGGGCCGCCGACCCGGCCGCCCACGGGCTCCTGGTGGTCAACCACGAGTACACCAACGAGGAGCTCATGTTCCCCGGCCTCGGGCGCCAGGACATCCGGGACGTGGCCTTCGCGGGGATGACGAAGGAACTCGTCGGGATCGAGATGGCGGCCCATGGCGGCTCGGTCCTCGAGATCCGGCGCACGGACGGCCGCTGGGCCGTGGTGCCGGATTCGCGATACGCCCGCCGCATCACCGCCGAGACGCCGATGGTGCTCACCGGCCCCGCCGCCGGTTCCGAACGGCTGAGGACCGCCACCGATCCCAGCGGCCGCGCCGTCCACGGCATGATCAACAACTGCGCCGGCGGCACGACCCCGTGGGGCACGTGGCTCACCTGCGAGGAGAACATCAACTACTACTTCTCGGGCGCCCTGCCGAAGGATTCCGCCGAGGCCGCCAACCACACGCGCTTCAACCTGCCGAACTCCGCCTATGCCTGGGGCCGGTTCCACGAGCGCTTCGACATCGGAGCGACGCCCCACGAACCCAACCGCTTCGGCTGGGTGGTCGAGATCGATCCGTTCGATCCGACTTCCGTCCCGAAGAAGCGCACCGCCATGGGCCGGTTCAAGCACGAGGGGGCGGCCGGCATCGTCGCCAGGCAAGGACAATACGTCGTCTACCAGGGCGACGACGAGCGCTTCGACTACGTCTACAAGTTCGTCACCGCGGGCCGGGCCGATAGCGGCGACCGCGACCTGCTCGATGCCGGCACGCTCCACGTCGCCCGGTTCGACCCCGACGGGCGCGGCGCCTGGATGCCCCTGGTGTTCGGTGAGGGACCTCTGACGCCCGCCAACGGCTTTTCCAGCCAGGCCGATGTGCTCATCGGCGCGCGCCTGGCCGCCGACCGTCTCGGCGCCACCAAGATGGACCGCCCGGAGGACGTCGAGGCCAACGCGAAGACCGGCAAGGTCTACGTGATGCTGACCAACAACGGGAAGCGCAAACCTGATCAGGTCGACGCCGTGAACCCCCGCGCCGACAACCGCTTCGGCCACATCGTCGAACTCACCCCCGACGACGGCGACCACGCCGCTCTCGGGTTCGCCTGGGAGATTCTGGTGCGCTGCGGCGATCCCGCCATCGCGGCGGTCGGGGCGACCTTCTCGTCGGCCACCACCAAGGACGGCTGGTTCGGTATGCCGGACAATTGCGCCGTCGACGGGCAGGGACGCCTCTGGGTCGCCACCGACGGCAACTCGGCCTCGCGCACGGGCCGGGCCGACGGCATCTGGGCCATGGAGACGGAGGGGCAGGGGCGCGGAACGGGCAAGCACTTCTTCCGGGTGCCCTGCGGGGCCGAGATGTGCGGCCCCTACTTCACCCCCGACGACACCACCTTCTTCGTCGCCGTCCAGCATCCAGGCGAGGCCGACGAGGACGATCCCAAGGCCGCGCCCGCCACCTTCGAGGCACCCTCGACCCGCTGGCCGGACTTCGATCCGGCCCTGCCGCCGCGCCCGGCCGTGGTGGCGATCACCAGGCACGGCGGCGGGCGCGTCGGCACCTGAGTCTCGAATCGACCCCGGCCGGAAAGGGGTTCCCGCGACCGTCAGCCCTTCTTAACCAACCCCATCCCATGCAATGGGGTATCCTGCCCTGCAGGGCAGGGGGTGTGCGGCCCTTAGGGCAGGGGACCGTACCCCTGCCCCGAGGGTGAAGGCCCCTTTCTGTTTCCGGTTTGTTCCGGTATGGTCAGAGGATGAAGGCGAATGCTGCACGGTCCCCCTCTGCGATCCGGTCCGCGAAGCCCGCGGCCGTGCCATCCCCTGCGCGGAGCGATCCGGTGAGCGACCCCGCCCGCGACCTTTTCGCGAAGGGCAAGGTGCCCGCGCCCAAGCCGGCCGAGCGTCGCAAGCTCGAGGCTGCGATCGTCCCCGCGCCCTCGCCCGCCCTCTCGGCGGAGGCCGGCTACGACGCCTCCACCATCGAGGTGCTGGAAGGCCTGGAGCCGGTGCGCCGCCGCCCCGGCATGTATATCGGCGGCACCGACGAGCGCGCCCTGCACCACCTCTTCGCCGAGGTGATCGACAATTCCATGGACGAGGCGGTGGCGGGCCATGCCAGCTTCATCGAGGTGGAGCTTGAGGAGAGCGGCCACCTCGTGGTGACCGACAACGGGCGCGGCATCCCCGTCGACCCGCACCCGAAATACCCCAACAAGTCGGCGCTGGAGGTCATCATGACCGTCCTTCACGCGGGCGGTAAGTTCGATTCGAAGGTCTACGAGACCTCCGGCGGCCTGCACGGCGTCGGCATCTCGGTGGTCAACGCCCTGTCCGACGAGCTCGAGGTCGAGGTCGCCCGTGCCCAGACCCTCTACCGCCAGACCTTTTCGCGCGGCCACGTTCAGGGGCCCCTGGAGACCGTTGGCCGGGTGCAGAACCGGCGCGGCACCCGGGTGCGCTTCCATCCCGACCCGCAGATCTTCGGGGCGCTGAAGTTCGATCCGCGCCGCCTGTTCCGAATGGCCCGCTCCAAGGCCTACCTGTTCGGCGGCGTCGAGATCCGCTGGCGCTGCGCCCCCGCCCTGCTGGAAGGGATCGACGACGTGCCGGCCGAGACCGTGCACCGCTTTCCCGGCGGCCTGCGCGACTATCTCGCCCGCGATCTCGAGGGCAAGGAACTCGTCACCGACGCGATCTTTTCGGGCAAGATCACCAAACCGGGCGGCCACGGGTCCCTCGAATGGGCGGTGGCCTGGATGGTGGTCGACGACGGCATCTCGGCCTCCTACTGCAACACGATCCCGACGGCGGAAGGCGGGACCCACGAGAGCGGCCTGCGCGTCGCCCTGCTGCGGGCCCTGCGCGAGCACGCCGAGCGCGTGAACCAGGCGAAACGCATGACGGCGGTCACCACCGACGACGTGATGGCGACCTGCGCCTCGATGCTGTCGGTCTTCATCCGCGAGCCGGAGTTCCAGGGCCAGACCAAGGACAAGCTCGCCACCGTCGAGGCGTCCCGCATCGTCGAGACGGCGATCCGCGACGCGTTCGACCATTGGCTCGCCGCCTCGCCGGCCCAGGCCAACAAGCTCCTCGACTGGGTGATCGACCGGGCCGAGGAGCGCCTGCGCCGTCGCCAGGAGAAGGAGGTCGCCCGCAAGTCCGCCACGCGCAAGCTGCGGCTCCCGGGCAAGCTCGCCGATTGTTCCAAGGCCGGCATGGCCGGCTCGGAGATCTTCATCGTCGAGGGCGACTCGGCCGGCGGCTCGGCCAAGCAGGCGCGCGACCGTGCCAGCCAAGCCATTCTTCCGTTGCGCGGAAAGATTCTCAACGTGGCCTCGGCGAGCCGGGATAAGCTCGGTGCCAACCAGCTCATCTCCGACCTGACCCAGGCGCTCGGCTGCGGCACCGGCAACGCGTTCCGCCTGGAGGACCTTCGCTACGAGAAGGTCATCATCATGACCGACGCCGACGTCGACGGCGCCCACATCGCCTCGCTGCTGATCACCTTCTTCTACCGGCAGATGCCCAAACTCATCGACAAGGGGCACCTCTACCTGGCGATCCCGCCGCTCTACCGGCTGACCCACGGTGCCAAGACGGCCTATGCCCGCGACGACGCCGACCGGGAGCGGGTGATCAAGACCGTGTTCAAGGGCGCCAAGGTCGAGATCGGCCGCTTCAAGGGTCTCGGCGAGATGATGCCGGCGCAGCTGAAGGAGACCACCATGGACCCGAAGAAGCGCACGCTCCTGCGCGTCGGGGTCCTGGAGGATGCCCGCGTCTCCACGGGGGACGCCGTGGAGCGCCTCATGGGCAACAAGCCCGAAGCCCGCTTCGCCTTCATCTCCGAACGCGCGGCCTTCGCCGACGGGGCCGAGCTGGATATCTGATCCGGCTCCGGGCCGATCGCCCGGAGCGAAGGGGCTCCGGGTCTTGAAGGGCATCGCCCTTCGCGGGTCCAGGGCTGGCCCTGGACATCGTGTCGGGATCTGCCCGGCACCCGCCGAAGGGATGATCCCTTCGGAAACCCGGAATCCCGGATCAGGCCTTCTTGGCCGCCGCCTTGCGCGGGGGCGCGGGTTTGGCCGCTTTGGTGGGGGCCTCGGCGTCGGCCTTCTTCGCGGGGGCCTTGCGCGTCACGGTTTTCTTCACCGGCGCGTCGCCCGCGTCGTCCACCTTTTTCGCGGCTGCCTTCTTCGCCGGCGCCTTCTTGGCGGTGGCCGACTTCGCCGACGCCTTGCGGGCCGGGGCGCGCTTCTTGCCGCCGCCGCCCGACGCCTCGCGGGCGGCGATGAGCTCCAGGGCCTGGGGGAGGTCGATGTCCTCCGCCGCCTGGGTCTTCGGCAGAGTCGCGTTGGTGGTGCCGTCGGTGACGTAGGGGCCGTACTTGCCCGATTTCACCACGATGGGCTTGCCCGTCTCGGGGTGGTTGCCGAGCGCCCGGCCCGGATCGGCGGCGGGCCCGCGCCGGCCCCCGCCCTGCTCCTTGGCGACGATGATGTCGATGGCCCGGTTGGCGCCGATCTCCAGCACGTCGTCGTCGCGGCCGAGATTCGCGTACATCTTGCCGTGCTGCACGTAGGGCCCGAACCGGCCGAGATTGGCCAGGATCGGCTCGCCGGTCTCGGGGTGTTTCGCCACCTCGCGCGGCAGGGACAGCAGCTTGAGGGCCTTCTCCAGATCGACGCTCGACGGGCTGAGGCCCTTCGGGATCGAGGAGCGCTTGGGCTTGGCCGCCTCCTTGTCCGTCGAGGCCTCGCCGAGCTGCACGAACGGGCCGAAGCGGCCGTCGCGCACGGTGACGGCGAGCCCCGAGACCGGATCGGTGCCGAGCACCCGCGTGCCGGGCTGGCCGCCGTTCTCCGACGAGCCGTCGCCGTCGCCGTCGACGCCAGAGGCGGCGAGCTGGCGGGTGTACTTGCACTCGGGGTAGTTCGAGCAGCCCACGAAGGCGCCGAACTTGCCGAGCTTGAGCGAGAGCTGGCCGGCTCCGCAGGTCGGGCAGGTGCGCGGGTTCGAGCCGTCGGCCTTCTCGGGGAAGATGTGGGCGCCGAGCAGGTCGTTCAGGGCGTCGAGAACTTCGGTGACGCGCAGTTCCTTGGTGCCCGCGATGGCGGCCGAGAAGTCCTTCCAGAAATCGCGCAGGACCTCGCGCCAGTCGATCTCGGCGTTGGACACCCGGTCGAGCTGGCCTTCGAGGTCGGCTGTGAAATCGTACTCGACGTAGCGCTTGAAGAAACTCTCGAGGAAGCCGGTGACGAGGCGGCCCTTGTCCTCGGCCACCAGGCGCTTCTTCTCGATTTTCACGTATTCGCGGTCGCGCAGGGTCTGCAGGATCGCCGCGTAGGTGGAGGGCCGGCCGATGCCGAGTTCCTCCATGCGCTTGACGAGGCTGGCCTCGGAGTAGCGCGGCGGCGGCTCGGTGAAGTGCTGGGTCGAGGCGATGCGCTCGCGCTTGAGGGCGTCCCCGGCCTTCATCGGCGGCAGGCGACGGCCGTCCTCGTCCTCCTCGTCGTCCTTGCCCTCCTGGTAGAGGGTGAGGAAGCCGTCGAACTTCACGACTTGCCCGGTCGCCCTGAGGTCGAGCCTGCGCGGGCCGACGCTCGCCACGATGTCCACCGTGGTGCGCTCCAGTTCGGCCGATTCCATCTGGCTCGCCACCGTGCGGGTCCAGATGAGTTCGTAGAGCTTGGCCTGCTCGGCATCCACCGTGCGGGCGACGGTCTTGGGCAGCCGGCCCATGTCGGTGGGGCGCACGGCCTCGTGGGCCTCCTGCGCGTTCTTGGCCTTGGTGCTGTACTTGCGCGGCGCCCCCGGCAGGTAGCGCTCGCCGTATTCCTTGGCGATCACCTGCCGCGCGTCGGCGATGGCTTCGGGCGCCATGTCGACGCCGTCCGTCCGCATGTAGGTGATGAGACCCACGGTCTCGCCGCCGATCTCGACGCCCTCGTAGAGCTTCTGGGCCGCCCGCATGGTCTGGGCCGGGGCCATCCCGAGCTTGCGCGAGGCCTCCTGCTGCAGGGTCGAGGTGGTGAAGGGCGGCGCGGGGTGGCGCTTGGCCGGCTTGGCCTCGACGCTGCCGACGGAGAACGTCGCGAGTTCGAGGTCGCGCTTGAACGCCGCCGCCTCTTCGCCGGTGCCGACGTCGAGGCGCTGGATCTTCCGGCCGTCCGCGCCCGTGAGCCGGGCCTCGAACACCGCGCCGGTGTCGGTCGTCAGGGTCGCGACGAGGGACCAGTACTCGCGCGGTTTGAACACCTCGATCTCGCGTTCGCGCTCGCAGACGAGGCGGAGCGCCACGGACTGGACGCGGCCGGCCGAGCGGGCGCCCGGCAGCTTGCGCCACAGCACCGGCGAGAGGTTGAAGCCGACGAGGTAATCCAGCGCCCGGCGGGCCAGGTAGGCGTCGACCAGGGCCTGGTCGATCTGGCGCGGGTTGCGCATGGCGGTGTCCACCGCCGCCTTGGTGATGGCGTTGAAGGTCACCCGCTCCACGTGCATGCCCTTCAGGGCGCGCCGGGCGTTGAGCGCCTCGACCACGTGCCAGGAGATGGCCTCGCCTTCGCGGTCCGGATCGGTGGCGAGGATCAGGCCGTCGGCACCTTTGAGCGCCTTGACGATGTCCGAGACCCGCTTCGAGCCGCGCTCGTCGAGCTCCCACAGCATGTGGAAGTCGGCTTCCGGATCGACGGAGCCGTCCTTGGCCGGCAGGTCGCGGATGTGGCCGAACGAGGCGAGGACCTCGTAGTCGCGGCCGAGGTACTTGTTGATCGTCTTGGCCTTGGCCGGCGACTCGACGACGACAACTTTCATGGAGGGATTCCGAGCCTCTCGAGAGGGCCTTGGTCCGACAACGACCGGTTGCGCGCTTGCGCACGCTGCGGTGGATGCGGCAAGGCGGGCCGCCTGCCGGGGCAGGGGCCTTTTGCGGGGCATGAAGTGGGTTAACCCTCGGGCGATGTCAAATGGGGACACTTTGCCGGCTGCGTCGCGCGCCTCCGAATGACCTCCGTCTTGCGGGCGCGGCGCACCCGCTGTAGCGCTGACCCCCGTGATGACCAGCGCCCCGACTCCGCCCGGCTTCCCCCACCGCCATCTCCTCGGCATCGAGGGCCTGTCGCGCCCCGACATCGAGGCCCTGCTGGAGCGGGCCGACGCCGCCGTGGCGCTGTCGCGGCAGGTGGAGAAGAAGCGCACGACCTTGCGCGGGCGCACGCAGATCAACTTGTTCTTCGAGCCCTCCACCCGGACGCAGGCCTCGTTCGAGCTCGCCGGCAAGCGGCTGGGCGCCGACGTCATGAACATGTCGGTGGCCTCCTCATCGGTGAAGAAGGGCGAGACCCTCGTCGACACCGCCGCGACCCTCAACGCCATGCGCCCCGACATCATCGTGGTGCGCCACCACGCGGCCGGCGCCGTGCATCTCCTCGCCCGCAAGGTCGATTGCGCCGTGGTCAATGCCGGCGACGGGGCCCATGAACATCCGACCCAGGCGCTGCTGGATGCGCTCACCATCCGCCGCAACAAGGGCCGGATCGAGGGCCTCACGGTCGCCATCTGCGGCGACGTCCTGCATTCGCGCGTCGCCCGCTCCAACATCATCCTGCTTCAGGCGCTCGGCGCCCGGGTGCGGGTGATCGGTCCGTCCACCTTGCTTCCCACGGGCCTCGACCGATTCGGCGTCGCGGTGTTCACCGACATGCGCAAGGGGCTGGCGGGGGCCGATATCGTCATGATGCTGCGCCTGCAGCGCGAGCGCATGAACGGCTCCTTCGTGCCTTCGGTGAAGGAGTACTTCCGCTATTTCGGCCTCGACGGCGACAAACTGGCGCTGGCTGCCCCCGATGCCCTGGTGATGCATCCGGGGCCGATGAACCGTGGCGTCGAGATCTCTTCGGAGGTCGCAGACGGGGCGCAATCCCTCATCCGCGAGCAGGTCGAGATGGGGGTGGCCGTGCGGATGGCCGTGCTCGAAGCCCTCGCGACGCACCTGCCGAACGCGTGAGTCCGATGGCCCATCCTCCCCTTCTCCTCACCAACGCCACCCTGTGCGATCCGGCGAGCGGACGGCAGGCCCCCGGCCACGTCCTCGTGCGCGACGGGCGCATCGGTGACCTCGCCTGGGGCGCCGCCCCGGCCGCCCCCGAGGGGGCCGAGACCGTCGACTGCGGCGGGCACGTCCTCGCCCCCGGCCTCATCGACCTGCGCGCCTTCGTCGGCGAGCCCGGCGCCGAGCACCGCGAGACCCTGGCCTCCGCCAGCGCGGCCGCCGCCGCCGGCGGGGTCACCACCCTGGTGTGCATGCCCGACACCAACCCGGTCATCGACGGGCCGGCCATCGTCGACTTCGTCCTGCGCCGGGCCCGCGACACGGCCTGCGTCACGGTGCTGCCGGCCGCCGCCATCACCAAGGGCCTCGCGGGCCGCGAGATGACGGAATTCGGCCTGCTGCAGGAGGCCGGCGCGGTGGCCTTCACCGACGGCCTCAAGGCCGTGACCAACGCCCAGGTCCTGCGCCGGGCCCTCACCTACGCCCGGGATTTCGACGCGCTGATCATGCAGCACGTCGAGGAGCCCGACCTCGTCGGCGAGGGGGTGATGAACGAGGGCGAGATGGCCTCCCGGCTCGGGCTCATCGGCATTCCGCGCGAGGCCGAGACGGTGATGCTGGAGCGCGACATCCGCCTCGTGCGCCTCACCGGCGCCCGCTATCACGCGGCGATGATCTCCTGCGCCGATTCCATCGAGATCGTGCGACGGGCCAAGGAGGACGGCCTGCCCGTCACCTGCGGCGCGTCCGTGAACAACCTCGTCCTCAACGAGGGCGACATCGGCCATTACCGCACCTTCTGCCGGCTCTCGCCGCCGCTCCGCCACGAGAGCGACCGCCTCGCCCTGGTGGCGGCCCTGAACGAGGGCGTGGTCGACGTGATCGTCTCCGATCACAACCCGCAGGACGTCGAGACCAAGCGCCTGCCCTTCGCCGAGGCCGCCGACGGGGCGCTGGGCATCGAGACCCTGCTGGGCGCCGCCCTGCGCCTCGTCCACACCGGCGACATCGCCCTGCCGCGCCTGCTCGCCGCACTGACGACGCATCCGGCAACGATCCTCCGCCGCGAGGCCGGACGCCTCGCTGTCGGCGCGCCGGCCGACCTCGTGCTCATCGATCCGGAGGTGCCCTACATCCTCGACAAGCGCCGCCTGAAGTCGCGCTCGAAGAACTCGCCCTTCGACGAGGCGCGCCTCCAGGGCGCGGCCCTGCTGACCCTCGTCGGCGGACGCATCGTGTTCCGGGACGGGGGCTTCGCGTGACCTACGCCGAGGCCGCCTCCGTGCCGATGCTGCTGGCGGGTCTCGCCGGGGGCTACCTCCTCGGTTCGATCCCCTTCGGCCTGATCTTCACCCGCATGGCCGGTCTCGGGGACGTGCGCGCCATCGGCTCGGGCAACATCGGCGCCACCAACGTCCTGCGCACGGGCCGCAAGGGGCTGGCCGCCGCGACGCTCCTGGGGGATGCCCTCAAGGGAACGGCGGCCGTGCTCATCGGTCTCCAGTTCAACCTGGAGCCGGCCCTGGCGGCGGGGCTCGGCGCCTTCCTCGGCCACCTGTTCCCGGTCTGGCTCGGGTTCAAGGGCGGCAAGGGGGTCGCGACCTTCCTGGGCGTGCTCCTGGCGCTGAGTCCGGTGGCGCTCGCCGCCTTCGCGGCGATCTGGCTCGGCCTCGCCTTCGGCCTGCGGTACTCGTCGCTGGCGGCGCTGGCCGCCTCGGCCGCCACGCCCGTCGTCCTGTGGGCGCTCGGACAGCCAGGGGTTGCATGGCTCTTCCTCCTGCTCGCAGCCCTGCTATGGTGGAAGCACGCGCCCAACATCCGCCGGCTCCTCGCCGGCACCGAAGGGCGCATCGGGCAGAAGGGCTGAGGACCACCGACGCCGCCCGACCGTGATGGGGCAGGGCGATGCAACTCAACGATGCCCAGCGCCTCGATTGGCTCCGTCTCATCCGCGCCGAGGGCATCGGCCCGCGCACCTTCCGCACCCTCATCAACCGCTTCGGCGGGGCCGGCGCCGCCCTGGAGGCGTTGCCGAACATCACCGGCCGCGCCGGCCGGCGGGTCACGCCGCCGACCCGGGCGCAGGCCGAAGCCGAACTCGCCGCCGCGGCCCGCATCGGCGCCCGTTTCGTGGCCTCGGGCGAGGCCGACTATCCAAAACTCCTCCAGGCGGCGGATTCCGCGCCGCCGCTCCTCGCCGTGCGGGGCGACCCGGACATCCTGAACCGGCCGGCGGTCGCCATCGTGGGTTCGCGCAACGCCTCGGCCGCCGGCCTGAGCGTCACCGAGCGCCTCGCCCGGGACCTCGGCGCGGCCGGTCTCGTGGTGGTCTCGGGGCTGGCCCGCGGCATCGACGCCCGCGCCCACAAGGCCGCCCTCCTGCCCGGCACCGTGGCGGTTCTGGCCGGGGGGCACGACCGGATCTATCCGGCCAACCACGCCGCCCTCGTCGAGGCGATCCTGGAGGCGGGCGGGGCGGTGGTGGCCGAGATGCCCATGGGCTGGGAGCCGCGGGGCCGCGATTTCCCCCGGCGCAACCGCATCATCTCGGGCCTCAGTCTCGGCACCGTCGTGGTCGAGGCGGCGCGGCGCTCGGGCTCCCTCATCACCGCGCGCTTCGCCCTGGAACAGGGCCGCGAGGTCTTCGCCGTGCCGGGCTCGCCCCTCGACCCGCGCGCCGAGGGCACCAACGACCTCATCCGCCAGGGCGCCACCCTGGTGGCGGAGGCCGCTCACGTCCTCGAGGCTGTGGCCCCCCTCATCGAACGCGAGGCCTACGGTACGGAACCCCTCGCCCTCGACCGTCCCGATCTCGCCGACGCGCCGATCTTCTGGGACGAACTCGACGTCGACGGGATCGTGCTGCCGATGCCGGTGGACGCCCTCGAGCCGCCCGAGCCTGCGGACGACCGCGCCCGCCTCATCGGACTCCTCAGCCCGACCCCCATCGGCACCGACGACCTCGCCCGGGCCGCGGGCTTGAGCGTGCGCGTGGTGCAGACGACGCTCCTCGAACTCGAACTCGACGGGCGCATCGAGCGGCATGGGAGCGGGGCGGTGTCCCTGGTGGGGTGAGGGCGGCTCAGCGCAGATAGATCACGCTGTAGAGGGTGCGCCGCAGCTCGTCCTCCCGCAGCCAGACCCGGCCGTTGTCGCAGCGGCCGGCGATGTCCGGCCGCATCCGGGCGCAATACTCGCCGGTGTTGTCCTGGACGAGGTACTGGCACCCGCCCGCCGTCCGGCGCCGGCCGATGACGGCGCTGGAATGGTCGGCGGCGAGATCCGGGTCCTTCGGGTCGCGGTCCTGCAGGATGTACCAGCTGTAGCCGATGGTCGGCGCCCGGCCATGGTCGAGGGCGTAATCGACCCGGGCCAGCAGGCGGGTGATGTCCCGGGGCGCCGGCGGCCGGCCCGCCTCCAGCATCGCCA
This sequence comes from Methylobacterium sp. Leaf87, assembly GCF_001422775.1. Classification (NCBI taxonomy): domain Bacteria; kingdom Pseudomonadati; phylum Pseudomonadota; class Alphaproteobacteria; order Hyphomicrobiales; family Methylobacteriaceae; genus Methylobacterium; species Methylobacterium sp. Leaf87. Next base: position 167,186 of record NZ_LMMI01000007.1, on the reverse strand, counting down.
TGAAGTCGAGCTGGTTGGCGGCGACACGCGTCGAGACCGGCAGCAGGGGCACGGGCAGGGGTATGCGCCGGCACAGGGTCTCGACCCGCGCAAGCCACGCGTCGTTGAAGGCGTCCGCCCGGCGCGAGCGGAGCTTGCCCACCGTCGCCCCGACGCGGCGCAGGCACTGGTTCGGTGCGCGCAAGGGAGCGCCGAAGCGCAGGGCCGCGTAGGTGGGGGTGAAATGCGCGTAGCCCTCGTGCGAGGGCAGGTCGCGCTCCTCGCACAGGCCGTCGAGGTTGTAGAGCAGGGCGGCGGCATCCTCCTCGCCGCCCTCCAGCTTGTCGAAGTAGGGCTGCAGGCCCGGGTTGCCGACGGGATTGATGTCGGCCGCGTTCCGGCTCCAGGCGATGTCGGCCGCATGGTTCGGATGCGCCCTCAGATGCGCCCGGAGTGCCGGATCGGGCTGGCCTTCGAGCCGGGCCGGATCGGCGAAGTAGAACTTGCCGGCCACATCCAGGGGCGAGACGGCCCGGCCGACGCGCTGGGAGATCATGTCGGCGGTGGCGTAGGCAAAGCAGATGGCGGTGTCGCCCTGGCCGATGGGAATCTCGGCAGGTTTGGGCGAGATCAGGGCGTCGCCCGGAAGCCGGTGCGTGCCGGGCGGCATGGCGATCCGCAACGGAGCGCACGCGGCGTTGCGGGCGTAGGCCGGCTGCGCGGGCAGGATGCGCGGATCGGGAGCCTGCGCCGGTGCGGCCGATCCCGTCGCGAGCAGCAGCAGGGCGCCACAGGCCGCCCGTGCGCGTATCGCAGACCCGGCTCGGTTCACGTCCCGCTCGAACATTCCCGGCTCAACCTCGCAGATCCACCCTCAGGCTCGCTAAAGCATCGGCCCGTGCAGGGGAATTCGGTTCGCGTCCGAAGCCCTCGAAACAACGCATCGGCCGGTTCGGCAGGGTTGCGTGCGCTTCGACACGTCACGCCAAGCTGACGCTCCCCATCTGTAGTTCAGACAGAGAGAAACGAACCGGTTTGTCGGTTCGACCTGCAAAGGAAACTGAGTATCACAATGAAGACCCGTATCGCCGCCATCGCCGCCGCTCTCGTGCTTGGCGTTGCTCCGATCTCGTCTGCGATGGCATTCGAGCGCCCCGCGCGCGACACTGCGTTCACCCCCTACGATGTCGAGACGACCGGTTCGATCAACGCTCCGTCCCGGGTGCCGTCATACGGTGGCTGCCCGATGAGCTCGGCCGCCGAGGGCAACGCCAATCAGCAGAATTTTCCGGTCATGCAGTACGGCCAGACCTCCGGCGGCAACCGTTGCTGATCCGGACGGAGGCGGTGACACCCATGGTCCTGAAGGGCTTCTCCTACGCGATAATCGGCGCCTTCGCGGGCGGCCTGATCTTCACCCTGGTCGGCGCATCCCAGGCGATGCTGGCCTCGTAGCGCGCACGGTGCCGCGGGGGCGGGCCGACGCCGACACCATTTGGCTCGAGAGACGGGCGGCGGGGCGAAAGCTCCGCCGCCGACGCGTGCGGGCCCCGCACCTCACGCGTCGTCCGCCGCCTCGTCCGTCAGCACCCCCCGCATCTGATCGAGGCACCCCTGGAGGATGTAGGCGGCGGCCAGCATGTCGACCACGGCGCCGCGCTTGGCCCGCGAGGCGTCGGCGGCGATGAGGGCGCGGGTGACCGCGGCCGTGGACAGGCGCTCGTCGCAGAACAGGACCGGCAGGTCGAGGAGCGGCTTCAGGTTGCGCACGAAGGAGCGGGTGGATTGCACGCGCGGACCCTCGCTGCCGTCCATGTTGAGGGGCAGGCCCATGACGAGGCCGCCGACCCCGTGGGTCTCGCAGAGCTGGCGCAGGCGGGCGACATCGGGCGTGAACTTCACCCGGCGGATGGTCTCCAGGGGCGAGGCGATCTGGCGCCCGACATCCGACAGGGCGAGCCCGATGGTCTTGGTGCCGAGATCGATTCCGATGAGACGACGGCCGCCCTGCGACGCCTCCGCGAAGGCACGGATCTCGGCCTCGGTCATGTCGTTCGCTCTCCGCTGATCCGCCCCTCCTGATCGATCCGTGGCCGAGTGGCAATCCGGGCGCCCGCCGCCGTCAATGCGTGCTGGGGGCCGGATCGTCGCCCACGAAGGTCGAGGGCAGGGGGGCCGCACCCATGCCGAGGATGCCGCGCACGGTCGGCGTCTGCACCCGCCGCAGGAAGTCGCCGAGATCCGCCCCGCCGAAGCGCACGGATTCGAGGTCGGCGCCCATCACCCAGATCTCGTATTCGGGCCGCTCCGGGACGACATCCCAGAACAGGAACTCGCCCGCCTCCGAGCGGCCGAAGAAGCAGGCCCGCTCCACCACGGAGGGATCGTCGCCCTCCACCTCGAACCCATGGTCGGGACGATCCGACAGGACGGCGCCGATGCTGTGGGCCATGAGCTCCGCGCCGGTGACGAGGTCCGTCTCCGGAGCGGGACCGGGGATCAGGACGCGAAAATGACCGGCGGCCAGGCCTGCACCCCACCGCAGGCAGAAGTCCCGGTAGGAGGCGGGGAGGGGGAAGCCCAGCTCCGCCTCGGCGCGGGCGAGATCCGCCTCCCCCGAGACCGGTCCGGCCACACCCTGCGCGAACACCGTGTCCCACATGCCGTCGTCTCCGTGTCCATTAACCCTAAGCAAACGTCGCCCTGGCCTTGCCGGCACCGTCCGGTCATAGCATCGTTAACAAGGTGTTAACGTCGTGGGTGGTGCGTATGAACCTGTCCGGAACGAATCCCCCCGCCCCGGTTGCCCGCCGGACGATGCCGTTCCGGCACAAGCTGATGCTGCTCCTGGCCGTTGAGATCGTCGCCTTCGGCTTCCAGCAGGCCGAGCGCAACCCCCACAGGCCCGGCATCTCCGTGGAGGTGCCCGCCCGCGCCGGCCATATGATCGCCTGAGACGGGATCGCCCGGCGTTGCGAGCGCGCGAAGGCGGGTGCTATAGCCCGGCCGTGTTCCGTCGCGGTCGTCAAAGCCCCGGCGCATCCTCCTGGGGGCTCAAGGCAGCATGTCGGTCGACGCAACGACGGTGAGGCGCATCGCGCATCTGGCGCGCATCGCGGTGAGCGAGGACGAGGTCGCGCCGCTCCAGGGCGAGCTGAATGCGATCCTGGCCTTCGTCGAGCAACTCGGCGCCGTCGATGTGACGGGGATCGAGCCGATGACCTCGGTGACCCCCATGGCGATGAAGAAGCGCACCGATACGGTGACGGAGGGCGGCCACGCCGACGACATCGTCTTCAACGCGCCGGAGACCGAGGACCATTACTTCCTCGTTCCGAAGGTGGTCGAGTAGCGCCGCCCCTGTTTTCGTGATGCCTCCTGGCAGGATCGTTCGGCGCCGAGACCGGCGACGGGGTCCGTCGGGATCTTGAGGACCGAACGCCCATGACCACCTTGAACGAACTCACCCTGGCCGACGCCCGCGACGGGCTCAAGGCCAAGGACTTCTCCGCCACCGATCTCGCGAAGGCGCATCTCGCCGCCATGGAGAAGGCGCGCGGCCTCAACGCCTACATCCTGGAGACGCCCGAGCGCGCGCTCGCCATGGCGGAGGTGGCCGACACCAAGATCGCCGCCGGCGCGGCGCGCCCCCTGGAGGGCATTCCGCTGGGCATCAAGGATCTGTTCTGCACCCACGGCGTCGCCACCACCGCCGGGTCCAAGATCCTCGAAGGCTTCCAGCCGCACTACGAATCGGCCGTGACGCACAACCTCTGGCGCGACGGCGCCGTGATGCTGGGCAAGCTCAACCTCGACGAGTTCGCCATGGGCTCGTCCAACGAGACCTCGGCCTACGGCGACACGATCTCGCCCTGGCGGCGCAACGGGTCCGACACCAAGCTGGTGCCGGGCGGCTCGTCGGGCGGCTCCGCCGCGGCCGTCGCCGCCCACCTGTGCCTCGGCGCCACCGCCACGGACACCGGCGGCTCCATCCGCCAGCCCGCCGCCTTCACCGGCACGGTGGGCATCAAGCCGACCTACGGGCGCTGCTCGCGCTGGGGCACGGTGGCCTACGCCTCGTCCCTCGATCAGGCCGGACCCATCGCCCGCACCGTGCGCGACTGCGCCATCCTGCTCGGCTCCATGGCCGGTCAGGACGCGCGGGACACCACCTGCGCCGATCTTCCCGTGCCGGACTTCGAGGCGGCGGTGTCGCGTGGCGTGAAGGGCCTCACCATCGGCATTCCGAAGGAGTACCGGGTCGAGGGCCTCTCCGCCGAGGTCCAGGCCCTGTGGGACCGCGGGGCGGAGATGCTCAAGGACGCGGGCGCCACGGTGCGCGAGATCTCCCTGCCGCACACCCCCTACGCGCTTCCGGCCTACTACATCGTCGCCCCGGCCGAGGCCTCCTCCAATCTCGCCCGCTACGACGGCGTGCGCTACGGCCTGCGGGTGCCCGGCAAGGACATCGCCGGGATGTACGAGAACACCCGCGCGGCGGGCTTCGGCCGCGAGGTCAAGCGCCGGATCATGATCGGCACCTACGTGCTGTCGGCGGGCTATTACGACGCCTATTACGTCCGCGCCCAGAAGATCCGCACCCTGATCAAGCGCGACTTCGAGGAGGCCTACGCGTCGGGCATCGACGCGATCCTCACCCCCGCCACCCCGTCCGCCGCCTTCGGGCTCGGCGAGAAGGGCTCGGGCGACCCCGTCGAGATGTACCTGCAGGACGTGTTCACCATCACGGTGAACATGGCGGGGCTTCCCGGTCTCTCGGTGCCCGCCGGCCTCGATGCGCAGGGGCTGCCGCTGGGCCTCCAGCTCATCGGCCGGCCCTTCGACGAGGAGACCCTGTTCGCCGCCGCCCAGGTGATCGAGACGGCCGCCGGTCGGACCAAACTGCCGGCGGCGTGGTGGGCATGAAAGCGCGGCCATGACCGTCCCGGTTTATGCCTTCAACGAGTGGATCTGGGCCGCGTTCGATCCCGTTCTGATCGCCATCGCGCTGGTCATGGGCTGGAAGTCGGATCAGTTCGTGAAGGTCATCCTCGTGTCGCTGATGGCCTTCTCGGTCTCCGTGCTGGTGTCGTGGGGCGTCACGGCCATCGGCATCCCCTGGCCGGCCCCGGTGAGCCACGACGGACCGACCTTCTTTCCGATCCGCTGGATCGCCGGATTCCTGTGGGGTGCCCTGGGCTTCCTGGCGCACCAGCTCTATCGCCTGCGCGCTTGACCGCGCCGGCCGGCATTTCCACCTTCGATGACTTGCACCCTTCCGGCGCTCACCCGCGCTCCGCAACGCTGAACCTGGGCCATCATGACCGCAGCCGTGAACCCAAAAAAACTCATCAAGGGCGGCCTGCACGATTGGGAGGTCGTGATCGGCATGGAGATCCACGCCCAGGTCACGAGCCGCTCCAAGCTGTTCTCCGGCGCCGCGACGGAATTCGGGGGCGAGCCCAACGACCACGTCTCCCTGGTGGACGCGGCCATGCCGGGGATGCTGCCGGTGATCAACGAGGAATGCGTCGCCCAGGCCGTGCGCACGGGCCTCGGGCTCAAGGCGCAGATCAACCACCGCTCGGTGTTCGACCGGAAGAACTACTTCTACCCGGACCTGCCGCAGGGCTACCAGATCTCCCAGTTCAAGGACCCCATCGTCGGCGAGGGCACGGTGCTGGTCGATCTGCCCGATGGCGAGACGATCACGGTGGGCGTCGAGCGCCTGCACCTCGAGCAGGACGCCGGCAAGTCGCTCCACGACCAGAACCCGACCCAGAGCTTCGTCGATCTCAACCGCTCGGGCGTCGCCCTCATGGAGATCGTCTCGCGCCCCGACCTGCGCTCGTCGGAGGAGGCGCGCGCCTACGTGACCAAGCTGCGCACCATCCTGCGCTACCTCGGCACCTGCGACGGCGACATGGAGAAGGGCTCGCTCCGGGCCGACGTGAACGTGTCCGTGCGCCTGCCCGGCGACCCGCTCGGCACCCGCTGCGAGATCAAGAACGTCAACTCGATCCGCTTCATCGGCCAGGCCATCGAGGTCGAGGCAAGGCGCCAGATCGCCATCATCGAGGATGGCGGCACCATCTCCCAGGAGACCCGGCTGTTCGATCCGAGCAAGGGCGAGACCCGCTCCATGCGCTCCAAGGAAGAGGCGCACGATTACCGCTACTTCCCCGATCCCGACCTGTTGCCGCTGGAGTTCGACCAGGCCTACGTCGATCGGCTCGCCGAGGGCTTGCCCGAACTGCCCGACGCCAAGAAGGCGCGCTTCATCGAGGCCTACGGGCTCAGCCCCTACGACGCCGGGGTGCTCATCGCCGAGCGGTCCTCGGCCGATTATTTCGAGGCGGTGGCCAAGGGGCGCGACGGCAAGGCCGCGGCGAACTGGGTGATCAACGAGCTGTTCGGCCGCCTCAACAAGGAGGGCAAGGGCATCGAGACGAGCCCGGTCTCGGCGGATCAACTCGGTGCCGTGGTGGACCTCATCGGCGAGGGCGTCATCTCCGGCAAGATCGCCAAGGACCTGTTCGAGATCGTCTGGACCGAGGGCGGCGACCCGCGCGCGCTCGTCGAATCGCGCGGCATGAAACAGGTGACCGACACCGGCGCCATCGAGACGGCCATCGACGCGATCATCGCGAAGAACCCCGACAAGGTGCAACAGGCCAAGGAAAAGCCGACGCTCCTCGGCTGGTTCGTCGGCCAGACCATGAAGGCCACGGGCGGCAAGGCCAACCCGGCGGCGGTGAACGCCCTGCTGAAGGCGAAGCTCGGCATCGAGTAGGAGGCGCGCTGCCCTCCCCACGAGGGTAGGGCTGCAGATGGCGCGGGTGGGCGTGAAGGCCCTCGGTGCGCATTCCCTCTCCCCGCCAGCGGCCATTGTATCCACACATCTCAGCGCGATGCGGCCCTCCTCCCCCTGTGGGAAGAGGGCCGCGCCCTGCTTCTGGAAAAACGCAGTCGTGTGAATCCGGTAGCCGCAAGCGGGACGAGACCAGCTTCGTCGCGAGGGAATGACGCGTTGAGCCCGGCATCCGCTTTCACGATCCGCCATCTCGGCCGGCCGATACGCCGGCTTTCCACGCCGTGCGTCTCGATGCCTTACCCGGCACCCGGAGGCGTTCGGCGCGTCAGGGGAGGTGGAATCCAGACAGCCGCTCGCGTGGTTCGCCGTGACCCCTGGAGATCCAAGCCGTATTCGGTGCCTGGAGCGGGGAGGGCGGACCTGGTCGGAGGCGCGGCACTCTACGTGCCCGAGGCGCCCAAGCTCTGCTACCAACGGCACTTTGTGGGGGGCGCTTCGTGGGGCGTCTTCGTCAGCGCGGACGCACGCGGCGTCTGCGTTGGCATGCTGCTCATCGCGGCCGTGACCGCCTATGCGGAGACTTGCGTGGACGATGTGGGGTTGTCCGTGGAGGCCGCCAATCACGGCGCGATCCGGCCCTACGAAGCCGCCGGGTTCGTGCCATACGGCATCGAGCCGCGCGCTGAACATCGCCGACGTCTTCTACGATGAAATCTTGATGAACTTAGATCTCAGCCGCCAAGGCTGAGCAAGAGAAACCGGCGGCGGAAGCGGTCGAGATGGGGCATTTCGCGTGTTCGAAGTCGTGCCGTAAAGGCCGCTTCTGCGCCCCGGTGACCGCTTCCGTCCCGTGATTCGTGTCTTCGCTGCTCGGATCCGGATCGAATTAAGCTCGGATCGTCGCCGCAGCGTGCTGCTGGGGTGGAGTCATGCTCGTCTCCCACTCGGGGTTGGCCGCAATCGAACGTCAAACGTCGCTGCTGGTTACCTCGTTGCTTTGTCTGTGCTTGACTGGCGAAGCACAAGGACAGACTGCGACTGCCGGGGGGAAGCGTCAACCCCCTATTTGCCGGCTTTGTCGAAAGTCTCCGGTCGGAGTGAGGGAGCGCCGCGAAACGTCCTGAACGGTCAACGTCTTGGCGCCCGTCCCCACCCCACCCGCTTCACGGGTTCGGGGTCGGGACCGCCCAGCCCGAGACGCGCTGGCGCAGGGCCGCCCACCAGTTGCGTCCGTGGACGCTCGGCTCCCCCACGGAGACCGTGGCGGTCATGCCGGCCACCAGGGTCACGCCCGCGGGCACGTCCTCGATGCGCACCCGCACGGGCACGCGCTGGGCGAGCCGGACCCAGGTGTAGACGGGATCGACGCTGGGCAGCCCCTGCGTGCTCGGCGCCGCGTTGGCGATGCTGATGCCGAGCGTGATGCTCTCGACCCGGCCGCGGATGATCGGATCGTAACCGAGGAGCTGCGCCGAGACGGTGTCGCCCACATGGATGTGGGCCATCTTCGTCTCCTCGAAGTAGCCGTCGATCCAGAACGAATCGGTGTCGATCACCGCGATGTTGACGGTGCCGGTGGTGGCGTAGTCGCCGACCCGCAGGAGCAGGTTGGTCACCCGGCCGTTCACGGGCGCGCGCACCTCCGTGCGGGTGCGGTTGATCTTGGCCTGGGACAGCTGCGCCTTGGCCGAGGCGAGGGCGGCCTCGGCGATCTTGGCCGTGCCGGCGAATTGCTGCTTCTCCTCGACGGAGGTCGACAGGGTGGTGAGCGCCTCGCGCCGCGCGGCCTGGGTGCGCTTGACCTGGAGGTCGGCCTCGCGGTTGTCCATCTCGGCCTGGGCCGACGCGATGGCGACGTCGAAATCGAACGGATCGATGACGTAGAGCACGTCTCCCTTGTTGACCGCTTGGTTGTCGGTGACGCGCAACTCGACGATCTGGCCCGAGACCTGGGGCGCGACGCTCGCCACCTGCACGCGCACCCGGCCGTCGCGGGTCCACGGCGCGGTGACGTAGAATTGCCAGACCAGGGCCGCCGCCACGAAGGCGCAGGCCAGGATCAGGCCGGTGGCGAACAGGCGCAGGATCCGCCGGGGCCGGCCTACCGTCTTGGGAGCCTTGGCCGGCTGCGCCTTCCGGTCTGCGTCTTGGCGGGCATCTCGGGATTCGTCGGACATCGTCACAGGAACACGATCAGGAGGGCGAGGATGCAGACGTAGAGGCCGGCCTCCGCGAGCGGCGGATTGGCGACGTAGCGGCTGAAGCGGAGACGGTTGAAGGCGACGCGCAGGAGCATCAGGATCGCCAGGGCGCCGGCGGCGTAGGCGACGAAGGGCGAGACGAGAACGCCGCCGAAGTCGAGGTCCGAACGCATCAGGCGCCTTTCAGTCCGAGGCGGCGCAGGAACCGCCCCTGCGTCGCGGCGACGTTGGCGATGGTGGCGAGATCGCTCGCCGCCCGGGCGATGGCGAGGCGCGTGGTCCGCGCGGTCCCCCGCCCGGCGGCCAGCAGCGCGTGCGCCGCCGCCTCGATGGCCCGGCGGTCCACGGCCATGATCGCCTGCCGCGCCGCCCCGGCGGCATCCGCGAGGGCGGGGTCGCTCGCGAGACGCCTGAGCTCCGCATGAGCCCGGGCGGCGGCCGCCTCCATCCGGGCGAGATCGAAGGCCCGGTCGAGGCTTGCCGTCCGCACGGCGCCGCTCTTCGAGCTCCATTGCGCGAACTGGAGGAGGCGATCGCTGTTGAGGCTGGTCCGGGTGGTGGCATCGCCGCCCTCGCCGGCCAGGGCATCGACCAGGGCGCGCCGTGCCGAATCGAGGGCGAAGGCCCGGTGCTGGGAGGGCGAGATCGGCAGCACCACCCGCACGGTGACGAACAGGATGAGGGCCGCCATCACCACCAGCAGGGCGTTCGCGAAGAACGTCTGCGGATCGTAGGTCTGCGGGTTCGAGGGCGAGAGCAGGACGGGGAAGAACACCAGCAGGATGAAGCCGACACCGAAGGTCGGCGGATTGAGGCTGAGGAAGCAGGCCACGAACACCACGGGCGCGATGGCGATGGCGAGCAGCGGAAACCCCTGCACCCCGGCGAGCAGCCCGAACAGGACGAGTCCGGCGCACAGGGCGGCCAGCGGCATGCCGATGAGCACGCCCCGGGCGAACGCCTTCGGGTCCGGCGTGATGGAGGAGAGCGCACAGGTGGCGGCCACTTGGACCAGGGCGAAGGAGGTGGCCGGCCAGCCCGCGAAGATGAGAAGGAGGGCCGTCGTCCCGAACGCGATGCCGACCCGCGCGGCCCCGCGCAGGGCCACGGGGAAATCGCGATGGGTCGGCAGGGGCACGTCGCGCAAGGGACGCTTCCCGGTGTCGAGGGCCTCGGCGCCGTCCTGCGCGAAGGCGGCGTTCCGGGCGAAATCGACGGCGCGCTGCAGGGCCAGGACCTCGCCGAGATCGGCCCCGCGCCCGACGGTGTCGGCGAGACCGTCGCGCAGGCGTTCGGCCGCCCGGAGGGCCGCGTCCCGCGCGCCGTCGCGGGTGAGGTCGAGGCACAGGACACGGGCCTCCGCCACGGCGGGGCCGGGCGCGCGGTCGGCGGCGGTCCCGAAGGCACGGGCGGAGGCCGCCATGGCGTAGAGGGCCGCGATGGCGCTGCGGGCCCCCGCGGCCCGGTTGGGGCCGTCGTCGAGTTCGCCCGCGATGGCACTGGCGTCCCCCCGCATGACCGCGATGCGGCGGATGAGGGCGCCGGCGCGCTCCGATCCGGGATCGCCTGCCGTGAAGGTGTCGCGCGCGAAAGCCCGGGTCGCCTCCAGCGCGCCGTCCAGCGGCGTGCGCAGCGTGCGCCACGTGCTGGGGGAGGCGAGGGCATCGTTGATGAAGGTGATGGCGACGATGCCGATGGCGATCGCCGCCACCCGGTCGACGGCGGCCTCGAACACCGCCTGCGGCGCGTCGATATGCGCGATGGCGATGATCGCCACGGTGTAGCCCGACAGCATCGCCCCGTAGGCCCGGGTGTCCTGCAGGAAGTGGGCGGTGAAGACGCACAGCATCAGCCAGGTCGCGAACGACACCAGCAGCAGCACCCGGTCCTGCGCGAACAGGGCGATGAGCACGATGGCCACCACGGCCCCGACGATCGTACCCACGAACCGGTAGAGCGCCTTCGACAGGGCCTGTCCGCGCTTGGGCTGGGCCAGGATCGCCACGCAGACCATGGCCGAGGAGGCTCCCGAGAGCTGGAGCCAGAACGCCGCGTAGAGGGCCAGCACCATGGCGAGCCAGATCCGCAGGGCGAAGGCCCAGGCGGAGGGCGGCGGCACCACTCGGTCGGCGAAGGCGAGGGTGCGGTCGAGGAGGGAGGGCGCGTCCTGCGTCGCTTCGCTCATGGAACGCGTGACGCCGCCGGAACGAGGGCGTCCGCGGATGATCCGGCGACCCGCGCCTGCCACAGGCACAGGAGCGGGGTCACCACGAGCTCCACGGCGAGCGCCGCCATCATGGTCAGGGACGGCAGGCCGGTCAGCGCCAGGCCGAGGAGCCGGGCTAGGCCGCCCAGCGCCACCACCAGGGTGAGAAAGCGGAACAGGCCGGCCTTGGCCTCGATTCCCGGCACGCAGATCCAGAACAGGATGCCGATGCCCATGTGGAGGCCCGACAGGTAGCGGTAATGGCTGTCGGCGGAGACATCGACGAGGCCGCCCCCGCTACTCAGGCCGAACAGGACGCCGTAGAGGCCCGACACGACGGGCACGAGGGCGACCGCCGCCACCACGCGCTGCAACGCCTGCCGTTCCCGCATCGCCCCGTCCCGTCCCGTACAAGCCGCCCGACGGCCAACAGGGCAGACGGGCAAGCGTTCCCGGGTAAGCGCTACGGTGCCCGACGCACCGGTGTTTGTGGATCAGGCCTTCTGTTCCTTGAGGCGCTTCACGCACTTGCTGAAGTACTGCGGCCATTTCGGGCCCTTGGCGGCCTTGTCGGCGACGGAGAGCGCCCGCCATTCCGCACCGCAGGTCTTCTGGCGCGTGCGCGCCGCACTCTGGCTCACGGTCGGCTCCTTGGCGGCCGTGCCTTTCTCATGGGCGAAGACTGGCTGGGACAGCAGGAGCGGGGCGGCGAGGCAGGCCAGGAGGAGGGAGCGGAACGGCATCGTAACAACTCTCGATTGCGGGGTTGCCCCTATGGGGCGGGCACGGCGCATCACACCCACAACCAGAGCGTTCGGCAAGAGGCTTTTGCGGAGCAATCTCCCCGACGTAAGGCCGGCCCGCGATCCGCCCAGCACCCCGCCCGCAACCATCGGCTGGCGTTGCGGTTTGATCCGGCACAGGAAGCACGACGAACCTTGGCCGGGATGAACCGCATGGCACACGCTCCGGGACGACCCATCGACGTACACACGTGGAGCACGCCCAACGGCTGGAAGATCCCGATCATGCTGGAGGAGTGTGGCCTGCCCTATCGGGTGGTGCCCGTGAACATCGGCCGGGGCGACCAGATGGCGCCGGACTTCCTCGCGCTCTCGCCCAACAACAAGATCCCGGCCATCGTCGACCCCGACGGGCCGGGGGGCGAGCCGATCACAATCTTCGAATCGGGGGCGATCCTACAATACCTCAGCCGAAAGACCGGCTGCTTCCTCCCCGCCGACGAGCGCGCGCGGGTGAAGGTCGAGGAGTGGCTGATCTGGCAGGTGGCGGGCTTCGGGCCGATGCTCGGTCAGGCCCATCATTTCCGCATCTACGCGCAGGAGAAGATTCCCTACGCCATCGAGCGCTTCACCACGGAGGCCCAGAGGCTCTATCGCGTCCTCGACCGGCAACTCGACGGCCGGGACTATGTCGCGGGAGACATTTCCATCGCCGACATCGCGATCCTGCCCTGGGCCAAGTACCACGAGAAGCAGGGCGTCGACCTCGCCGCCCTGCCCAATGTCGAGGCCTGGATCGCCCGGATGCTGGCGCGGCCCGCCGTGCAGCGCGGGTTCGCGGCGATCTGAAAGGGGGGGGACCCTCCCTTCCACACAAGGGGGGCAATGCCCCCCGGGGACCGTTATTCCGCCGGAGCGGCCTTGGCCGCCGGCTTCGGAACCGCCTTCGCGGCGGGCTTCGGCGCCGGGGCGGCGGCCTCGCCGGCCACGTTGGTGGCCTGCTGGTTCACATCTGGCACCCGGGTCCAGGTCTGCGAGCCGCACAGGATCTTCAGGAGGCAGCCCGAGACCGACAGCTCGGAGGCGCTCTCACGCTCCAGGCTCACCTGGTACAGCTTGCCCTCGTCGGCGTTGTAGATCTCGCCGGAGAATTTCGACTCCTCGGGCTTGAGGTTGTCGAGGAGGGTAAGGCCCAAGGCAGGGCGGCTGCGCTTCTTCGGGTCGGGATTCTTGATGTCGGTGCGCGGAGCGCCGTCCTCGGTGGTGGGGGATTTCAGCCAGACCACCTTGCCGCAGATGTTGGCGCCGCCCGGGCCGCACCGGTCGATGCGGACCTTGGCCCGTCCGTCGCCGGTGAGCCAGGTGCCCGACGGGTCCTGGGTGGGAGCGGCGAGGGCCGGCACCACCTGGGCGATGGTGAAGCCGGAAAGAAGGCAGGCGGCAGTCAGGGCGACGCGCATGGGATGGTCTCCGTCGAACGGCGGAAGGGGTCGGTGTCGTTGACACCAGAAAGCCCGCGCAATCGGGCGAATTTCCGGCACTGTTGCGCTCAAGCCATGGCCGAGGGTTTTTCCTCGTGAGGCAAGGGTTTTTACCCTCGGGTTGAGGGGCGGGGGCGCCCCCGCTATAAGCCCGGCGCCGGAGCCTTAAGTTCCGGCCACAGAATCAGAACCGGACGAACCATGGCCACCGAGCGCACCTTCTCCATCCTCAAGCCCGACGCGACGAAGCGGAACCTGACCGGCGCGGTCAATGCCGTGATCGAGAAGGCCGGCCTGCGCATCGTCGGTCAGCGCCGCATCCAGATGAGCCGTGCCCAGGCGGAGAAGTTCTACGAGGTCCACAAGGAGCGCCCGTTCTTCGGCGAGCTCGTCGACTTCATGATCTCCGGCCCCGTGGTCGTGCAGGTGCTCGAGGGCGAGAACGCCATCGCCCGCTACCGTGAGATCATGGGCGCCACGAACCCGGCCAATGCCGACGAGGGTACCATCCGCAAGACCTTCTCCGAGTCGGTGGGCGAGAACACCGTCCACGGGTCCGACAGCGCCGAGAACGCCAAGCTCGAGATCGCGCAGTTCTTCCAGGACTCCGACATCGCCGGCTGAGTGCCTTCGCCGCGCACCGCCGTCCCGAGGGGCGGCGGCGCGCGGCGGTATTTGCCGCCACGCTGTGGCCGCGCTGCCCTTGCGCGGCCACCAGGGCTCCGTGAAACCGGGCTGTTTCCCGAATCGCTTTCACGGACCCCTCACACCATGCGCCTCCTCGCTCCGCGCACCGGCCGGCTTCTGCTCGCCGCAGGCCTCCTCGCTGCGCTCGCCGCCTGCAACGCCAACAAGGCCGGCCCGACGGCCGAGCTCGCCGGCTACACGCCCGATCCGGCCCTCAAGACCGCCACCGCGAGCAACCTCACCGGTCGCGTGCGCCATGCCTGCACGGTGACGCAGGCCCGGCTCCAGAACGTGTCCGAGGTCTCCCTCGCCCGCCCGTGCGGCTGCTACGCCCAGCGCACCCTGGCGAGCCTCGACCAGAACGAACTCGTCGCCTATCGCACCACCGGCTACTTCAACGATTCGGCCCGCGCCAAGGCGCTCTCGGCCCTCGACAGCTGCCAGCTGCCGCGCCCGGCCTGATCGGCATCAGGGCGGGCCCGCCGCGCCGGTCCGCCCTTTTTCTCAACAACCCGTCTCGTCTCGGAGACTGAGCAGGGCGCCGTCCGCCCGGCTCACATCGTCCGAAAAAACCACCCGGTCGCCGTCGAGGCGCGCACGGCCCGAGGCGATGAGCGCCAGGGCCGCCGGATAGAGCCGGTGCTCCTGCACCAGGATGCGGGCGGCCAGCGCGTCGGCATCGTCGCCCGGCAGGACCGGCACGGCGGCCTGGGCGACGATGGGCCCGGCATCGAGCTCCGGCACCACGTAATGCACGGTGCAGCCGTGCAGGCGCACACCTGCGGCCAACGCCTGTTCGTGCGTGTGCACGCCCTTGAACAGGGGCAGCAGGGAGGGGTGGATGTTGATCATCCGCCCGGCCCAGGCCTCGACGAAGCCGGCGGAGAAGATCCGCATGAAGCCGGCGAGGCACACGAGGTCGATGTCCGCGGTCACGAGTTCGGCGTGCAGCGCCGCGTCGAAGGCCGCGCGGCTCGGATAGGCCTTGTGGTCGATGGCGCGCGTCGCGATGCCGGCCGCCGCCGCCGTGGCGAGGCCCCCGGCCTCGGGCCGGTTGGAGGCCACCAGCACGATCTCGGCGGGAAAATCCGGCGCCGCGGCCGCCGCGATGAGCGCGGCCATGTTCGAGCCGCGTCCCGAGATCAGGATCGCGACCCGGGTTTTTTTCGGAGGCGTCATCAGCGCGGCACCGTCAAAACGTGAGCCGGCCTTCGAAGGTCACGGACTCGGGACCCCGCGTCGTGATCCGGCCGAGCCGCACGGGCGAGGCACCGCCGAGATCCAGCGCCTTCGACACCGCGCCGACGCTGTCGGGCGAGACCACCACCACCATGCCGATGCCGCAGTTGAAGGTGCGCAGCATCTCGGATTCGGCGACCTCGCCGATCTCGGCGAGCCAGCCGAACACCGGAGGGGGCATGATCGCGTCGAGGTCGATGGCGATGCCGACCCCGTCGGGCAGCACGCGCGGCAGGTTGTCGGGAAAGCCCCCGCCGGTGATGTGGGCCAGCGCCTTGATCCCGTCCGTGGATTTCAGGGCGGCGAGCAGAGGCTTCACGTAGATGCGGGTCGGCTCGAGAAGGGCTTCACCGAGGGTGCGGATCGGCTCGAACGGCGCCGGATCGTCGTAGGACAGACCGCTCTTCTCGACGATGCGGCGCACCAGGGAGAAGCCGTTAGAATGGACCCCGGAGGAGGGCAGGCCCAGCACCACGTCGCCGGGCACGATGTTGCCGCGCGGCAGCAGGGTGCCGCGCTCGGCCGCCCCCACGCTGAAGCCGGCGAGATCGTAGTCGGCGCCGTCGTAGAGGCCCGGCATCTCGGCGGTCTCGCCGCCGATGAGGGCGCAGCCGGCGAGGCGGCATCCCGCCGCGATCCCGCGCACGATGTCGGTCCCGACGCCGGGCACGAGTTTGGCGGTGGCGAAATAGTCGAGGAAGAACAGCGGCTCGGCGCCCTGGACGATGATGTCGTTGACGCACATGGCGACGAGATCGATGCCGATGGTGTCGTGGCGGTTGGTCTCGATGGCGATCTTCACCTTGGTGCCGACGCCGTCGTTGGCTGCCACCAGGATCGGATCGCGGAACCCCGCCGCCTTGAGGTCGAACAGGCCGCCGAACCCGCCGATCTCGGCATCCGCCCCCGGCCGGCGGGTGGCGCGCACCAGCGGCTTGATCGTCTCGACCATGGCGTTGCCCGCATCGATGTCGACGCCGGCCTCCGCGTAGGTCATTCCGTGTTTGGGCTCGCCGGTCATCCGCGCCGCTCTCTTCCGATCCGCTCTTTCGCGACCTCTAACCATTCCCGCGCGCCTTCGCGAGTCTTCTGCGGCATACCTTGACCGCACCCCACCGGCTTCCCACTCTCGTGAGCGCACGGGCGGCGTGCGGGACGGAGGACGGCCGATGCGCGGCAGGGCGGTGATCGGGTGTCTGGCACTCGGCGGAGCTGTCCTGCTCCTCTATCTCCTGGCCGACGTGATGCTGCCCTTCGTGGCCGGCCTCGCGCTGGCCTACCTCCTCGATCCCATCGCCGACCGTCTCGAACGTCTCGGCCTCGGGCGGCTCACGGCCTCGCTCCTGATCCTGGCGATGTTCGTGGTCGCCCTCGTGGTGGCGCTCCTCATCGTCGTGCCGCTGGCCGCCAACCAGATCGCCGCGTTGGTCGCGACCCTGCCCGGCATGGTCGCGCGGCTGCAGGGAATCCTGACGGAGAGGGCTGGCCCGCTGCTGCAGCGCATGGGCGGCGCGGATGTCCTGACCGACCTGCAATCCTCCGTCGGCACCCTGGTGGGGCAGGGCGGGACGTGGTTCCTCGCCTTCCTGAAATCCCTGTGGTCGGGCAGTCAGGCGCTGATCTCCATCGCCTCGCTCCTCGTGGTGACGCCCGTGGTGGCGTTCTACCTGCTCGTCGACTGGGACCGGATGATCGCGGCCCTCGACGGCTGGGTGCCGCCGCGCCACCGCGCCGTGGTGCGCCGCCTCGGCCGCGAGATCGACGGGGCCGTCACCGGCTTCGTGCGCGGCCAGACCCTGGTCTGTCTGATCCTCGGCACCTTCTACGCCGTCGGGCTGTTCGTGGTCGGGCTGAACTTCGGCGTGCTCATCGGCCTCATCGCGGGCTTCCTCACCTTCATCCCGTATGTGGGGACGCTCACCGGCTTCCTGCTCTCCGTCGGCGTCGCCCTGGCGCAGTTCTGGCCCGATTCCGACTGGCTCCATATCGGGCTCACCGTCGGGGTGTTCGCGGTGGGCCAGTTCCTGGAGGGGAACATCATCTCGCCGAAACTCGTCGGCGAATCGGTGGGCCTCCACCCGGTCTGGCTGATGTTCGCGCTCCTGGCCTTCGGCTCGCTGTTCGGCTTCCTCGGCCTTCTGCTCGCCGTGCCCGTGGCCGCTTCCATCGGCGTGGTGGTGCGCTTCGCCCTGAGCCGTTACCTGCAGAGTCCGCTCTATCACGCGGGCTCCCCGGTGCTGCTCCCCAACCGTGAGACCTGATGGCCATCCGCGAGAATGCGCCCCCCAAGCAACTTGCGTTCGACCTGCCCGCCGACCCCCGCTACGGGCGCGAGGACTTTCTGGTCGGTCCCGCCAACGAGGCGGCCTACGGCCTCGTGGAAGCCTGGCCGAACTGGCCCGACACGGTCTGCGTCCTCACCGGCCCGCCCGGCAGCGGCAAGAGCCACCTCGCCTCGATCTGGGCGACGCGGGCCCATGCCTGGACCGCCTCCGTCGCCGAGGTCCAGGCCGCACGGGTGCCGCACCTCGTCTCCAACGGCGCCCTCGTCATCGAGGACATCGACCGGCCCGAGGGTCGCGACGAGGCGGCCCTGTTCCATCTCCTCAACCTCGCGCGGGAGCATGGCAGCCCTGTCCTCGTCACGGCGGCGCAAGCCGTGGAGGCCATGGGCCTCGCGACGGCGGATCTGCGCTCCCGCCTGCGCCTGGCGCCCGGCGCCACCATCCTCGCTCCCGACGATGCGCTCCTGCGCGCCGTCCTCGTCAAGCTGTTCGTGGATCGCCAACTCGTGGTCGATCTCGCCGTGGTCGAGGCCTTGGCCCTGCGCATCGACCGCTCGTTCGGCCTCGCCCGACAGGTGGTGAGCGAACTCGACCGCGACGCCCTCGGGCGCGGCCGGCGCATCACCCGGCCCCTGGCGCTGGCCGTGCTCGCCCGCCTCGGCCTCGATGCCACCAACGACGAGGCCGACGATTAGAGGCTGCGGACCGGAAACTGTCATCGAACCGTCAAGAACCGCGCCTTCCCGCATGCTAGGAAGCCGCCCCTCAGCTTTCAGGAGACAGACACTTGGCGGACATGGAATCGGACGCGACCGCATCGGAGACCGGACCCGCCGAGGCCGAGACCACACGTGCGGTGGCCCGTCCCCGGGCCACACGGTCCGCGCCGAAACGCGTCGCTCAGGAAAAGCCCGCGATCGGTGCGGACGGGCCCGCGGCCCTCGCGGCGGAGGCCGGGCCGGACGTCGATCTGCCCCTGGTGGAGGCGCCCCTGCCCGAGCCGGCACCCGACTTGCCCGCCGCCGCCGACGTCCGCGGCACCGTGCGCGAGGCCGGCCTCGCGCTGCGCCACTCGCCCGAGCGCTTCGTCAACCGCGAGCTGTCCTGGCTCCAGTTCAACCGAAGGGTTCTGGAGGAGGCCTCGAACCCCAACCACCCGCTGCTCGAACAGCTGCGCTTCCTCTCGATCTCGGCCAACAACCTCGACGAGTTCTTCATGGTGCGTGTCGCCGGCCTGCACGATCAGGTCCGCGCCGGCCTCGTCGCGCCCTCGCAGGACGGCCTGAGCCCGGCCGAGCAGCTCGCGCGCGTCGGTTCGGACGTGTCGCGCCTGGCGCTCGACCAGCAGCAGCGCTGGCGCGAGTTGCGCGGTGAACTCCTCGGCGTCGGCATCGAACTCGTCGAGCCCGCCGGCCTCACGCCGGAGCACAAGGCCTGGCTGGAGGAGTACTTCCTCAGCCACGTCTTCCCGGTGCTGACGCCGCTCGCCATCGATCCGGCCCATCCGTTCCCGTTCATCCCGAACCTCGGGTCGACCGTCGCCCTGATGCTCATGCGTCCGCGGGACGGGCGGGTGCTGCGCGCCCTCATCCGCCTGCCGGCCCTGGTCGACCGCTTCGTGCGCCTGCCCGATGCGGACGGGGACGCCACGGCGCGGTTCATCGCCATCGAGCAGGTCATCGTCCTGTTCACCGGACGCCTGTTCCCGGGCTACTCCCTGCGCGGCCACGGGGCGTTCCGGGTGATCCGCGATTCCGATCTCGAGATCGAGGAGGAGGCCGAGGACCTCGTCCTGCATTTCGAGACGGCCCTGAAGCAGCGCCGCCGCGGCATCGTCATCCGCCTCGAGGTCGAGGCCGGCATGTCGGAGGATCTGCGCGCGTTCGTCGCCGACGAACTCGAGATCGGCCCCGATGCGGTCTTCATGGTCGAGGGCATGCTGGCGCTCAACGAACTGTCGCAGATCGTCGGGATCGACCGGCCGGAGCTCAAGTTCAAGGCCTACAATCCGCGCTTCCCCGAGCGCATCCGCGAGAGCGGCGGCGACGTGTTCGCGGCCATCCGGCAGAAGGACTTCACCGTCCACCACCCCTACGAGTCGTTCGACGCGGTGGTGCAGTTCCTGGCGCAAGCCGCCCGCGACCCCAACGTGGTCGCGATCAAGCAGACCCTCTACCGTACCTCCTCGAACTCGCCCATCGTGGCGGCGCTGGCGGAGGCCGCCGAACTCGGCAAGTCGGTCACCGCCCTCGTCGAGCTCAAGGCCCGCTTCGACGAGGAGGCCAACATCCGCTGGGCGCGCAACCTCGAAAAGGCGGGCGCGCAGGTGGTGTTCGGCTTCGTCGAACTGAAAACCCACGCCAAGCTGTCGATGGTGGTCCGGCGCGAGGGCGACAAGCTCGTGAGCTACTGCCACGTCGGCACCGGCAACTATCACCCGATCACGGCGCGCATCTACACCGACCTGTCGTTCTTCACCGCCGATCCGGTGGTGGCCCGCGACGTGTCGCGCATCTTCAACTACATCACCGGCTACGCCGAGCCCGCGGGCCTCGAGCGCATGGCGGTCTCACCCCTGACCCTGAAGCCCCGCCTCCTCGAGAACATCGAGCAGGAGATCGCCCACGCCAAGGCCGGGCGCCCGGCGGCGATCTGGATCAAGTGCAACTCCCTGGTCGATCAGCAGATCATCGACGCCCTGTACGACGCCAGCGCGGCGGGCGTGCAGATCGATTGCGTGGTCCGCGGCATCTGCTGCCTCCGGCCGGGCATCCCCGGCCTGTCGGAGACCATCCGGGTGAAATCCATCGTCGGGCGCTTCCTGGAGCACGGGCGCATCTACTGCTTCGGCAACGGCGTCGGGCTGCCTCACCCCAAGGCGACGGTGTACATCTCCTCGGCCGATCTCATGAGCCGCAACCTCGATCGCCGGGTCGAGGCGCTCCTGCCCATCACCAATCCCACGGTGCATCAGCAGGTGCTCGATCAGATCATGCTGGCTAACCTCCTCGACAACCGCCAGAGCTGGCGTGTACTGGCGTCTGGCGCGAGTGAACGGATCCAGCCGGCCGAGGGCGAGGAACCGTTCAACGCCCATAAATATTTCATGACGAATCCGAGCCTGTCCGGGCGCGGCAAATCGTCGAAGAAATCGAGCCCGCGCGCCCTGAGCCGCCGTGCCCAGCGCGCCTGAGCGCCTTGCCGAAGGAACATGCATGGGCCTCCACCATGCCGGCCCACCCCGCGGCGAGTCCGGGGCCGACGCGTCGCCGGCCTCGATGCGCCGCGAGCCCGTGGCCATCATCGACATCGGCTCGAACTCCGTGCGGCTCGTCGCCTATGACGGCCTGACGCGGGCGCCGACGCCCCTCTACAACGAGAAGGTCCTGTGCGGGCTCGGCCGCAACGTGCTCACCACCGGTCGCCTCAACGAGGAGGCCGTCCGGCGTGCCCTGATCGCCCTCGCCCGGTTCCGGGTGCTGTGCGAGACCATGCGGGTCGCCCGGGTCTTCGTGCTCGCCACGGCCGCCGCCCGGGACGCGCAGAACGGCGCCGAGTTCCTCGCGGCCGCGCAGGCCGCCTGCGGCCACCCCATCGAGCTCTTGTCGGGGCGGCGCGAGGCCGAGCTGTCGGCGCTTGGCGTCGTATCGAGCTTCCACGCGCCGGACGGCGTGGTCGGCGATCTCGGCGGCGGTTCCCTCGAACTCGTGGACGTGCGCGGCGCCACCGTGGGCACGGGCGTGACCATGCCGCTCGGCGGACTGGCCCTTCAGGACCTCTCGGGCAATTCGCCCAAGAAGGCCATCAAGATCGTGCGCGAGCACCTGAAGAAGGCCGCCCCCCAACTCGAGACCCTGCGCGGACGCAGCTTCTACGCCGTCGGCGGCACCTGGCGGGCCCTGGCCCGCCTGCATCAGGCCGCGCGGGGCTACCCGCTCCACGTCATGCACGGCTACAGCGTCGAGCCCTCGGACGAACTCAACTTCCTCGAAGTGGTGGAGCGCACGGACGCGGCCCTGCTGCAGGACGTCGAGAGCGTCTCCGAGGCCCGCCGGCCACTGCTCGCCTACGGGGCGGTGGTGCTGGAGGAAATCCTCCGGGTCGGGCGCCCGCGCGAACTCGCGGTCTCGGCCGCGGGCGTGCGCGAGGGCCTGCTCTACGAGCAGCTCGACCGGGACGCGCGGCTGGCCGATCCGCTCCTGGTGGCGGCCGCCGAACTCAATGCCCTGCGGGCCCGCTCGCCGGGGCATGCCACGGATCTCATCGCCTGGACCGACCGCTTCATCGCCTCCCTCGACGCGCCCGAGACGGCGGACGAGCGCCGTCTGCGGCACGCCGCCTGCCTGCTCTCGGATATCGGCTGGCGGGCGCACCCGGACTATCGCGGCGAGCAGAGCGTCAACGTGATCACCCACGCGGCCTTCGTCGGCATCGACCATCCCGGTCGGGCCTATCTGGCGCTCGCCGTATACTTCCGCCACGAGGGCGTCGCGCCGGAAAAGGCGAGCCCGATGCTGCGCAACCTCGCCGGGGCCCGCCTGTTCGACCGGGCCCGCCTGCTCGGCGCCCTCCTGCGCCTCGCCTTCCCGCTGACGGCCGGAATGACGGGCAGCCTCGGCAATCTTCCCGTCGCCGTCGTGGAGGGGCGCGTCACCCTGACCATGCCGCCCGATTGCGAGACCCTGGCGGGTGACCGCATCCTCAACCGCGTCCGCGGCGTCGGCCGCGTCATCGGCCTCGACGGCCGCATCGTGATCGCCTGAGTCCGGATCGAGACCCCATGCAAGCCCTCCAGCTCTTCGGCGACCGCGACCTGCGCGTGAGCGAGATCGAGGCCCCGGCTCTCCCCGGCCCCGGCGAGGTCCGGATCCGCGTCCGGGCGGTCGGCCTCAATTTCATCGACGTGTGGGGCTTTCGCGGCATGGCCTTCGCCAAGCGCAAGCTGCCCCTCACCGTGGGCGCCGAAGCTTCGGGCGAGATCGCCTGCGTCGGCGAGGGCGTCGAGGGCCTGGCCGAGGGCGACCGCGTGGCCCTCTACGGCGCCCAGACCTGCGGCCAGTGCAAGGCCTGCCGGGAGGGCCGCGACAATCTCTGCGAGAACGTCGCCGGCGTGATGGGCTTCCACATCGATGGGTTCGCCCGCGAGTTCGTGACCATGCCGGCCCGTCTCGTGGTCCGGGTGCCGGACGGGGTCGGCTTCACCGATGCCGCCTGTGCGCCCATCGCCTTCGGCACCGTGCAGCACATGCTGTTCGACAACGCGAAGCTGGAGCCCGGCGAAAGCATCCTGGTCCATGCCGGCGGCTCCGGCATCGGCACGGCGGCGATCAAGATGGCTAAGGCCATCGGCTGCACGGTGTTCACCACGGTCGGCGACGACGCCAAGGGGGACAAGGCCAAGGCGCTCGGCGCCGACCACGTCATCAACTACCGCGACGAACGCTTCGAGGGCGAGGTCCGCCGGCTGACGAAGCGCAAGGGCGTCGACGTGGTGTTCGAGCATGTCGGGCCCGACACCTGGAACGGCTCGCTCCTGTGCCTCAAGCGCGGCGGGCGCCTCGTCACCTGCGGGTCGACCTCGGGCGTCTCCACCACCATGAACCTGATGCAGCTGTTCCAGCAGCAATACCGCATCACCGGCTCGTTCGGCTGCTCCATGGCCAACATCCGCCAGTCGCTCGCCAAGATGGCCGAGGGCCTCACCCCCGTGGTGGATACGATCCTGCCGCTCGCCGATTTCGCCCAGGGGCTGGAGCGCCTCGAATCCCGCAAGGTGTTCGGCAAGATTCTCGTCACCCTGTGACGGAGCGTCTCGCCGGGGCCGCCCGGCCGTTGGACGCAGACCGGGTGCACCCCCGCGAGAAAATGATCTAAGCGGGGAGGGTGAGCGTCGCCGTGAGCGCTCGTCCGCACGGAAATCGCCTTGCTCCGCCTCGCTCTGGTCCTGAAACGCCACCTACCGCGCCTTGCCGGGCTGGCGATGATCCCCCTGATCCGGACCCTGTTCTGGCTGGCGCGCCGGCTCGGCACCGACCGGGCGAGCCGGATCGGCGGGCGCTTGGTCCGGACCGTCGGCCCGTTCCTGCCGGCCCATCGGACCGCCATGGCCAACCTCGCGGCCGCGTTCCCCGACCTCGATCCGGCCGCCCGGCGGGCGCTGGCGGCGGAGGCTTGGGACAATCTCGGCCGAACGGGCGCCGAATACGCCCACCTCCACACCCTGTTCGATGCCGACGACACCGATCCGTCGAGCCAGCGCATGCAGGTCTCGGGCGAGGGCCATTTCGCGGACCTGCGCGACGACGGGAAGCCGGGGCTGATCTTCTCGGCGCACCTCGCCAACTGGGAATTGCCGGCGATCTGCGCGGCCCGCTACGGCCTCGACGCCACGGCGATCTTCCGGCCGCCCAACGACGCGGCCTCCGCGCGGCTCGTGCAGGAGGTGCGCCGCCAGACCATGGGCGGCCTGGCGGCGGCCGGGCAGGGCGCCGTCTTCGCCATGCAGGGCGTGGTGGAGCGCGGCGGACACCTCGGCCAGCTCATCGACCAGCATTTCACCCGGGGCGTCGTGGTCGAGTTCTTCGGCCGCCCCGTCCTCGTCAACCCCCTGCTCGGCAAGCTCGCCCGACACTATGAATGCCCGGTCCACGGCGTGCGCGTGGTGCGGCGGGAGGGCGCGCGCTTCGCCCTCGAACTCACCCCACCCCTCGATCTGCCGCGCGACGCCAAGGGCGAGATCGACGTCCAGGGCGCCATGCAGGCCATGACCCGGGTGGTCGAGGACTGGATCCGCGAGAATCCCGGACAATGGCTCTGGATGCACCGGCGCTGGCGCCCGGCCATGCTGCCGAAGCCGAAGGCGCCGGCGACATCCGCCACCGAGGCGGCTGCGCCCGCCACCTGATCCGGGTTCGAAGGGCCAAGCCCTTCGCGGGTCCAGGGCAGCGCCCTGGGTTCTTCGTCGGGCTCCGCCCGACACCCGCCGATGGGCGGGCCCTTCGGAATCCCGGAACTGCGCTCAGTCGATCCACTCGCCGGCGCGCATCACCGGGATCGCCCGGCCCTCCGCCGTGAGGCCATCGACGTCGACCGCGGCCGAACCGATCATCCAGTCGATGTGGATCAGGCTGCGGTTGGCCCCGCGCGCCACCAGATCCGCCTCGCTGAAATCCGCGCCGCCGTTGAGGAAGCACTTGCTGTAGGCTTGGCCGAGCGCGATGTGGCTCGCGGCATTCTCGTCGTAGAGGGTGTTGTAGAACAGCAGCCCCGAGGCCGAGATCGCCGAGGAGGCCGGCACCAGGGCGACCTCGCCGAGTTGGCGCGCACCCGCGTCGGTCTCCAGGACCTTGGCGAGCACCGCGCCACCCGTGCGCGCCTCGGCCTCGACGATGCGGCCCGCCTCGAACCGCACCCGGATGCCGTCGATGAGGGTGCCCTGATAGGACAGGGGCTTGGTGCTCGTGACGAACCCGTCGACCCGATCCTTGTGGGGTGTGGTGAACACCTCCTCGGTGGGGATGTTGGCGTTGCAGGTGATGCCGCTGCGCGAGACCGAGGCGCCGCCGCACCATTCGTGGTCGTCGGCGAGCCCCACCGTGAGGTCCGTGCCCGGACCCTGGAAGCGCAGGGCCGCGAAGCGATGGGCGTTGAGGGTGCCCATGCGGGCGTGGAGCGCGGCGTTGTGCGCCTCCCAGGCGCCGATGGGGTCCGGCCCGTCGACCCGCGAGGCTGCGAAGATCGCGTCCCACAGGCGGGCCACGGCTCCGTCCTCGGGGAGATCGGGGAACACCGTGCGGGCCCACGGCACGGTGGCGGCCGAGACGATGGTCCAGTTCGTGGCGAAGTTGGCGATGAGTTCGAGGGCCGGCACGTAGGCCTGCGAGCGGGCGCGGTTGGCGCGCGACACCCGCGCCGTGTCCTGGCCGGCGAGCAGCGCGGGGTCGTCACCCGCCACGGCGAGGCGCGCGGCGCCGTTGCGGTAGGCTTCCGCCATGCCGGAATAGAGCCATCCGGCGGCCGTGTCGAAGGCCTCCTCCGGGGCGTAGGCGAAGCGCGCCAGGGTGGCGGCGTCGTCGGAGTAGAACGTGGTGACCAGGGAGGCGCCGGCCTTGTACGCCTCGACCGTGATCGCCCGCACGAGGGCGACGGTCTCCAGGGGCGCCGTGATCACGAGTTCCTGGCCGGGCCGCAGCCCGAGGCCGACCTTGACGGCCACTTCCGCGAGGCGTTCCAGGCGTGTGGCATGGGCGGATGGAGCCGAGCCCGCTCCGCCGGCCTGACCGTGCGTATCCATCCCTTGATCTCCCTCGAACCTGCTGTGAGCGTTCGCTCAAGATCAGGTCCCGGGAGATCAGGTCAAGCGGCGCGCGACCAAGTGATCTCGCCGAGGTTCTCGCGGAAGGCAAAGCGCAGGAGGTGATCGGAGACCACGTTCTCGAGGCGGGTCAGGGCCGCGGGATCGGGCGTCGCCACCCGCATCAGGAGGGCGTCGGCCTCGGCCTCGAAGGTGCAGACCCGATCCTCGCCGAACGGCACGCGGCCGGCGTCATCGGTGGCCTCGACGGGGAACTTGTGGCTCCAGTGCCGGCAGAGCTGCTTCAGGTAGCGGCTCGCCTCGGCCGTGGGGACTCTCGCCTGAGAGGTCGGCATCGTCGGATCTCCATCGCTGCCCCAGAGGGGCGGGGTCGCGCCACGGCGCAATCGAATCTTCGGGGCGGAATCTTCGGACCGATTGAAGGGGGTGACGGTTAAGGCGGGGTAACCTGCCGCACCGCACTGTCCGAAAAACCGCCGTCTCCTCACATCCTTGGGGCCATTGACGCCGATTCTATGGCGCGGCGCGAAACGCAGTCTGAACGGGATTGGTGCGTTGCACAATGACAATCCGGCAATGCGCGTTCGGGTTCCGGCAAAAGAGCGCGTGGACTCCCCGGCTCAGAGGAGGGCGGCCGGCCCGGTGCCCCCGGGCTCCGCGTGCGCGCCCGGTGGAGCCTGCTCCGGGACCACCTTGCCGGGGTTCAGGATTCCGTGCGGATCGAGGGCCGTCTTGAGGCGGCGCATGAGGTCGAGGGCGACGGGGTCGCCGTAGCGGGCGAGTTCGTCGCGCTTGATCAGACCGACGCCGTGTTCGGCGGCGATGGAACCGCCGAGGCTCTCCACCACGTCGTGGACGATGCGGTTGAAGCGCCCCCATTGGTCGAGGAACGCCGCCCGGTCCATGCAGATGGGCTGGCTCAGGTTGAAGTGGATGTTGCCGTCGCCGAAATGGCCGAAGGCGCAGACGCGCAGGCCCGGCATCGCCGCTTCGCAGGCCCGGGTCGCCCGATCGAGGAACGCGGGAAGCGCCGTCAGCGGTACCGAGACGTCGTGCTTGATCGAGCCGCCCTCGCGCCGCTGCACCTCCGACAGGTTCTCGCGCAGGGTCCACAGGGCCTGGTTCTGGGCCTCGCTGGCGCCCAGGGTCGCATCCTCCACGAGGCCGGCCTCGATGGCCTCGCCGAGCGCCATTTCGAGGGCTTCCGTGGCCGGCGCGTCGGGCCGGGTCGAGGAGAATTCGATGAGCGCGTAGGTGCCGTGCCGGCCCGCCAGGGGGGGCGTCGCGCCCGGCGCATGGCGCAGGACGATCTCCAGCCCGAAGGGCGGGATCACCTCGAAGGCGGTGAGGTCGCGCCCCGCCCGGGTGCGCAGGTGGGCGAACAGGGCGAGCGCGGCGGCCGGATCGGCGAGGCCGACGAAACCGACGCCCCGGCTCACGGGCTTGGGAAACAGCTTCAGGACGGCGGCGGTGATGATGCCCAGCGTCCCCTCCGAGCCGACGAAGAGGTGCTTCAGGTCGTAGCCGGCGTTGTCCTTCCGCAAACCCTTGAGTCCGTTCCAGATCCGGCCGTCCGCCAGCACCACTTCGAGCCCGAGGACGAGGTCGCGGGCGTTGCCGTAGGCCAGCACCGCCGTGCCGCCGGCGTTGGTCGAGAGATTGCCGCCGATGCGGCACGAGCCCTCCGAGGCCAGCGACAGGGGGAACAGCATTCCGGCCGCCTCCGCCGCCGCCTGGACGTCCGCCAGGGTGACGCCGGCCTCGACGGTGATGGTGGCGTTGGTGGGATCGACGGACCGCACCCGGGCGAGGCGGGCCAGCGACAGGACGATCCCGCCCTGGGGCACGCCGCCGCCGACGAGGCCGGTGTTGCCGCCCTGAGCCACCACGGGCACTCCGGCGGCGGCGCACCGCTCCACCACGAAGGCCGCCTCGGCCGCGTCGGCCGGGCGCGCCACCGCGAGGGCTCGGCCGCGGTGCAGCCCGCGCGTCTCGACGAGGTAGGGCTCGAGATCCTCGGATGCGGTGAGCACGTGAGCCGCGCCGAGACGGCCGGTCAGGGCGGCCAGCAAGTCGCGGCTCAGGACGTCCTGAATGGGCGAGTTTTGGGCGGGCGAGTTTTGGGCGGGCGAGTTTTGGGCGGGCAAGTCGGGAGAAGGAGGCACGGGAGGATCTCGCGGGGCGATCGTCGAAGGCGCGCGTCGCCGGGATGGCGTGGCCGGGCGCTCTCCCTATGATAGGGGGCGCGCGGCCTCTGTGCAGGGCGGGGGGCCGCGCGTCCGATCCCCGGGAGACCTCAACGATGCTGTCCGTGATCCCCAACCCGCCGCGTATCGCGCTGCCCATCGTCGGCAGCGCGGACCTGTTTCCCGTCCGGCGCGTCTACTGCGTCGGGCGCAACTATGCGGCCCATGCCCGTGAGATGGGCAAGGACCCCGAGCGCGAGCCGCCGTTCTTCTTCATGAAGCCCGCCGACGCCCTGCAGATCGTGGCCGGCCCGCACGCGGTGGAGCACCCCTATCCGCCCCGCACGGAGAATTATCATTTCGAAGTCGAGATGGTGGTGGCCCTGTCCACCGGGGGCGCCGACATCGCCGTCGCATCCGCCCTCGACCACGTCTACGGCTACGCGGTCGGGCTCGACATGACCCGGCGCGATGTCCAGGACGAGGCCAAGCGCCTCGCGCGGCCATGGGACCTCGCCAAGGCGGCCGATGCCTCCGGGCCCATCGGCCCGCTCCATCCCGTCTCGGCCATCGGGCATCCGGACCACGGCGCCATCACCCTCGACGTCGACGGCACCGAGCGCCAGCGCGGTGACCTGTCGGAGATGCTGTGGTCCGTCTCGGAGCAGATCGCCTACCTGTCGGCCTACTTCACCCTGCAGCCGGGCGACCTCATCTTCACCGGGACGCCCTCCGGCGTCGGGGCGGTGGCGCGGGGCCAGACCCTGCGCGCGGCCATCGACGGCCTCGGTGCGATCGAACTGCGCGTGGTGTGAGGATGCCCTCGACGCTGGGGCTTCTGGACCGGCCGCTGCTGCGCCGCCTGTTCCATCTGGGCGCCCTGGCCACGCGCGGGATGACGCTCGGGGTACGCGGCGCGGCCATCGACGGGCAGGGCCGCGTCTGCCTCGTACGCCACACCTATGTGGCCGGGTGGCACCTGCCAGGCGGCGGGGTCGAGGTGGGGGAGAATGCTGTCGCGGCGATGATCCGCGAGTTCCGCGAGGAGGCCGGGATCGTGGTCGATCCGGGGGAGACCCTTCGGCTGCACGGGTTCTACCACCACGCGACGGGAGCGGGCCGCGATCACGTCGCCCTCTACCTCGCCCCGGCCTTCACCGTGCCGGCCGCCAAGCGTCCCGATCGGGAGATCGCCGAAAGTGGGTTCTTCCGCCTTGATGCGCTCCCCGAGGCGACGACGTCCGCCACCCGCGCGCGCCTGCGCGAGATCCGCGAAGGCCTGCCGCCGGCGGCGCAGTGGTGAGGTGCGATCGCCCCGGGGCCCGCTGAATTCCACGAAACGCGCCGGCTACGGGAATCGGCCGGACGGCCCTTGCAACGCTCGGCGGAATGGTGTTTAGAGACGCCGTCCGGGGCCGCCGGCGGTTCTTTCCACCAGCGGCGCGGTTGTGAGCGGGTGTAGCTCAGGGGTAGAGCACAACCTTGCCAAGGTTGGGGTCGAGGGTTCGAATCCCTTCGCCCGCTCCAATTCGACCAAGACGACGCGACGCCGCGGCCCACCCAGGCCTGGTGGCTTCGTGAAGAAGACGATCCCGATCGCCAGCCCCGTGCCGGCATCGTGGCGTGAGCGGGTGTAGCTCAGGGGTAGAGCACAACCTTGCCAAGGTTGGGGTCGAGGGTTCGAATCCCTTCGCCCGCTCCAATTTAAATTTACCAAAGTTTCGGCGCAGTCAGGACGGTCCTTTGGGGCCGTTTTTGCGTTTCAGGGCCATGGCTGCGACTCGCCGGTCGCCCCGCCCCGCCCGAAGGGTCGATCCCGACGGCAACGGCGAAGCACCGCGAACAATTCTCGGAACCGCACGTTGGGACCGGCGATGACCTGTGATGGCGTGTCGGCGGGCAGGATGTGCCCGCTCGCGTGCAATCCGGTTCATCGCCTCCATCCCTCGGCCGCCGGGTCGAGCCGACATCCCACCGCGCACCACCCCGGCCGTTCCAATCCGAATCGCCGTCTTCAGATCCTCGGGAGTTCATCTTGGCCGTTACACCCACACGCACGCCCATCGCATCGTCAGCCGCCATCGAGCCGCGCAGCCCGCTCCTGCTGCATCAGGTCTCGTGGGGCGCGATCTTCGCCGGCGCAGTCATCGCTCTCGTGGCACAGATGATCCTCAACATGGTCGGCCTCGGCATCGGCCTCGCGACCCTGAACCCCACGGGCAACGACACGCCCACCGCCGCCAGCCTGTCGACGGGCGCCGGGATCTGGTGGGTCGCCTCGGGCATCGTCGCCTCGCTCATCGGCGGCTTCCTCGCCGGACGCCTGTCGGGCAAGCCCTCGGCCGGCACCAGCGGCTACCACGGCCTCGTGTCGTGGGCGGTGACCACCCTGGTCATCGTCTACCTGCTCACGTCGGCGGTCGGCGGCCTCATCGGCGGCGCGTTCGGCGGCCTCACCAGCGTCCTCGGCGGCGCGGGTTCGGCCATCGGCGGTGCCACCCAGACGGCGGCCCAGGCTGCGGCCCCCTCGCTCACCAAGCTGACCAACCCCCTCGACGGCATCGAGAACAAGGTCCGTCAGACCTCGGGTGGCCAGGACCCCGCCGCCCTGCGCGACACCGCCGCCCAGGCCGTGCGGGCCTACCTCTCGGGTGATGCGGCCCAGCAGGCCGAGGCCGAGGCCCGCGCCACCGATGCCCTCGCCAAGGCGCAGGGCATCTCGCCCGACGAGGCCAAGGCTCAGGTCCAGAACTACCGCAAGCAGTACGAGCAGGCCGCAGCGGACGCCAAGCAGAAGGCCGCCGCCGCCGCCGAGGCGACCCGCAGCGCTGCGACGCAGGGTGCGCTCTACGCGTCCCTGGCCCTGGTTCTCGGTGCCCTCGCGGCCTTCCTGGGTGGCCGCTTCGGCGCCGTCGATCCGGCCTTGGCGTACGGCACCCGTCGCGACTGATCCGAACCGCCCGCCGGCTCCCGGCCGGCGGGACAGTGCCGAACATGGAAAAGGCCCCCGGATCGCTCCGGGGGCCTTTTCGCGTTTCGGTCCGATGGATGGGAGAGGCGACTATTCGGCGGTCGGCGCCGCGCCCTTTTCGGCGAGAGCCGTGATCGCGGCGACATCGCCGGCCTGGGCCTCGACCACGGCGGCGGCGGTGATGTTGACGATGCCGCGGGCCGTCACCGAGGGTGAGAGAATGTGGGCGGGCTTGGCCGGGCCGATGAGGAGCGGCCCGACCGGAAGGGCGTCGGCGAGCACCTTGGCGAACTGGAACGCGATGTTGGCCGCGTCGAGGTTGGGCAGAATCAGCACGTTGGCCGCACCCTTGAGGTACGAATCCGGCATCACCCGGTCGCGGATGAGTTCCGAGAGGGCGGTGTCGGCCTGCATCTCGCCGTCCACCTGCAAGGCGGGTTCCCGGGACCGGATCAGGCCGAGGGCCGAGCGCATCTTCAGGGACGAGCGCGAATCCGATTGTCCGAAATCCGAGTGGCTGAGCAGGGCGATCTTCGGGGTGAGGCCGAAGCGGCGCACGTGCTCGGCGCAGGCCACCGCCACGTCGGCGATCTCCTCGGCACTCGGATCCTGGCGCACATGGGTGTCGGCGAGGAAGTAGGCACCCTTCTTCGTGACGATGAGGCTCATGGCGGCGAAATCGAGGACGCCCGGCGCCATGCCGATGACGTCGCGGATCACCCGCAGCCGCGTCTCGAACCGGCCCTCCAGGCCGCAGATCAGCGCGTCGGCCTCGCCCCGGCGTACGGCGATGGCGCCGATCACCGTGTTGTTGGTGCGCACCAGGGTGCGGGCGGCGTCCGGCGTGATGCCGCGCCGGCCGGCGACTTCGAGATAGGTGGCGACGTAGTCGCGGTAGCGCGGATCGTCCTCGGGATCGATGAGGTCGAAATGCTCGCCCTGGCGCAACGTCAGGCCGAAGCGCTTGATCCGGGTCTCGATCACTCGCGGGCGCCCGACCAGGATGGGCCGCGCCACCCCGTCCTCGACGATGGCCTGGGCGGCGCGCAGGACGCGCTCGTCCTCGCCCTCGGCGTAGATGACGCGCTTGGGGTTCTCCTTCGCCTTCGTGAAGATCGGCTTCATGATGAAGCCCGAGCGGTGGACGAAGCGGTCGAGGCTGTCGGCGTAGGCCTGGAGATTCTCCAACGGCCGGCCGGCGACGCCGGATTCCATCGCCGCCTGCGCGACCGCGGGAGCGATGCGCAGGATCAGGCGCGGGTCGAACGGGCTCGGGATGAGCGAGTGCCGGCCGAAGGGGCGGGCCTCGCCGCCATAGGCGCGGGCGACCACGTCGGAGGGGGTCTCGCGGGCGAGCGCCGCGATGGCCTTCACGGCGGCCTTCTTCATCTCCTCGTTGATCGAGGTGGCGCCGACATCGAGGGCGCCGCGGAAGATGTAGGGGAAGCACAGGACGTTGTTGACCTGGTTCGGGAAGTCCGAACGCCCGGTGCAGATCATCGCGTCGGGGCGCTTCTCCTGCGCGAGATCGGGCATGATCTCCGGATAGGGGTTGGCCAGCGCCATGATCAGGGGCTTCTCGGCCATCTTCTCGAGGTATTCGGGCTTGAGCACCCCGCCGGCCGAGAGGCCGATGAACACGTCCGCCCCGGGGATCACTTCGGCCAGCGTCCGGGCCTCGGTCTCCTGCGCGTAGATGTCCTTCCACCGGTCCATCAACTCGGGGCGGCCCTTGTAGACCACGCCCTTGATGTCCGTGACGGTGATGTTCTGGACCTTCGCGCCGAGGGACACGAGGAGGTTGAGGCAGGCGAGGGCCGCCGCCCCCGCGCCCGAGGTGACGATGCGGACATCGCCGAGCTGCTTGCCGGACAGTTCGAGGGCGTTGAGGACGGCGGCCGCCACGATGATCGCGGTGCCGTGCTGGTCGTCGTGGAAGACCGGGATGTTCATCCGGGCGCGACAGCGCTCCTCGACCTCGAAGCACTCGGGGGCCTTGATGTCCTCGAGGTTGATGCCGCCGAAGGTCGGCTCCAGGGCGCAGACCACGTCGACGAGCTTGTCGACATCGTTCTGGTCGACCTCGATGTCGAACACGTCGATGCCGGCGAACTTCTTGAACAGGACCGCCTTGCCTTCCATCACGGGCTTCGAGGCGAGGGGGCCGATGTTGCCGAGGCCCAACACCGCCGTGCCGTTGGTGAGAACGGCGACGAGGTTCTGGCGGATGGTGAGGGTGGCGGCCTCCTGCGGATCGGCCGCGATGGCCTCGCAGGCGGCGGCGACGCCGGGGGAATAGGCGAGCGCCAGGTCGCGCTGGTTGCCTAGCGGCTTGGTGGCCTGGATCTCGAGCTTTCCGGGACGCGGCAGGCGGTGGTAGACGAGCGCTCCGGACTTGAGATCGTCGGACATGTTGTCGCCCATGAGCCTCACTCCCAGGAACCTGCGCCGTGCGCGTTGTGGAGCACCGTTCCGGTCGGGTCCGGGGTGCTTCGGTTGAGGACCCTGTTGCACCGCCTGCGGAGTGGGCGCAACCCGAACAACGAGACCCGGATTCACCTCGCCCGCCTCGCCGCGCGCTACGGTTTCTCCATCGGCGCCTACTCTTACGGGCGCCCGAAGGTCCGGTTTCCCGAATCGGGGCGGAGCCTGACGATCGGCCGGTTTTGTTCCATCGCCGACAAGGTCGAGATCCTGCTCGGCGGCGGCCACCGCCTCGACTGGGTCTCGACCTATCCGTTCGCCGCCCTGCCGGGTCTGTGGCCGGGCCTCGACGCGCCGGGCGATTACCATGTCTCGCGCGGCGACGTCGTGATCGGCTCCGACGTCTGGCTCGGCTCGGGCTGCCTCGTCCTGTCGGGCGTCACCATCGGCCACGGCGCCGTGGTGGCGGCCCACGCCGTGGTGAGCCGGGACGTGCCGCCCTACGCGGTGGTCGCCGGCAACCCGGCCCGGGTGGTGCGCCACCGCTTCGATCCCGCCACCGTCGCGGCGCTCCTCGAGTCCGCGTGGTGGGACCTGCCGCACTCGGCGGTGGCGGGCCTCGTGCCGCTGCTCCAGAGCGGGCGCACGGCCGACCTCATCGCGGCGGCCAAAGCCCTGAACGTTGCGGGCCGCGCCTGAATCCCTTACCCGCTTCTCCTCGAAACCGATCGACAAGGCCGCCCGACGATGTCCGACACGCCCCCCGACCGCCTCGCCGTGAACCCCAACAGCCCGTTCTACGATGAGAAGATCCTCGAGCGCGGCATCGGCATCCGCTTCAAGGGCGTCGAGAAGACCAACGTCGAGGAATACTGTGTCAGCGAGGGCTGGGTCCGCCTCTCGGCCGGCAAGACCCTCGACCGGGCCGGCAACCCGATGACGGTGAAGCTGAAGGGCGCGGTCGAGCCGTATTTTCGCGATGATGCGGTGGTCGAGGGCTGAGGGCGTTCAGGTCGGCGCCCGCTCCAGGGGAAACGGCGTCGGCTCCCAGTAGCGCTCGAGCTTCGCGGTGCGGATGTTTTCGGATTCCAAGCCGTGGAGGATCGCCGCCAGCGCCGGCCGGTCGTCGGCCAGGAGCGGCTCGGCGACGGGCAGGATCAGGCTGCGCATGTATTGGTACATCGGTTGATCCGGATGCTTGTTCTCCCGGAAATGCGGGAGGAGTTTGGCGAGCTGCGCGTGCGCGGCCGGCAGGTTGCCCAGGGCGATGTCGAGGATGAGCCGCTCGTGCGGGAAGCCCTTCAGGGCGATCGGGAACGTTTCGCGGTAATAGGTCGCCCACGACTCCAGGCCATCGAACGACCGCAGGTGCGGCAGGGCTTCGGCTTCGATTATGGGGATTGCGGCACTTATCGCGGCGGGGTCGGACCACTCCCAGTATGCGAACTGATCCTGATCGAACGGGTAAAGCTTGCCTGCGCAGTTTCCGATTGTCCCAGGCAGGCTATGCTCGGGAATGAACGTTGCGAGGATGGCCCACCCAATTTGGAATGAGCCTGAATCGGAGGTGCGATCAATGAAGACGCGCGACACCGTGTGGCGAATAGGCGTGAGCCAAAGGCTGCGCCCGCCGGTATAGGCGAAGTCGGGGTTACGCTTGGCAAGCGGACGGAAGATGGTTCTGGCTTGGCGTGCGGTCGTCATCGGAGTGGTCTCACCTTCGTCGCGGGTGACGTGTCCGTGGTGCTGAACTTCCTTCAGGTCGATGACCGTTCCAGTGGAAACGGCGTCGGCTCCCAATAGGGCTCGAGCTTCGTGCCCCGGATGTTGTCGGCCTCCCAACCGTGGAGGATCGTTGCGAGCGTTACGCGGTCTCCGACGCGGAGGGGCTCGGCGACGGCCAGGAACTTTCTGCGTCGGTTCTGGACCCAGATGTCGTTCGGAAACGAGTCCCCTCGCAGCTCCGGTTCCAGGGTTTCGCAAATGGCGCGCGCTGCGTCGATGTCGCCGAGCGCGATGAGGCAGATCATGCGGTCTTCTGGCCATTGCTGTGCGAAGATGTGATCGCTGCCGTCATAAATAGTCCAGAACGCTTCAAGCGAATCGATCGCGCGGAGTCGTGGTAACCCCTCCGTCTCTATAGAGGAAACGAGATCCGCGATCATTTCGGGATCGGACCAGTACCAGTGCTGATGTGAAAGCGAAGGGCGATCCAATTGAATGGAATATCCAATGCTTGTCTGAGGTTGGACGTCTGGAATAAATGTGTTCAGCATCGTGAGTTGCGGCTTGCATAGATTCTTATCGGATGTTCTATCAATCAGAATGCGGAGCGCGACGTGGCGAATAGGGGATATGTAGAGCCAATGGCTGCCGATTTGGGTAAGATCGGCGTGCCGATTGATCAATGGTTTAAAGATATGCTTGATTTGCTTGGCGCTCGTCATCTGGTCGGCCTCATTTCTGTAACGATGATCCGCTGCGTGTCTGGAAAGTTCCTCGCAATCATTTCGGCGATGGTCGTGGCGCGAACTGCACTGATCTGACTCTCTCCGGTCTTGTGATCGTGGATGCAGACCGTGCGTGGGACGCTTCGTTCGAGTACGTCGAGACGAAGTGAAGACCGAATGCCATATGGCTGGGCTGCTGATTTGCCAGGAACGTATGAGACTTCCGCGACAAGGTTCGGATCTTTGAGATTGGTAATCTTGCGAGCAGCCACCGCATGGACCTTGTTGCCAAAATCTTGTGCGTCCTTGAAGCCGCCGCTTGCTCGCACTTCATCGACGGCCTCATCGAGAATCACCTGAACCTCGCCGCGACGCGGGCAGGCGGCCCTCAGTTCCTGCTCCTCGACCAAACCAACCCAAACCACTGGCTTGTCCGGGCCCTGCCGGCGCTCGTACAGGCTGGCTGGCGCCTCAAAGATCGCTGAACCGTCTCGGCTTTTTCGGACGGAGAGCGCAGCGAGCAATGCTGCACCGGCATTGTAGAGGGCTCTGGAACTTGCCCGGGCAAGGGTCGAAGCCCCCGTTTGCTGAACGAAGGCCTCTGGCTCCGCCCGGCCGTTGACCAGAGTGCTGCGAGCCAGGATCGTCCCGGTTTCGCCGTCGCGGATGGTCTGGGTCCGGCCCGCCATTTCGAAGATGGTGCGCGTGCCGTCGGAGGCGATGACGGTGTGCTGCTCGTCCCAGTCCTGATGGGGCTGGCTGCGGATGCGCAGGGACAGGACCCGCGACCCGTCCTCGGTGACGGTCTCCTCCGCACCCGACGAACTCTGTCCGGATGTGCCCTGACCGCCGCCGTTCGAGGCCCAGCGTCCGCCGCCGGGGCCTCCCGCGGGCTCTCGGGGCTGATCCGGATCGTACTTGCGGGACAGCGCCCGCTGCAGGCGCACGAAGCCGAGGGTGACGGACAGGCCGGCGATCGTGGAACGCAGGCGGAGGAGCTTGGTGCGGTGATCGGGGGAAAGCGACATCGATGGGGCTCCGCAAGCGAATCCAACCATCGGTTGTGTATCAAGGCATCATCTAAATATCAATAAAAACCTATCTTAGGCGCGGTGTCATGATGTGGTCGGGATGCGAAGGCCCCCGATTCCCGCTCAGTCGACGGTCGGAAGCGCCTCGCGGCTCCGGCGGGCACCGGCGAAATTCCGCAGGGCTTCCGTCACGAGGGCGTCGACGCCGCGCTCCGTCTGCGGGGTGCGGATGACGAGGCTCGCGATGGCGTCGGGGTGGTTCTTGCGCTGCTTCGGGGTGCGGGCGTGGTTGGAGATCCGCAGGGCGAAGGCGCAGCCCTCGGGCTTGAGGTAGACGCTGTCCCCCCGGGTGTTGCGGGCCACGATGGCAAAGCCGTGGGCGATCACGCCGGCCACCGCCCGGGCGAGGGCCGCCTGCGGGGCGAGGAGACTCACGACACCACCGCCCGGGGCGCCCGTCCCGCCAGGGCCCGTGCCTTGAGCCGCAGGGCCGGCTTCTCGACGGCGACCCACGACGCGGCCGCCACGAGGCCGGTGAGCGCCATGGACGGGAGCAGCAGCAGCCACGGTGAAGCGCTGGGCACCAGGGCGTGCAGGCTCTGCTGGATCGGCCAGCCGTAGAGGTAGATCCCGTAGGAGAGGTCGGCCCGCGGCGCGAAGGCCGGGCGGGCCAGCGCCGGGCACAGGGCCAGCCAGATGGCGCCGTAGGCCTCCGTGAGGAACAGGAGGCTCCGATACAGCGGCGTGCCCTGTAGGAGGGCGGTCGCCAGGGCGAGGAGCGCCAGGGGCCACGCCCGGTGGCCAAGCCGGTCGCGCCAGAGGTAGAGGGCGGAGCCCGAGGCGAACAGCAGCGGCAGGCGAAAGCGCGTCTCCGCGCCCTCGGACAGGCCGGGATGGAGGAACGCCGCCGCCGCCAGACCGAGGGCGAGGGCCGCCACGAGGGCCAGCGCCGGCCCGCGCCGCAGGAGGCCCGCGAGCCCGGCGGCCAGTAGCCCGAGGTAGCACAGCACCTCGTATTTCAGGGTCCAGACCGTGCCCAGCGGCGAACGGTAGGGGTTGTCGGCAAACACCCCCGGCAGGCTCGCGTTGCTCTTGAACGTCGTCAGGGTGTCGCGGATGAAAAGCCACGGGCCGGGGGCCTGGAGGTATTCGGCCAGGGGCAGGCGGGTCAGGGCGGGGCCGAGGACCAGGGTCACGATGAGGGTCGCCACGACCACGCCCGGCAGGATGCGCAGGGCGCGGGCCAGCACGTAGTCGCTGGCGCCCCGCCGCTCCAGGCTCATGGCGACGAGAAACCCCGAGACGGCGAAGAAGCCGTTGACCGCATGCGCCCCGAGCGAGAAGCCCGTCATCCGCGCCAGGGGCTCGTCGAGGGGCTGTCCGCTCGTGACGCTGAAGGCGTGGGACACCACCACGGCGGTGGCCAGCGCGAGGCGCAGGACGGAGAAGCCATTGTGCGGCCGGGCCAGGGCCTGCCCGAAGGTTTTCGCGGTCACACGGACTCCTCGCGGTCCAGTCCTTCGTGATCGAGGGCGCTGCGGCCGCGCAGGGCGGCCAGCGCCCCGGCCGTCGAGCCGCCGTAGCGCTCCCATAGGGCGCGGTGCCCGACGAGGCGGGCGAGCGCCGCCTTGGGTGCGTTGACGGCGAGCATCCCCGGGCTCGGGTCGGGCAGGCCGTATTTGCGGGAGACGTAGGCACGGGACCACGCCTGATGCCAGCGGGTGCGGAACACCCGGCCGGGCTCCGGCGCCGAGGAGCGCCCGCGCCCGTGCAGGGCTTGCGCACCGTGGACGTGCACGAGGGCGCGGCCCGCATCGGCCACGCGCCGGCACAGGTCGTCGTCCTCGTAGAACAGGAACAGGTTCGGGTCGAAGCCGCCGAGATCGAGAAACAGGTCGCGCCGGATCATCAGGCAGGCGCCGGACAGGAACGGCGCGCAGGCATCGCCCTCGGGCGGGGCGCGCTTGCCCTTGCGATTGGTCAGGTACGGCGCGAGCAGCGAGCGCGGCTGGTAGAAGAACCGCCCGTCCGGCTCCACGAGGCGGGGGGCCAGGAGCCCCGCATCCGGGTAGGCGCGGGCGGCGGCCAGCAGGGCGTCGACGGCCCCGGACCCGAGGGTCACGTCGGGGTTGAGGATGAGGACGCGCTCGGCCTGGACGGCCGCACGGACCCCGCGATTGTTGGCCCGGCCGTAGCCCTCGTTGCGGGCGTTGCGCACCACCTGCGCGCCCGCCGCTTCGGCGAGGGCCACGGACGCGTCCCGGCTGGCATTGTCCACCACAAGCGCCGGCACGTGCTCGGCGGCGAGTGCGGCGAGGCAGCCCGGCAGGGCGTGCGCGCTGTCATGGGTGACGACGATGGCGACGAGGCTCGGCACGGCAACGTCTCCTGTCCAGCGTCATCCGATGAACGGCGAGGCCGGACAATCCGACCTGCCTGTCGATCGGGTCTTTCGTTCCCCCCACGCGACCTCATCCTGAGATGCCGCGAAGCGGCCTCGAAGGAGGCCTCCAGGGATGCGGTGATATCTGGAGCCCTCCTTCGAGGCCTCCGCTGCGCTCCGGCACCTCAGGATGAGGTGTGTGGGGGGCCGTCCCCCACACATCCTTCAGGACAAAGCGCGGGGGAGGGCGCGCCTCAGGCGCTCTTCTCGGGCAGGTTGAGGCGGATGTGCAACTCGCGCAGCTGCTTCGGCGTCGCCTCGGCGGGGGCGCCCATCATCAGGTCCTCGGCGCGCTGGTTCATGGGGAACAGCACCACCTCGCGCAGGTTCTGCTCGCCGCAGAGCAGCATGACGATGCGGTCGATGCCCGGCGCGATGCCGCCGTGCGGCGGGGCGCCGAGCTTCAGCGCGTTGAGCATGCCGCCGAATTTTTCTTCGAGCACGTCCTGGCCGTAGCCGGCGAGACCGAAGGCCTTCTCCATCACCTCGGGGCGATGGTTGCGGATGGCCCCCGACGAGAGTTCGGTGCCGTTGCAGACGATGTCGTACTGGAACGCCTTGATGCCGAGGATCGTCTTCTCGTCCGAAGGGTCGAGGGCGAGGAACGCCTCGCGGTCGAAGTTCGGCATCGAGAACGGGTTGTGGGAGAAGTCGACTTTCTTGTCGTCCTCGTTCCACTCGTACATCGGGAAGTCGGTGATCCAGCAGAACGCGAACTGGTCCTTGTCGGACAGGTTCAGTTCGTCGGCGATCCGGATGCGGGCCTTGCCGGCGAGGGCGGCCGCCTTGGCCTCGGTGCCGGCGGAGAAGAACACCGCGTCGCCGGCCTTGGTGCCGGTGGTGTCGGCGATCAGGGCCTGGACCTCGGCCGGGATGAACTTCGCGATGGGACCCTTACCCGTGAGCACGCCGTCGACATCCTCGAACACGATGTAGCCGAGGCCCGGCGCACCCTCGGCGCGGGCGAAGTCGTTGAGCTTGTCGAAGAACGAGCGCGGCTGCGTCGCGGCGCCCGTGGCCGGGATGGCGCGGACCACGCCGCCGGACGCGATCACGCCCTTGAACGCCTTGAACGCCACGTCCTCGCGGGCGAACGCCTCCGTCACGTCGGCGATGATCAGCGGGTTGCGCAGGTCCGGCTTGTCGACGCCGTATTTCAGCATCGACTCGGCGTAGGGAATGCGCGGGAAGGTCTCGGTGACGCGCTTGCCGTCGGCGAATTCGAGGAAGACGTCCCGCAGCACGGGCTCGACGGACTGGAACACGTCCTCCTGGGTGACGAAGCTCATCTCAATGTCGAGCTGATAGAATTCGCCCGGCGAGCGGTCGGCGCGGGCGTCCTCGTCGCGAAAGCACGGGGCGATCTGGAAGTAACGGTCGAAGCCGGCGATCATCGTCAGCTGCTTGAACTGCTGCGGCGCCTGCGGCAGCGCGTAGAATTTTCCGGGATGGACGCGGGACGGCACGAGGTAGTCGCGCGCACCTTCGGGGGACGAAGCGGTGAGGATCGGGGTCTGGAACTCGAAGAACCCGCCCTCGCGCATACGGCGGCGCAGCGAATCGATGATCGCGCCGCGCTTCATGATGTTGGCGTGCAGCTTGTCGCGGCGGAGATCGAGGAAGCGGTACTTCAGCCGCGTCTCCTCCGGGTAGTCCTGGTCGC
Source organism: Methylobacterium sp. Leaf87 (assembly GCF_001422775.1). NCBI lineage: Bacteria > Pseudomonadati > Pseudomonadota > Alphaproteobacteria > Hyphomicrobiales > Methylobacteriaceae > Methylobacterium > Methylobacterium sp. Leaf87. Next base: position 126,069 of record NZ_LMMI01000007.1, on the reverse strand, counting down.
CGAACACCGGCACCGGCAGCTCGCCCGCGGGCCCGAGCACTTCGAGGTCGTCGATGTAGACCTCGATGGTGCCGGTGGGCAGGTCGGGATTCTCGGTGCCGGCCGGGCGGGTCCGCACGCGGCCGTCGATGCGGATCACCCATTCGGAACGGGCGAGGTTCGCGCCCTGGAATGCCTTCGAGTCCGAATCCACCACGCATTGCGTGCGGCCGTAATGATCGCGCAGGTCGATGAACAGCACGCCGCCATGGTCGCGGATGCGGTGGCACCAGCCCGAGAGGCGAACGGTCTGGCCGACGTCCGAGGGGCGGAGCGCCCCGCAGGTGTGGGTACGATAACGGTGCATGGCGGGCTCTATCGAATGAGCCCGGCACCATTCACGCGGGGGCGTTCAAGTCAAGGCGAGCGCGGCTTCGAGGGGAGCGTGGCATCGAGGCGGACGGGTCGCCGCGACGATGCCCCGTCGTTGCCCCCTGATGGGGGCCGGACGCAGCGGGGATGACGTCGGCAAAGCGCGTGGGGGCCTTTCGGAGAAGGCACTCGATCCCCATATCAGGTCCATGAATTCAAACGCTTTTTTCGATATTCTGAATGTGGCGTCCGTCGCCGCTTCGGGGCGCGGAACCGGTGCCGGCCAAGCCACGCATCAGGCCGGCGCATGGCAGGTTCTGCCGCTCGATGGCCGCTTCGAGATCACCTACGAGGATTCCCGCGGAATCTGGAGCCGCCGCGTTCTCGACGCGCGGGAATTACGGCTCGGGCCGGGCCGGACCCTGCTGGGCGGCATCGACCGGGCGCGTGGCGGCTATCGCGGCTTCCGGGTCGACCGCATCCGGCGCCTCACGGAGGAGGGCGGGACGCGGATCGAGACGGGAATCCTCGACTGGCTCCTCGCCCGTGCCGAGGCGCAGCGGCGTCAGCGCGCCGATCTGGTGCGGCGCCTCGCCCGCCGGAACCGCTCCGGCCAGCGCGCCGCGTAACGGGATCGCGGGGGCGGTAAGAGAATCTCGGCGGGGGCCTTCGGTTGAGCTGCGTCGGCTCGCCGGTATTAGGGGGATAGGCGAGCGCGGCGCGGGATACGATCTCGCCTGAGGCGTCAACCTCCGATATAGCCGAATTCCATGGACCTGATCTCGACCACGCACGCCCTCGCCGAGGCCTGCGACCGCTTTGCCGCGCATCCCTTCGTGACCGTCGACACGGAGTTCATGCGCGAGACCACCTACTACCCGAAGCTCTGCCTCATCCAGATGGCGGGGCCGGACGGTTCGGGGGTGCTCGTCGATCCGCTCTCGCCCGACCTCGACCTCGCGCCGTTCTTCGCGCTGATGGCCGACGAGGGCGTGGTCAAGGTGTTCCACTCGGCCCGGCAGGACCTCGAGATCATCTGGTTGCTCGGAGGCCTGCTGCCACAGCCGTTCTTCGACACGCAAGTGGCCGCCATGGTGTGTGGCTACGGCGATTCGGTCTCCTACGAACAGCTCGTCAACGATGTGGCCAAGGCCAAGATCGACAAGTCCTCGCGCTTCACCGACTGGTCGCGGCGCCCGCTTTCCGACGCGCAGTCGAGCTACGCCCTCTCGGACGTCACCCACCTCGTGAAGGTCTACGAGGTGCTCGCCGGGCAGCTCCTCTCCACGGACCGGGGCGAGTGGCTCGACGAGGAGATGAGCGTCCTCACCTCGCCGGAGACCTACAAGGCCGACCCGTCGCAGGCGTGGCGCCGCCTCGCGGGGCGCATGCGCAAGCCGCGCGAGATCGCCGTGCTCATCGAGGTCGCGGCCTGGCGCGAGCGCGAGGCGCAGAGCCGCAACGTGCCGCGCGGGCGCATCCTCAAGGACGAGGCCGTGATCGACGTCGCGTCCTCGGCCCCCCGCAGCGTCGAGGCCCTCGGCCGCCTGCGCTCCATCCCCGCCGGGTTCGAGCGCTCGCGCACGGGTACGGACATCCTGGCGGCGGTGGAGCGGGGCTTCGCCCGCGATCTCACCGACATCGCCCTGCCCGAGCGCAGCCGCGGCCGCGGCGGCAACGGGGCCCTTGTCGAACTCCTCAAGGTTCTGCTGAAGGCCGTGTGCGAGACCGAAGGCGTCGCCCCGAAGATCATCGCCTCCGTGGACGATCTCGAAGCCATCGCCGACGACGACGCAGCCGACGTGCCGGTGCTGCACGGCTGGCGCCGGGCGCTGTTCGGCGAGAAGGCCCTCGCCCTCAAGGCCGGCCGCCTCGCCCTCTCGGCCGAGCGCGGGCGCGTGGTGGTGCGCGAACTGGATTGATCATCGCCGAGGAGCGCGCGGTGGAGCTGAAATGGCTGGAGGATTTCCTCAGCCTCGCCGAGACCCGCAGCTTCTCCCGCTCGGCCGAGGCGCGCCACGTCACCCAATCGGCCTTCAGCCGCCGGATCCAGGCCCTGGAACTCTGGCTCGGCGTCGGCCTGATCGACCGCAGCACCTATCCCACCACCCTGACGCCGGCGGGCCGGCGCTTCCGCGAGACCGCGGAGGAGACCGTGCGGATGCTCCAGGCGAGCCGCGTCGATCTGCGCGCCGGCACGGGATCGGGCGGTCCGGTGGTGAGTGTCGCCGCCCTGCACACCCTGTCGCTCGCCTTCTTCCCCGCCTGGTTCCGGGCCATCGAGGCGCGCACCGGTCCCATCGGGACACGGCTTCTGCCGGACGATTTTCACAACTGCCTCCAGGCCATCGCCGAGGGCGGCTACGACTTCCTGCTCACCTTCCACCACCCCAGCGTGCCGATCCTCCTCGATCCGGAGTTCTATCCCCACCGCGTGGTCGGGGCGGATGCGCTGGTGGCGGTGCATGGGCCGACCCTGCCGGTGCCGAGCGCGGATGCGCCGACGCCGCTGCTGGCCTATGCCGCCGACTCCTTTCTCGGCCGCGTGAGCCTGTTCGCGCAGGCGCAGGGGACGGCGCAGGGGGAGGTGCCGCCGGGGCGTGTCGCGCACACCAACGCCAACGCCATGGCGGAGGCGTTGAAGGCCATGGCGCTGGAGGGCCACGGCCTCGCCTGGGTGCCGCGCAGCCTCGTCACCCGCGAACTGGCCGAAGGCCGCCTGATCGCCACCGGGGCGGCGGTCCCCCTGGAGATCCGGCTCTACCGTGATCGTGCCCGAACCCGCGCCGCCGTCGAGGCGGTGTGGGCAGCGGCCGAGGCCGATGCGCGGACCGCTCAAGACGAGCCGGCACTTTAGCACCGCGCATCGGGCCGCGTGCGGTGCGGCTCAGTTCGCCTTGGCGTCGATGGTCAGACGGTCGAGGACGGCGGCCGGGGTCGGGCTGGCGCTGAACTCCAGCATGCCGATGCCGGTTCCGTTCCGGGGGCGGACGCTCAGGGACAGGGTGCCGGGCTTGGCCACGAACTGGCCCATGGCCGCGCCGATGGCCTTGGCGCCGGCCGAATTGCCCAGGATCGCCGGCACGCCGTAGAGGCTCGCCGTGACGTATTCCTGCTTCAGTTCCTCGGGCTTGAGGCTGAGGACCTTGGACTGGGCCGCGATGAAGCGCTCGAACAGGCCGGTGTTCTCGATGGTGAGATCGATGGCCTTGGCGGTGGCCGACAGCATGGCGAAGCCCGACACGCCGGCATCGGGGTCGAACACCTCGGGGCCGATGCCGCCGAGCATGCCGTTGACCCGCACCGTGCCCATGTCCTTGCCCGAGATCGAGATCTCGCCGAGCTTGAGTTCCTTGGCCGCAGCATCCCAGGCGGTGTCGGCCACCACGGTGAGATCGAGGTCGCGGTAGCCGTAGAGGCCGAGGGACCCGAGGCCGGGCACGCCCGCCACGGCGGAGGCCGGCAGGGTCAGGCCCGCGAGGTCGATGCGCCCGGCCGTGGGGACGCCGTCGCGGGGTGGCCCGAAATTGAACGTCGCCGCGCGCAGGCCCACATGCAACGGCTCGGTCTTCACCACCGGATCCTGGGCCTTCGCACCCGGATCGCCGGACAGGTCGAGGCTGAGGTCGCTGAGGGCGAGGGTCCCGATCACCGGAGTCAGCCGGCGCAGGTCCTCGTCCGTGGCGTCGGGCGTCGCTGCGAGCTTGCGCAGGGCCGCGATGGTGGGGGCGATGGAGAAACCGTTCAGCGACAGGCGCGCGGCCTTCGCATCGAGCCCGTTGCTCGCCAGGGTGATGCCCTCGAGGCTCGCATCCGAGCCGCCGACCTGGATGCGGTCGATGGCGAGGTTCAGCGGCGTCGGCCCCGTGGTGTGCTGGACGCTGAGTCCGGTGGCCTCGAAGCCGCCGAGCGTCACCGCTTCGGCGAGGTCCGCGGCGTTGGCCGACAGCTTGGCGCGGGTGGCGGGCGGCGCTTCGGCGAGACCGGGGGCGGTCAGCGCCGCCAAGGCCCCGGCCCATGTGCCCGGCACCGGCCGGGCGCTGAGGTCGCGACCCTGGATGCGGGCGAATTTCACCGCCATGCCCTTGGCGTCGACGAAGGCGATGTCCGCCACGGCGAACGTGCCGTAGATCCGCTGCAGGGCACCCTTGCCGTCACCCGGTTCGGCATAGAGCCGGGCCAGGGCCGCCAGATCGAGGTCGGTGGCCTGGAGCGGACCGTAGGACCCGGCACCCTTGCGCTCGCCCTCCACGGTGAGGACCGCCCCCGTGGAGGTGAGCTCGGCGATCCGTCCGGCGCGCACGTCCTTGGCGACGACGTTGCCGTAGGTCACCGTCTCCCGCACGCCCTTGGACCCACCCTCGATGCGCAGGTCCGGGATCACGAGGCTCGCCGCATCGAGGCGGGCGAGGCGCGACGCCACGGGCTCGGGGCCGGGGCGGAGCAGGGCGAGGAGTTCGTCCTTCGACAGGCGCGTGCCGCTGACCGTGACGCGCGCGGCCTTCAGCACCGCGTCGCCCAGCGGCAGAGTCACGTCCGTCAGGTTCACGTCCTGAACGGCGGAGGCGGCCTCCTGGGCCCAGGCGGGCCCGGGTCCCACCGGCAGGCCGGCGCCGAGGAGGACGAGGACGCAGGCCGAGGCGCCGGTCGCCCAGCGCAGGAGGGGGCGGCCTTTCGAGCAGGTCATGGGGTTTTCCGGATCGCTGGCAAACGGCGCTTCAGGGGAGGGCGCGCCGCGGGGGCGCCATGGACGACGCATCCGTGCCGCAGTTCGCGGGATGTGGCAATTGCCGGGGGCGTCCGGATCGACGGACGTGCGGGCGAAACCCTACAGGGAGAACGACGTGCCGCAACCGCAGGACGCGGTGGCCAGCGGGTTCTCGATCTTGAACGACTGGCCGATGAGGTCGTTGACGAAGTCGATGACCGAGCCACTCATGTATTCGAGCGACATGGGGTCGACGAGCACCGTGGCACCGTCGCGCTCGATGGCCACGTCGTCGGCGGCCCGTGCCCGCTCGATGTCGAAGGCGTAGGAGAAGCCCGAGCAGCCGCCGCCGTTCACGCTGATCCGCAGGGACGCGCCCGGGGGCTCGGCGCCCATGATCTCGTTGATGCGCTTCGCCGCGCGCGGGGTCAGGGTGATGTCGGCCATCGTGATGCTCGGGTCTCGTCGATTGCCAGATGCGCTCAAGCGCACAAGATAGGCTCGGCAAGCACGCGCTGCAACGCGGCGCGACGGGGGGATGACGTGCGGCACAACGGTGAGCGCTGGAGGGCGCCCTATGCGACGGACCCGGCCACGACGCGCGGGCGGCTGATTCCCGAAGCGTCCTCGCCGACGCGCAGCGACTTCCAGCGCGACCGCGACCGCATCATCCACTCCTCCGCCTTCCGGCGCCTCAAGCACAAGACCCAGGTCTTCGTGCACCACGAGGGCGACCACTATCGCACCCGCCTCACCCATACCCTGGAGGTGAGCCAGATCGCCCGCGCGCTCGCCCGGGCGCTCGGCCTCGACGAGGATCTCGCCGAGGCCCTCGCCCTCAGCCACGACCTCGGCCACACCTGCTTCGGCCACACCGGCGAGGATGCCCTGGACGCGCTGATGCGTGGGCACGGTGGCTTCGACCACAACGCCCAGGCCCTTCGCATCGTCACCCGGCTGGAGCGGCGCTACGCCGGCTTCGACGGACTCAACCTCGCCTGGGAGACCCTGGAGGGCCTGGTCAAGCACAACGGTCCCCTGCTGGAGGCGGACGGGACGCCGACCCCGCGCTGGGCGACGCGCGGCATTCCGGCGGCGATCCTCGAATACGATCGCCTGAACGATCTCGAACTCGCGCGCTTCGCCGGGCCGGAAGCGCAGGCGGCGGCGCTCGCCGACGACATCGCCTACGACAGCCACGACCTCGACGACGGCCTGCGCGCCGGCCTGTTCGATCTCGCCGACCTCGACGCCGTGCCGTTCCTCGCCGAGATCCTGGCGGAAATCGACGGGCTCTATCCGACCCTCGACCCATCGCGAAAGATTCACGAACTGGCGCGGCGGGTGATCACCCGCTTCGTCGAGGACGTCATCGCCGAGAGCGGGCGCCGCATCGCCGCCCTGGCGCCCGGCGACGTCGCCGCCATCCGGGCGGCGTCCGCCCCCGTCGTCGCGTTCTCGCCCGCCATCGCGGCGGCGGATGCGGCGATCAAGACCTTCCTGTTCGCCCGCATGTACCGCCATCCCGGCGTGCTGGCCGTGCGCGCCAAGGCGGACATCATCGTCGCCGACCTGTTTTCGCGGTTCACCGCCGAGCCCCGCGCCATGCCGGAGGAATGGTCGGACGGGCTGGAGGGCGCGAGCGCGGGTCGCGTCGCCCGCCGGGTGGCCGACTACATCGCCGGCATGACCGACACCTACGCGGTGCTCGCCCACAAGCGCCTTTTCACGGCGACGCCCGACCTGCATTGGAGCCCGGAGAGCAAGGGCCTGCCGCTGGCCGAGCCGTGACACCCGTGCGCCCGGTTGGTATGCCCCCCACTTGAGGCGTGGGCCGTCGTGACGCGGCGGCCGTCGCGAGCGGAAACCGATCACCGATGAACATCTTCGCCACCTTCGAGACACGCGTGCGCGCGGCCGTTCAGGGCCTGATCCGGGCCGGACAGCTGCCCGAGGGGCTCGACCTGTCGCGCGTGGTGGTGGAGCCGCCCCGCGACGCGAGCCACGGGGATCTCGCCACCAACGCCGCCCTTGTGCTGGCCAAGGAGGCGAAGACCAACCCGAAGGCGCTGGGCGAGGCCCTGGCGGCGGAGCTGCGCAAGGACCCGGACGTGGTCGAGGCGAGCGTCGCCGGTCCCGGCTTCATCAACCTGCGGCTGGCGCCGGACCTGTTCCACGCCGTGGTGCGGGCGGCCCTGAGCGAGGGCGATGCCTACGGGCGTGGCGTCAGGCAGGCGGCACACGGCTCCGCGGGCAGGGTCAACATCGAGTACGTCTCGGCCAATCCCACCGGGCCGATGCATGTCGGCCATGGGCGCGGTGCGGTGTTCGGCGATGCGCTCGCCAACCTCCTCGTCGCCTCGGGCCGCGACGTGACGCGCGAATACTACATCAACGATGCGGGCGCGCAGGTCGACGTGCTCGCCCGCTCCGCCTTCCTCCGGTACCGCGAGGCCCTCGGCGAAGATGTCGGGCCGGTCCCCGAGGGCCTCTATCCAGGCGACTACCTCGTGCCCGTGGGCCGGGCGCTGGCCGAGACGCATGGGCGGGCCCTCCTGGACCAACCGGAAGCCGAATGGCTTCCCACCGTGCGGGCCTTTTCCATCGACGCGATGATGGATCTGATCCGGGGCGATCTGGCCCGGCTCGGCATCCACCACGACGTGTTCTTCTCCGAAGCCACCCTCGCGCAGGCGGTGCCGGTCCTCCTCGCGGAACTCCGTGAGAAGGGCCTCGTCTACGAAGGCCGCCTGCCGCCGCCCAAGGGCCAGCTGCCCGAGGATTGGGAGGACCGCGAGCAGACCCTGTTCCGCACGGTGGAGTTCGGCGACGACGTCGACCGGCCGCTCCTGAAGTCGGACGGCTCGTTCACCTACTTCGCCTCCGACATCGCCTACCACCGGACCAAGATCGAGCGCGGCGCCACCGACCTCATCGACGTGCTCGGGGCCGATCACGGCGGCTACGTCAAGCGCATGCAGGCGGCGGTGAAGGCGGTGAGCGGGGGGCACGCCACCCTCGACGTCAAGCTGTGCCAGCTCGTGCGGCTGTTGCGGGCGGGCGAGCCCGTGAAGATGTCGAAGCGCGCCGGCGAATTCATCACCCTGGCCGAGGTCGTCGACGAGGTCGGGCGCGACGCGATCCGTTTCATGATGCTCTACCGCAAGAACGACGCGACCCTCGATTTCGACCTCGCCAAGGTGGTCGAGCAATCCAAGGACAACCCGGTCTTCTACGTGCAGTACGCCCATGCGCGCTGCTTCTCGGTGTTCCGCCAGGCCCGGGAGGCGATGCCGACGGAGGACTTTTCGCGGGATGGCCTGCTTCGCGACGCCGACCTCGGGCTGCTCACCGATTCCGGCGAGGCCGAGATCATGCGGCTCATCGCCCAGTATCCGCGCGTGATCGAGGCGGCGGCCGGGGCACACGAGCCGCACCGCGTGGCCTTCTACCTCTACGAGCTCGCCAGTTCGCTGCATGGTTTCTGGAACAAGGGCAAAGACTTGCCGCAATTACGGTTTGTTAATCCAACCGACCGAAACTCAACCCGGGCCCGATTGGCCCTCGTGGAGGCATTGCGGGGCGTGATCGCCTCCGGCCTCGCGGTGTTGGGCGTCACTGCGCCGGACGAAATGCGGTGAGGTGACCGCGGCGTGAAGGGGAATGCTGCCATGACGACGAACGCTTCGCGAGCGACGGTCGATTTCGACGCCTTCGCGCGTGATCTGCAGCAGCCCCAAGGGCCCGCTTCGCATGGGCTTGCTTCGCAAGGGCCCGCTTCACAGGGAGCCGGCCCTCAAGGACAGCCCGTCCGCGCGCCGCAGGCCCATGCCAAATCCGATCCCCTGGCCGAGCTCGCCCGCATCGTCGGCCAGGACGATCCGTTCCGCGCCATTTTGGAAGCCCGCGACGGACGGTCCGACCCGGCCTCGGGCCGGCGCATCGAACCGAGCTTCGTCGATGCGCCCGTGGCGCCCGGCCGCCCGGCCCAACCGCAGGCCCCGGCCCATCAAACGCCCGCCGCGTCCTCGCCGACGGATGCCTTCGACCAGTATCTCGCGTCCGTGGAGCAGGATCCCTATCAGAGCCAAGGAGCCGATTCTGCGCCTCAGGCCGAGCAGGATGCGTTCGCCTCCGGCGAGCGCGCCACCCTGGGCCGGCCGCGTCAGCGCAGCCGCCTCGTCTCCGTCGGCGCCGGTCTCGGCGTGCTGGCAGTCTGCATCACCGGCGGCCTCGCCTGGCGCGGCCTGCATGCGGGCGGCGGCGCCAGCGGCGGCGTGCCCACCATCCTGGCCGACACGGCGCCCCTCAAGATCGCGCCGCAGAAGGCCGACGGCGTCGAGATCCCCGACCAGAACAAGCAGATCTACGACCGCACCGCCAAGGACGGGCAGATCCGCATCGTCAACCGCGAGGAACAGCCCCTCGACGTGGCGCAGGCGGCCCGCTCGGCCCAGCGTACGGGCGAAGGCGGCGCCACCCCCGGCAGTTCCAGCCCGCAGCAGACCGGGACCCTGACCGAATCCCTCGGGGAGCCGCGCCGGGTCCGGACCGTCTCGGTCAAGCCGGACACGCCGGTTCCGCCATCGCAGCCCGAGGCCGCCGAGGCTGCGCCGGCATCCGTGATCCCGACCATGACCCTGCCGGGCGCTCCGGCCGAGGGCAGCACCGCCGCCGGTTCCCTGCGGCCGCGCAGCGCCCGGGTCACCGCGCCCGTGTCGGTTCCGACCACGACGCCCGTGGCCGAGGCGCCCGCACCCGAGCCGGTCGTTCCGGCCCCCGCTCCCGTACCGCGCGTCAAGGCGCCCCAGCGCGTCGCGGCCGTGGCACCGGAGACCACAGCCGCCGTGAGCCCAACGGCTGCGGCCGTCGCCGAATCCCCCGCGCCCGCCGCCGGCTCCTTCTCGGTCCAGCTCGGCGTGCGCGCCAGCGCCGCCGAGGCCCAGGCCGCCTTCAAGCAGCTGCAGGGCAAGTTCATTCAACTCGCCGGCCAGCCGGCCCTGATCCGTCAGGCCGAGGTCAACGGGAAGTCCCTCTACCGCGTGCGAGTCGGGCCGCTGGGCAAGAACGAAGCGACGAGCCTGTGCACCCAGCTCCAGGGTGCCGGCGGCCAGTGCTTCGTCGCGAAAAACTGAGGCCTAGAACCACCGCCCGGAGAAGAACCGAGGTTCTCGCTCCCTGCGGAGCGGTGCCGGCCGAGGCTTTCGGCTTGCGTCCGCCCGCCGTTCCGTCGCGCAGCCGGCCCGGCCCATGTGGCCCGGGCGCGCCACCGAGTCCCGAGGACGCCGCGTTCATGACCACCCGTGCCCTGATCCTCGGTTGCGCCGGCAAGTCCCTCTCGGCGGAGGAGGCCGCGTTCTTTCGCGACGTGGCGCCCTGGGGCTTCATTCTGTTCAAGCGCAACATCGGCACGCCCGACGAGGTGCTGGCGCTGACCCGGGCCTTGCGCGACACCGTGGGCCGCGCCGACGCGCCGATCCTCATCGATCAGGAGGGCGGCCGGGTGCAGCGCATGGGGCCGCCGCACTGGCCGGCCTATCCGGCCGGCGGGCGTTTCGGGCGCCTCGACGGCTCGGCCGTCGCCATGGCCGAGCTCGGCGCCCGTCTCATGGCGCACGATCTGGCAAACGTCGGCATCAACGTCGACTGCGCCCCCGTCCTCGACGTGCCCGTGGCCGGTGCCCACGACGTCATCGGCGACCGGGCCTACGGCACCACCCCCGAGCGCGTCGCCGAGATCGGCCGGGCCGTGGCGCTGGGCTTGATGCAGGGCGGCGTGCTGCCGGTGATGAAGCACATCCCCGGCCATGGCCGCGCCGGATGCGACAGCCACAAGGGCCTGCCCGTGGTGGACGCCGACCTCGCGAGCCTCACGGCGCAGGATTTCGCACCGTTCCGTGCCCTGGCCGACCTACCCATGGCCATGAGCGCCCACGTGGTCTTCACCGCCCTCGATCCCGACCATCCGGCGACGCAGTCGGCCCTCGTCATCGAGCGGGTGATTCGCGGGATCATCGGCTTCGACGGTCTCCTGATGACCGACGACCTGTCCATGCACGCGCTCCAGGGCGGGTTTCGCCCGCGCACCGAGGCCGCGTTCGCGGCGGGGATCGATGTCGGTCTGCATTGCAACGGCGATCTCACGGAGATGCGCGGGGTGGCCGAGGGCGCGCCGGCCCTGGCCGGAGCGTCCCTGCGCCGGGCGCACGACGCCCTCGCTCGCCTGCCCGCCGGACCGCCGGCCTTCGACGTGCGCGAGGCGCGCGCCCGGTTCGAGGCCGCCTTGGCGATGGCTGCCTGAGCCGGCCGACCCCCGGAGCCGGTGCGGCATTCCGCCTCGCTCCCGCCCGGGAACGGGCCTCGTCGTTCGCTCACGCGAGCGCACTGGTTTCCAAGCGGTTCTTGTGCTGGGCGGGCGCGATCCTTAGGTTCGCCGGAACTGGATCACACGCGTGGGTGCCGTGCGGGCTTCGAGCCCCCCGGCGCGGGAGGTTGCCATGGGCAGCATGAGTATCTGGCACTGGATCATCGTCGCCGGCATCGTGATGCTGCTGTTCGGGCGCGGCAAGATCTCCGACCTGATGGGCGACGTCGCCAAGGGCATCAAGGCGTTCAAGAAGGGGATGGCCGAGGACGAGGCGCCCACGGCCGTGCCGCCGCCGAGCACGGGCGAGCCCGTGCGGACCTTGCCGCACCAGGGCGAGCCGGCGACCGCCAACACCGTCACGGCCGACCGCAAGGTCGTCTGAGCGCGCGGCGTTTCGCGTGACGGTGGGGCCCGGCTTCGGCCGGCCGGCGCCGGGGTCTGGCGGAACCCCGCGCGACCTGCGATAGGCACCCCGCCGTCACCGGCATCGCGCGAGCGCGGGACAGTCCACGAATGTTCGACATGAGTTGGGGCGAGGTGATGCTGATCGGCGGCGTCGCCCTCATCGTCATCGGTCCAAAGGACCTGCCCAAGGCCCTGCGCACGGTCGGGCAGATCACGACCAAGATGCGCCGCATGGCAGGCGAGTTCCAATCGCAGTTCAACGAAGCGGTGCGTGAGGCGGAGTTCGACGAAATCCGCCGTGAGGTCGACGGGGTCCGCAAGGCCGCCGGGACCATGGGGCCGGTGTTCAATCCGGTCCAGACCATCCGCGACGAGATCAAGGGCGCCGTGGACGGTCAAACCAAGACAACGCCGTCGCCGACCCAGCCGCTCGCCAACGTCGCCGCCCAGCTCGCCCAGAGCGATCCGGCGCCCGCCCCCGAGCCGGCTTCGATCGACCCCGCTCCCTCCGCCGATCCCCTCGCTTCCCCGCCGCCGGCCGAGACGCCGGACCGTCCGGTCGTGGCCAGGAATTCCCCGGCCAACTCGCAGCCCGATCAAGCCCGATGACCAACGCCACGGATGACGCCGACATCGAGGCGTCGCGGGCCCCGCTCCTCGACCACCTCATCGAATTGCGATCGCGGCTCATCAAGTCGCTCGCCGCCTTCGTGGTGATGTTCTTCGCCTGCTTCTTCGTCTCGCGGCATATCTACAACATCCTCGTCTGGCCCTACGTCTCCATCGTGGGGGCCGAGAACGCCAAGCTCATCGCCACGCATTTCCTCGAGCAGGTGTTCACCAACATCAAGCTCAGCGTGTTCGGGGCCGGGTTCCTGGCGTTTCCGGTGATCGCGACGCAGATCTACGCCTTCGTGGCGCCGGGCCTCTACCGCAACGAGCGCCAGGCCTTCCTGCCCTACCTCGTGGCGACGCCGGTGTTCTTCATCCTCGGCGCCCTGGTGGTGTTCTTCCTGGCGATGCCGCTGCTCATCCAGTTCTCGGTGTCGCTGCAGCAGATCGGGCAGCCGGGGGAGGCGACCATCGCCCTCCTGCCGAAGGTGGACGAGTATCTCTCGCTCATCATGACGCTGATCTTCGCCTTCGGGATCGCGTTCCAGCTACCGGTGATCCTGACCCTGCTCGGCCAGATCGGCATCATCGACACGGCGTTCCTCCGCGAAAAGCGCCGCTACGCCATCGTGCTCGTCTTCGTGGTCGCCGCCGTGCTGACGCCCCCGGACGTGATCTCCCAGCTCTCCCTCGCGATCCCGATGATCCTGCTCTACGAAGCCTCGATCTTCTCCGTGGGCCGCGTCGAGCGGAGGCGCGCGGCCAAGCGCAAGGCCGAGGGGCTGGAGCCGTAGGCACGGGGTGAGGGTGGGATCGGCTCGGGAGCCGCCCGCCCTTGTCGCGCTGGCGTCGATGCTGCAAAGCCTCGTCGTCTATCCAGAAAGCCTGCGCCCGAGCGACCCCATGCACGACATCCGCGTCATCCGCGAGAATCCGGACGCTTTCGACGACGCACTGCGCCGTCGTGGGCTGGCGCCGCTCGCGGCCGAGCTGATCGCCCTGGACGACGCGCGCAAGGGCGCTACCTCGGCAGCGCAGGCCAATCAGGAGCGGCGCAACGCGCTCGCCAAGGAGATCGGTGGGGCCAAGAAGTCCAAGGACGAGGCCCGCGCCGCCGAACTCATGGAAGAGGTCGCCCGCCTCAAGGACGAGGCGCCCGTGCTGGAGACGGCCCAGGCCGAGGCCGGCAGGACCCTGGACGAGAAGCTCGCCGCGATCCCGAATCGCCCGAACCTCGACGTACCCGAGGGCGCCGACGAGCACGGCAACGTCGAGTACCGCCGGTTCGCGGCGACCCGCCCGCAGCTCGCCACGGGCAAGCAGCATTTCGAGATCGGCGAGGCCTCGGGGCTGATGGATTTCGAGGCGGCCTCGCGGATGTCGGGCGCGCGCTTCGTGGTGCTCAAGGGCCAGCTCGCCCGGCTGGAGCGGGCACTCGGTCAGTTCATGCTCGATCTGCACACGGGCGAGCACGGCTACACCGAGGTGGCGCCGCCGCTCATGGTGCGGGACGAAGCGATGTTCGGCACCGCCCAGTTGCCGAAGTTCCGGGACGACCAGTTCGCGGTCCGTGAGCATTGGCTCATCCCCACGGCCGAAGTCCCGCTGACCAACCTCGTGCGCGAGAGCATTCTGCGCGAGGAAGAACTCCCCTTACGCTTCACCGCCCTGACCCCGTGCTTCCGCGCCGAGGCCGGCTCGGCGGGCCGGGACACGCGCGGCATGCTGCGCCAGCACCAGTTCAACAAGGTCGAGCTCGTCTCGATCACCACGCCGGACCAGTCGGCCGCCGAGCACGAGCGCATGCTGGGGTCGGCGGAAGCGGTGCTGAAGAAGCTCGATCTGCCCTACCGGATCATGACGCTGTGCACCGGCGACATGGGGTTCGCCAGCCAGAAGACCTACGACATCGAGGTCTGGATGCCGGGCCAGGAGACCTTTCGCGAGATCTCGTCCTGCTCGGTCTGCGGCGACTTCCAGGCGCGGCGCATGAACGCGCGCTTCCGGGCGGGCAAGGCGGTGAATTACGTCCACACCCTCAACGGCTCGGGGGTGGCGGTGGGCCGCGCCCTCATCGCCGTGATGGAAAACTACCAGAACCCCGACGGCAGCGTCACGGTGCCCTCGGCACTGAAGGCCTACATGGGCGGGATCGACCGGATCGAGGGACACAAAGTCTGATGCGCATTCTCGTCACCAACGACGACGGCATCCACGCGCCGGGGCTCGAAGCCCTTGAGGGGATCGCCCGGGCCATCTCCGACGACGTCTGGGTGGTGGCGCCCGAGACCGACCAGTCGGGCGTCTCGCACTCCCTGTCGCTCAACGATCCGTTGCGCCTGCGTCAGGTGTCGGAGAAGCGCTTCGCCGTGAAGGGCACGCCGTCCGATTGCGTGATCATGGGGGTGCGCCACATTCTCAAGGATCATGGGCCGGACCTCGTCCTGTCGGGGGTCAACCGCGGCCAGAACGTCGCCGAGGACGTGACCTATTCGGGCACCATCGCGGCGGCCATGGAGGGGACGATCCTCAACGTGAAGTCCATCGCGCTGAGCCAGGCCTACGGGGCCGGCGGCCGGGGCGCGATCAAGTGGCAATGCGCGGCCGAGCACGGCCCGGGGGTGGTGCGCAAGATCCTGGAGATCGGGATCGAGCCCGGCATCGTCGTCAATGTGAACTTTCCCGATTGCGAGCCGGGGGAGGTCCAGGGCACGTCGGTGACCGCGCAGGGGTTCCGCAATCAGGCGCTGCTCGCCATCGACGCGCGCCAGGACGGGCGCGGCAATCCGTATTTCTGGCTGGCCTTCGCCAAGGCGACGTTCCAGCCGGGGAACGGCACCGACCTCAAGGCGATCGCCGAGAAGCGCATCTCGGTGACCCCCCTGCGCCTCGACCTCACGGACGAGCCGAGCCTGACCCGATTCGCGCAGGGCTTTTCCGGCTGAGGCCGAGCGTCCCATGACGACGGACGGCTCCATCGAGGCGGCGGCCTTCGTCATGGCCCTGCGGGGGCGGGGGGTGCGCGACACCGACACCCTGCGCGCCCTGGAGCGGGTGCCGCGCGAGCGCTTCGCTCCGGGCGCCCATCGCGACCTCGCCCGGCGCGACCTCGCCCTGCCGCTGCCCTGCGGGCAAACCATGACGGCGCCGAGCGCCATCGCGGCCATGCTGACGGCACTCGGCGCGCGCCCCGGCATGCGCCTCCTCGAAATCGGCACCGGCTCGGGCTACGTGACCACCTTGCTGCTGCGGCTCGGGGCAGCCCACGTCCACAGCGTCGAGCGCTACGCGCTTCTCGCCGAGGATGCCCGCGTCGCACTCCTGCCCGAGGACCGGGTGCGGGCCACCATCGCGGTGGGTGACGGGCTCGACGTTGGCAGCGTGCCCGAGGGGCGCTTCGACCGCATCCTCCTCAACGGCACCGTAGCCGCCCTGCCGCCCCACCTTTTCGGATTTCTGGCGCCGGGGGGACGTCTCGTCGGAGCACTGGGCTCGGTCGAAACGGCGCGTCTCGTCGTTCTCGCAATGGGGGCCGACGGCGTCGTTCAGGAGCGTATCGGCGGTGGGTTGCGGCTCGCACCGCTGACCCCGGGACGCGCCCGCGTCCTGTAATGGAGCAACGCGCAGGGTTTCCGATCGACGCGAACGTGGTGAATCGGAACGGTTGTTTAACCTGAATCCCGTTTGAATGACGTCATCAAGTTGCGTCAGGTCAGACAGGTGCGTCGATGCGGGTTCGCGGGACTGGTCGAGGGTTGAAGACGCTGTCGCGCTTCGCACTCATCGGAGTGATTGGAGGCGGCGCGGCCGCCTGTTCGTCGGATGCGTCGCGCCTCGGCGACCCCTTCGGCAATCCGTTCGCTTCCAATATGGCGAGCGAGCCGGTCGCCACGGGGAGCCTTCCGGACGGGGAGATCGCCCCGGCTCCGGTGGTGCGCACGAGCCGCATCCAGTCCCAGGCGCTCGGCGCCCCCGGGGTGGCGATGTCGCCCCGGCCCATGGCCGCGGTGCCGCCGGCCCCCCGGGCGCAGACGAGCCGCGTCGCCTCGACGGAGCCCGTCTCCGGCATGGTGTCCGGCATGAACCCGGATGCGGGCCGCGCCATGACGACCCGCACCGTTCCGGCGGCGCCCGCTCCCAAGGTCGTCGACCGCGCCGCCGAGCGCAAGGCCGCCGAAGCCGCCGCCCTGGCTGCCCGCAAGGAGGCCGAATCCGAGAAGCTCGCCGAGGCGCGCCGTCTCGTCGAGACCAGCAAGGCCGCCGAGAGGAAGGCCGCCGAGGCCAAGCTCACGGACGCCCGCAAGCTCGCCGAGGCGAAGAAGCTCGTCGAGACCCGCAAGGCCGAGGCCGCCAAGGCGGTGGCCGAGTCCAAGGCCGCCGATGCCAGGAAGGCCCATCCGCGTCCGGGCCAGGCCGTCGCCAAGGCCGACGACAAAGCCGTGCGGAAGATCGAGATCAAGGAGGCCAAGGCCGAGACGAAGCCCGATGCCGCCAAGGTGAAGGCCGACGCGGCCAAGGAGACGGCGAAGAAGGCCGCCGAGGCCGAGGCCAAGGTCGCCAAGCTCGAAGCCGCCAAGGCGGCCAAGCAGGTTGTCGAGGCCAAGGCCGCCGAAGCCGCCGCCAAGGAAACTGCCAAGGAAGCCGCGAAGACGCCCGTGAAGGTCGCCGCCGTCGAGACGCCGAAGGCCGAGCCCGCCAGCACCGGCTCGGTCGCGTCCGACACCTCGTTCCGCTGGCCCGCCAAGGGCCGGGTGATCTCGGGCTACGGCTCGTCCGGCAACGAAGGCATCAACATCTCGGTGCCCGAGGGTACGGCGGTGAAGGCGGCCGAGGACGGCACGGTGGCCTATGCCGGCTCAGACGTGAAGGGCTACGGCAAGCTCGTCCTCGTGCGCCACACCAACGGCTACGTCTCGGCCTACGCCCATAACGGCGAACTCGATGTCCGCCCCGGCGAGAAGGTCAAGCGCGGCCAGACCATCGCCAAGTCTGGCGCATCCGGCAACGTGACCTCGCCTCAGCTCCACTTCGAGATCCGCAAGGGCGCGACCCCCGTCGATCCGATGCCGCATCTCGCCAGCAACTGAAGCGGCCCGCAGGGGCTGAAACGAAGAACGGCGGCTCCCCAGGAAGCCGCCGTTCTTCGTTTGGGGAAAGGCGACCTGCCTTCAGCGCAAGAAGTCGCCGAAGGATCGGGGACCGTCGGGGACCGGGATCTCCTTCGTCACCTTGAGGGTGGCGGCGTCGAGGATGCTGAGGGTGTTCGAGCCCCAGTTCGCCACCACCAGGCTCGTGCCGTCGCGGGTGGCGGCGATGCCCTCGGGGTGGTCGCCGACTTCGATGGCCGCGACGCTGGTGAGGGTCTGGAGATTGAACACGCTCACCGTGCCCGCATACTGGTCGGTGACGAAGCCGCGGTTGCCGGCAAGGGCCACCACGTAGGGCCGCTCGCCCGTGGTCACCCGGCCGATTTCGGTGCCGGCCGCGACATCGATCACAGAGACGTCGTTCGAGGTGACGTTGGCGGTGTAGGCGCGGGCGCCCGCCGCATCGAGGGTGAGACCGAACGGGTGCCGGCCGACGGGAATCGTGCGGGTCAGGGCCAGGGTGGCGGCATCGACGACGGAGACCGAATCGCCCTCACGGTTGGCCACCAAGATCGTGGCGCCGTCCGGCGTCACGGCGATGCCGGAGGGCGAGGCACCGACCTGGAACTCGGTCTCGAGGCGGGAGCCATCGGCAGGGATCACGAAGACCCGGCTGCCGTACCAATCGGCCACGTAGACGACACCGGACTTCGGGTTCACGGCGATCCCGAGCGGGCCACCCGGCAGGGCGAGGGTGGTGGTGACGGTGCGGGTCGCGAGGTCCACCACCGCGAGGCCCGGGCCCTCGGGGCGGGTGACGTAGGCGGTCTTGCGGTCCGGCGAGAGCGCGATGCCGGCGGGCGCGCCATCCAGGGCGATCTGGCCCACCACCGCACCGGCCTCGAGGTCGACCACGGCCAGGACATTGGCGCCCTGCGCCGTGACGAGGGCTTCTTCGGCGCGTGCTTGCGCCGTGACGAGCATCAGGGCGAGGAGGAGAGGGCCGGCATGACGCCGGCCCTTCCGTGCTGCGCGATGCGAGCGGATGTCGCTCAAGAACCGCTCTTCTCGACCTTGGCCTTGAGGGCGTCGAGACCGGTGCGGTAGAGGCCGCGCACGGCCTTCTGGGACGCTTCGTCGTTCAGCTCGGGCGGCGGATCGTTGTTCATGTAGCCGCGGTAGAACGCGCCGTCCCACGACACTTTGGTCTTGCCGCCGGCATCTTCGACCTTGATGGTGGACGAGTAGTCGTTCACCGGTAGAGTCTTCACGTCGACCTTGGTGATCCGGTACGAGTAGCTCATCTTCTCGGCCGAGTACTTGTACAGCTCCTCGTCCACCGTGGCGCCGCCCTTCAGGGTCAGGGTCCGGGTGGCCTTGATCTCGTTGCCGCCCTTGCCCTCGGTCTTCTCGACCGGAGGCAGCCAGCTCATGTCCTGGAAGTTCGAGATCACGGCCCAGACCTTATCCGGCGTGGCGTTGATCTCGACGGTCTCCTCGACCTTCTTGCGGGTGGGGCCGTGCGCCTGGGCGCCGAACGAGACGAGGGCGAAGGCCGCCGCCGTCGTGAGTGCCAAAAACTTCATCGGGGTCTCGTCTCCTCGGGAACACACACTCTTAAGGTGCTGCGGGGGGCTTATCGAGGATGCGGTCGTCGCGCCCGAGGGCGGCGGCGACCTTGTCCTCGATCCAGTCCCAGGCCTCGCGCTCGGCGGGCCCGGCGGTCTTGGCGATCGCGATGGCGTGGTAGCGCATCTCGGTCAAAATCTTGTCGGGGTCCAGCATCTGGAGGCGCGTCGAGAGGATCGCCGCCTCCAGCACGGCGGCCTGCGCCCGGTTGTAGCCGAAGAACGGGATATGGGCGGCGGAATGGACCATGCGTCCCCGATAGCGCGGACGGGTCTCGTCCGGTTCCACCCCCACCACCTCGAATTCGGCGTGGCCAAAGCTGTCGGCGAGGCGCCGGCCGGGAATGCGGTCGCAGGGCAGGGTGGCCCAATCGCGCCGGCCGGTGACGGCGCCGGCGATGACCCGGATGTCGCTGGGGCTCGATGCGGCGAAGACCGGATTGGATTCGAGGTTGAGGATGGTGGGCGACGGCCGGAACGGGGCCAACACCCACTCCGCCCCGTCCTGGATCAGACCGAAGGGCACGAGGTGCAGGTCGCCGGCGGGCGAGGTCGTGGTGACGACGGTCTCGAGGATCAGCGGCACGGCGTTACGCTTTCCCGGCCGGTACGAGCTTGCCGCAGACGATGCGGGCGCCGGCCTCCGACGGCACCTCCGACACCGCATCGGCGGCGGACGTCTCCCCTGGGCCCAAGGTCTCGGGCCGGCCCGCATCGGCCTCGGGCGATGTGGTATCGCGGCTCGCGCCGTCCGGGCCGGAATGCTTGGTGTGCCCGGCCTTCTTGAAGGCGGTGGTGTCCTCGATTTCGGCGTCGGCGGCCGCACCCCAGACCAGGGCCTCGTCCTGTACGTAGCGCTTGCCGAGACGCCAGGCGGTCTCGGCCTTGGTGAGTTCGCCGCCGAGGTAGAAGGCGTGGGCGCCGTCCTGCGCCACGTCGAGATCGGGGAAGAACGCCATGGCGTTGGTGCCGATGGCATGGGTATCGCGGTTGAACACGTGGATGCCGTCCTCCGCGACCGCGATGCGGTAGTTCGGGTCCTTCACCTCGGCCGCCTGGGCCGCGATCTCGTTTGGGGTCTGCACATAGGGGCGCTTGTCGTGGAGCGCCAGGAGGGAGCGGCCGTAACCTTTCGGCAGGGCCGAATCCGCCTTGGCCGCGTACATCACCCGCCGCGCCGCGTCGTGCTCCTCCACCGTGCGGCGGGTATGGTTCGAGACCTGGACGATGAGCACGTTGCGGATGGCGAGTTCCGAGCACATGCCCACCAGCAGCGCCGTGACCCCGAGGCTGTCGGCCTCGGTGAGTTCGGTGAGATTGCCGGTGCCCATCATCATCTCGATGCCGGGCCAGCGTCGCCGGGTCTCGTGATAACGCGTGATGGATTCGACGAAGCCGAAATGGATCGGCTCCAGGATCGGGTCGGCCATGTAGGGACGCCCGGCCTTCTCCATGCGCTCGATGGCCCGGTCGAGGGAGGCGAGATCGTCGGGCCGCACGGGCACGAGGACTGGCACCGCGTCGGTCTCGAAGGCGAGATCGAGGGTGTCCTCGTTGAGGCTCAGGAGGAAATCGGCGCCCGCCTTGGCGCCGCGGGTGAGTTCGTCGAGGGAGAAGGAATCGACGCTGACCTTGAGGCCGGCGCCCTTCAGGAGGCGCACGCAGTCCTCGAGGTGCGGGAAATCGGTGTCGGGCAGACCGCCGAGATCGATGACGTCCGCGCCACGGCGGGCGAGGTCGAGGCCCTTCGCGAGGATCTGGTCGGGAGTCATCTTGGAGGCGTCGACGATCTCGGAGAAGATCCGCAGGTCGTGGCGCGACAGATCCACCGTGCGTCCGGCGAGGCCGAGATAGGCCGGCAGGTCGACGATCTCGTCGGGGCCGCGCTCCACCGGCAGGCCGAAATGTTGGGCCAGGGCCTCCGGGTTCGCCCGGCAACGGCCCGGCAGGACGATGCGGGTGGCGCCCTCGGGAATCGTCACCCGGCGTCGGATGATTTCTTCGGTCATCAGGGCCGCGACCTTCACCCCGGCATCGGCGATGCTCCAGGCGAAGCGATCGGCCGGGAGCGTGGCGGCGACCTTCTCGAGGCGCGCCTTGGCCATGCGACCGGTAATGAAGACGAGGTGTTCGGGGGTGCTCATGCGGCGGCCCTGGTCTCGGCTGGGCCACGCAGGACGACGGCACCGGTGTAGCGCGCCGCGAAGGCTGGGAACGCGGCGTCGACGAGGCCGAGACGGGCGAGGTGCTCGAACGATGCTCCCATGGGCACGAGGGCGGATTTCGCCAGGACGCAGCGCGGCGCGTTCCATTGCGTGGCGAGCCACACGGCGAGGCTGTCGGAGGTGACGTCCCAGGTCTCCGGGATGTCGGGATGCCCGGCCTTGAGGGTGATGGGGTCCCAGACCGGCACACCGCCGCGGGCGAGGATCGCCGATGCCGCATCCCACGTCGTGGCGATGGCCAAGCGCGGCTCGAACGCCGAAAAGATCTCGGCCATGCGGCCCATGGCGTCGAGGGCGAGGCGGTGGGCCAGCGCATCGCCGAAGCCGAGCGCCGCCTGAGAGGTCCGCACGGCCTCGGCGAACGGGCCGCCGCCGGGGACCACCACGCAGGGGCCGTCCCGGCCCTCCGCGAGGCCGGCGAGGACAGCGCGCAGGCGGCCGGCGTCGGACAGGAGGCTGCCGCCGACCTTCACGACCATGACTTCGGAACTCATGCGGCGTCTCGGCGGGCGCGAGCGCGCAAAATCCGCACGGCCTCCGCCACCCGGGCCGGATCGAGGCCTTTCGTGCGATCGCTGTCGTGGCACAGGCCGCCGCGGAAGCCGAGGTAGTGCGGGCCGACAGGAGCCAGGCTCTTGATGTCGGCGAGCGCGAGGGAGCCGGCGAGGCCCGAGACGAGGTCGTGCCGACGGCAGGCGCGGGTGAAGGCCGTCAGGACCGGAATCGGCAGGAGGTCGGGCAGGCGGCGCCCGTCCTTGGTCGCCGTGTCGATCATGGCACCGACGAATCCGGCCGCCGCCACACGCGCCACGAGAGCGGGCGCGGGTTCATGCTCGGCGAACAGCACGGCGATGAGCCGGCCGGGCGCGGCCGCGGCGGCCTCGGCCAGTGCCGTGTCGGGAAAGTCCCCTTGCACGGCGACTTTCACGTAGTTCACCCCCGTGGCGGCCATGGCGGCGACGCAAGGGGCGAGGGCGGTCGCGTCCGTCGGCTCGCCCGCCACGGCGCTGGTGACGGCACGTCCAGCGATGCGATCGACGAGGGCGCGCACCGTCGTGACGGGGAGGGCACCGAGGGCCCCCCGGTCCGGGTCCTTGGCATCGACCAGATCCGCGCCCGCGGCAGCGGCGGCCAGGGCCTCGTCGGCGTCGCGTACGCTCACGAGGAGACGCGGAACGGCGTCGTCGGGATACGCACCGCGTTCGAAGGGGGAGGGCATCAACAACGGTGGTTTCGACTCGCTCGGACTCATGGGATCGGCAACGTTCGGGATCGGCAACGTTCGGGATCGACAACGTTCAGCTGGCTTTCCGCGCAACCCTGCGCGGATGCGACGTTGGCCCTAGCAAAAAACCGGACGCATCACGAGCGGTTCGGCAGGGGTTCGGCGAGCAGGCGGTTCTTCACCACCCAGCGCATGGCATGCGCCCAGGTGTCGTCGGTGTCGGCCCGGATCACCACCCGGCCGCCGCGCACGATCTTGCCGGTGGCCGCGTCCGCGATGGTCACCGTGAGGTTGAAGATCTGGTTCGAGCCCTTCTCGACGTAGCCGCTGATGGCGAGGTCCGCCCCGAGGGTCTTGGCGATGCTGGCGGCGCAGCCGTCGCACTTGTAGAGCGGTGCTTGCTTGGCGATCTCGGCGGCCTGCGGCGCGACGTCGATGGGCTCGACCGCTTCAGCGAGGGCCTTGCGCAGCTCCTCCGTGACGAGGACGAGGCGCCGGGTCTCGTCCGGCCGCGCCTTACGGCCCCCGACCACGCCGGGATCGAACAGTTCGATGCCGAAGATCGCCGCTTTCTCGGGGGCGGCTTGTGCGGGTGCTCCCACGGCCAGGGCCAGCAGGAGACCGAGGCTCGCGCAAACGTGTCCGGCACGGGGGAGGGGGATCGGTCGCGTCATGACTTCGCTCGTCTCGCGTCGGGCGCAGCCCGGGCCTGTCGGCAGGATGATACCCGAACCACCGGCTGGCAACGCCGGGGGAGGCAGGGTGATCCCTGCATCCCGGCGGTATCCTGCCGCGTGCACCGTGCGCCCGGAACGGCTCGGGCTGCAGGCGGGGCTTATGATTTCCTTATCAAACGCCGATTGAGCGTGGCGGAACAATGTTGTTAGCGTGATCGCCTCATGCAGGCTTCGACGCGCTCCCCCCTCGCCCCATTCGCTCTCCTCCTCGGGTTGTGCGGCTCGTGGTGTCTCCCCGCCGTCGCGCAGGAGCCCGCACGCTCGGAGGCGGCGGCGGCTCCGACGCCCGCCGCGACGGAAACCCGGATCGGGCTGATCTACCGGCCCGAGCTCGCCCCCTCCTCCTACGATGCCGAGGCCGCGCCCGAGGACGAGGGCGTGGCCGGCGCGCGCATGGCGATCAAGGACAACAACACGACCGGCCGCTTCACCAAGCAGACGTACGCCCTCGATGAGATCGCCCTCGACGCCACGAAGAGCCCCGTCGATGCCGCCCGCGAACTGACGGGGCGGGGCATCAAGTTCCTCGTCCTGGCACTTCCCGCCGACGCGGTCCTGGCCGTCGCCGATGCGGTGAAGGGGGAGGGCGTCACGGTCTTCAACGTCGCGGCCCCCGACGACCGCCTGCGCGGGGCCGATTGCCGGAGGAACGTGTTCCATGTCTTGCCCAGCCGGGCGATGCAGACGGACGCGCTGGCGCAGTTCTTCACCCTGATGCGCTGGCGCAAGATGTTCCTCATCACCGGCCCGCAGGACGGGGACCGGCTCTACGCCGAGGCGTTCAAGAACTCGGCCCGCAAGTTCAACCTCAAGATCACGGCCGAGAAGCCCTGGACCTTCGGGCCGCTCGCCAAGGCGCGGGGCGACACGCCGACCCGCTCCGAGGCGATGGTGTTCACCCGCGGCGTCGATTACGACCTCGCCATCGTGGCCGACGAGGCCAACGACTGGGGCGACTACGTCCCGTTCCGCACCGTCGATCCGCGCCCCGTGGCCGGCACGCAGGGGCTCATCGCCACCACCTGGCATCCGACCCTGGAGACCTGGGGCGCGGCGCAGGCGCAGAACCGGTTCCGGCGCCAGGCCGGGCGGCTCATGCGGCCCCTCGATTATCAGGCCTGGGCGGCCGTGCGCTCCATCGGCGAGGCGGCGACGCAGAAGAAGACCGCCGACCCCGCCGTGCTCGCCCCCTACTTCGCCGACCCCGCCTTCAGCCTGCCGGCCTACAAGGGCGTATCGCTCACCTACCGGCCGTGGGACCACCAGTTGCGCCAGCCGGTGATCGTGGTTCAGCCCAAAGCCATGGTCTCGGTGGCGCCCGAGCAGGGCTTCACCCACCAGCGCACGCCGCTCGATACCCTCGGGATCGATCTCCCCGAGACCACCTGTAAATTTCCCTGACGGGGGTCCCTGATCGACCGGGGCCTGCGGCAATGGGTGACCGTCCCGCTTGCGGTCCGGCGCTCCCCGTGAGACGGGGCTGCACTATAGTAACGCTGCATGCCCAACCGCGCGCGAGACAGCGGTGGGCGCGAGGAGGACACAGGATGAGCCGCGGCTTCAAGGCGAACGCGTCGGGATCGGTCTTGGCATGGGCGCTCCTCGCCGCCACGACTCTCGCCGGGACCGGTTCGGCCAGCGCCTACACCGTCTACGTGACCAACGAGAAGGGCAACTCGGTCAGCGTCATCGACAGCGAGACCCTGGCGGTGACGGGCACCTGGAAGGTCGGCCGGCGCCCCCGCGGCGTCACCACCAGCAAGGACGGCAAGGAACTCTTCGTCTGCGCCAGCGACGACGACCGCATCGACGTCCTCGACACTGCCACCGGCAAGGTGGTGCGCTCGCTCCGCTCGGGGCCCGATCCGGAGCAGTTCATCCTGGGGCCGACGGGGAACCTGCTCTACGTCGCCAACGAGGACGACAGCCAGGTCACTGTGATCGACGTCGAGAAGAACAAGGTCATGGCCGAGGTGCCCGTGGGCGTCGAGCCGGAGGGGATGGGCCTGTCGCCCGATGGGAAAATCCTGGTCAACACCTCCGAGACCACCAACATGGCCCACTTCATCGACACCACCACGTTCCAGGTGATCGACAACGTGCTTGTGGATGCCCGCCCCCGCTTCGCCGAGTTCACCGCAGACGGGAAGTTCCTCTGGGTCTCGGCCGAGGTCGGCGGCACGGTGAGCATCATCGATGTCGCCGCGCGCCGCGTGGTCAAGAAGATCACCTTCAAGATCCCGAGCGTGAACGACGAGGCGATCCAGCCCGTGGGCATCCGCATCACCAAGGACGGCTCGAAGGCCTTCGTGGCGCTGGGCCCCGCCAACCGCATCGCGGTCATCGATGCCAAGACCCACACGGTGGAGAAGTACCTCCCCGTCGGCCAGCGCGTTTGGCAGCTCGCCTTCACCCCCGACCAGAAGCTGCTGTTCTCCACCAACGGCTCGTCGAACGACATCTCGGTGGTGGATGTGGCCGCCGAGAAGGTGGTGAAGAGCATTCCGGTGGGATTGCTGCCGTGGGGCGTCGCGGTCTCACCGAACTGATCTTTTGGGGTGCGTTCGCCCTTCCCGGCGTGGGGAGGCAAACGCCATGGGGCGGCAAACGGGAGGATCCGCGGACGTGATGAAGCGAATGATGCGTGCGGCGGCCCTCGGGCTCGCGGCCTGGATGATGGCCGGACCTGCCTCCGCCGTCGATCTCACCAAGAAGCGGTCGAACCTGCCCGATCTCGTCCTCGGCAACGAGGAGGGCAACGATTACGTCGTCGAGAACCGGGAGATCGAGCTCGAATCCGGCAAGGCCTACCGCCTGCGCATCGTCGCCAAGGGCCGGCAAGAGTACAAGTTCTACGCCACCGAGTTCTTCCGCAACATCTGGTTCAACCAGATCGTCATCCAGCACCTCGAGATCCACGGCAGCGGTCCGCCGGACCACCTCGAATTCGACGATCCGGGCGAGATCGCCATCGAGTTCGTGACGATCAAGCCGGGCGAATACCCCTGGTCAGTCCATGGACTGGAGTCCAAGGGCATGACCGGCAAGTTCATCGTGAAGTAGGGGATGTTCATGCGCTTGCCCCTCCTCGCCCTCGCCGCCGTCGCCCTGGCGAGCCCGGCGCTCGCCGACGACAGGACCGCCTGCACGGACGGCATCGGCATGATCCGGATGGAGTTCGGCAAGAACCCGGCCGAACCCCTCCAGGGCAAGCTCAAGAAGGCGCTCCGAGTCGCCGAGCGCGAGCTGGGCGAGGGCGAGTTCGACGAGTGCCTCGACGCCGTCGGCGACGCCCGCCGGGCCCTGAAGCCTTGAGCGCCGACCTCGTGACGGAGAGCACCGCCCTCGAGGTCGCGAACGTGAGCCATCGTTTCGGCTCCCGCGCGGCCCTGTCCGACGTGTCCCTCAGCGTCGTTCGCGGCCGGTTCACCGCCCTCCTCGGCCCCAACGGAGCCGGCAAGACGACATTGTTCTCGGTGATCACGCGGCTCTACGCCAACCAGGACGGACGGGTCTCGATCCTCGGCCATGCCCTCGACCGGGAGCCGAGCCGGGCGCTCGCCCGCCTCGGTGTGGTGTTCCAGGCCCGCACCCTGGATACCGACCTCACGGTGGCGCAGAACCTCCTCTACCATGCGAGTCTCCACGGCATGACCCGCAGGGCGGCCAAGGAACGGATCCAGACGCTGCTCACCCGCGTCGGGCTCCTTGATCGGCGCGACGACAAGGTCCGGACCCTGTCGGGCGGCCAGTCCCGGCGCATCGAGATCGCCCGCTCCCTCATCCACGGTCCGCGCCTGCTTCTGCTCGACGAGCCCACCGTCGGCCTCGACCTCGAATCGCGGGCCGACATCGTCGCCATCGTGCGGGCGCTGGTGCGCGAGGAGGGCCTGTCGGTCCTGTGGGCGACCCACATTTTCGAGGAGATCGAAGCAGGCGACGCCGCCATCGTCCTGCACAAGGGCCGCATCGTCGCACGCGGCACCGCCGGCTCCATCGCCCAGGGGACCGAGTCCCTGGAAGCCGCCTTCCGCCGCCTCGTCGCCGAACCCGCCAAGCAGGCTGCATGAGCAAGATCCTCGCACCGACCCCCGTCGACAAACCCGTGACTCATCTCGGACGCCTCGACGCCGTCGGCTACCTCATCTGCCTCGGCGGTATCGTTCGGCGCGAGCTGCTGCGGTTCTTCAATCAGAAGGAGCGGTTCTTCTCCGCCTTGGTGCGGCCCCTGGTGTGGCTGTTCATTTTCGCAGCGGGGTTCCGCAACACGCTCGGCGTCTCCATCGAGCCGCCCTACCAGACCTACGTGCTCTACGAGGTCTACGTGGTGCCGGGTCTCGCCGTGATGATCCAGTTGTTCAACGGCATGCAATCGTCCTTGTCGATGGTTTACGACCGCGAGGTCGGCTCGATGAAGGTGCTGCTTACCAGCCCCTATCCGCGCTGGCTGCTGTTGCTCGCCAAGCTGATCGCCGGCGTCACCGTCTCGGTGGTGCAGGCTTACGCGTTTCTGGCCATCGCCTGGTTCTGGGAACTCGACATTCCGACCATCGGCTACGTCGCGGCCCTGCCCGCCTTCATCGCGGCGGGGCTCATGCTCGGCTCCATCGGCTTGCTGCTGTCGTCGATGGTCAAGCAGCTCGAGAATTTCGCCAGCGTGATGAACTTCGTGATCTTCCCGATGTTCTTCGCCTCCTCGGCCCTCTACCCGCTCTGGCGCATCCGCGAATCCTCCGAGACCCTCTACCTCATCTGCATGGCGAACCCCTTCACCCATGCGGTGCAGCTCGTGCGCTTCGCCCTCTACGGGCAGTTCGCACCCGTCGCCTGCGCGGTCGTCCTCGGGACGACCCTTGCCTTCTTCACCCTCGCCGTCGTCGCCTACGATCCCGGCCGTGGCATCATGGCCCGGCGCGGTGGCCCGGCCGGAGACCCCGCATGATCCGCTCCATGATCCGTTCTTGCACCCTCTCGCTCCTCGCCCTCGGTCTGCTGGCCGGACCGGCCCTCGCCCAGCCCAAGGGCGATCCCGATTGGCCCTGCGTCCAGCGCAAGGTCTCCACCCTCAGCCCCGGCACGGTTTGGACCGGGCCGGATCTCGCCGAGGCCGGCGCCTGGGGCGACGATTTCGAGGCGGCGCAACTCGCGCAGAAGATCGCCTCGCGCCGGACGCCGCTCAACGAGGTCGATCCGCTCCTCGACGCCTTCGGCGAGACCGCCGGAGCGGAGAAGGGCAAGCGTCTGACCCGGGTCTTCGCCGGGGTGTTCGAGGTCCTCAACGGCGAGCGCAACAAGGTCATCGCCGGTATTGGCCGCTACGCCCAGGGACAGCGCCGCATGGCCGAACGCATTCGCGACGAGGCCGACAAGATCAGCGCGACGAAGGACGGTCCGAGCGCGCAGGACGCGCGCGACATGCCCAAGGAAGCGTCCGAATTGGAGACCAAGTTCGCCTGGGACCGGCGCATCTTCCAGGAGCGCAGCCAGTCCCTGACCTATGTCTGCGAGGTTCCGACCCTCCTGGAGCAGCGCCTGGGCGAGATCGCCCGCAAGATCCAGGCACGCCTCTGATCTCCCAGGCACGCCTCTGATCTCCAGGACCGGTCCGCCCCCTGCTCGCCGTGCCGGCGAGGCGCGGGGACCGGTCTTCTCGCTCGGCATTCGGCGCGGCTTCCTCGGAGCCGCGCCGTTTGCGTTTCGGCCTGCGCGATGGCCCGCTTCGATGCGGGCACCCGCTGGCCGGGCTCCAGGTTCCGAATCAGGGAAAAGTCCCAGTGGGTATTGCCAGATTCTCCCGGGTCAATTAGGCAATTCGGCGAGACGGCGTAGCTCGCCGCGGGGGGCTCCGGTACCCCGAGACCAGATCCGCCCTCGACCTCGGAGAACGGTTTCGTTCTGCGTCCTGATTTTAGGAGACTTCTTATGATGACGTCGCGTTTGTCCGCTGCCGCCCTTCTGTTCGCCGCCCTCGGCCTCGGTGTCGCCGCCCCCGCCTTCGCCGCCCCGGCCAGCGTCGCGGCGTTCGATCCCGACAAGGATGGCACCATCGATCTCAAGGAGGCTCAGGCCGCTGCTGCGAAGCAGTTCGACATGCTCGACCCGGACAAGGACGGCACCCTCGACGCCAAGGAGCTGAACGGCCGCCTCACCGCTGCCGAGCTGAAGGCCGCCGATCCGGACAGCGACGGCACCCTCGACAAGAAGGAATACCTCGCCGTGGTGGCTGCGCGCTTTAAGGCCGCAGACCCGGATGCCGAGGGCACCATCGATGCCAAGGAACTCGCTTCGCCCGCCGGCGCTTCTCTTGCGACGCTGTTGCAGTAAGCCGTTCCTCAGGGGCGGCCGTCCCTCAAGGAAATAATTGATGCAGATTCGCTACGTTCTGCCGGCCGCCCTCCTGATGCTCGGTTCTGCCGGGCCTGTCCTCGCCTCCTCCTGTACCGATCAGATCGCCACCATCGAGCGGCGTCTCGACAGCACCGGTGCGGAGAAGGTGACCGGCAAGGAGCCGGCCGGTGGTCCGACGACATCCAACTCGGACAAGGCCCTCGACAAGCCCCCGGCCGGCAAGCCCACCGATCCCTCGACCAAGGCGAGCGCCGGTGGCGTCGCCGAGGCGCGCGACCTGATCAAGAAAGCGCGTGCTCAGGACAAGGCCGGCGATACCAAGGGATGTGAGGATACCATGACCCAGGTGAAGGAGAAGGCCGGCGCCTTGCCGTAGCCCTTCCGTCTCCGGCTCGTGTCAGAGAGGGTCGTTCCCGGTCGGGAGCGGCCCTCTTCGCATATCAGGCGAGGGCCATGACGACCTCGGCCATGAGGGGCCTTCGCATCACCTCGGGCTGCGTGCAGGCTTCCGCGAGGGCGACGAGGTCCGGCAAGGGGGCGGAGCAGCAGGCCAGCAGCTCGCCGAGTAGAATTCCCCAAGCCCGCACCTCGATCCGCCGAAGGGACGCGCCGGCATCGCCGGGCGGCAGACGGCAGGCGGCGCCGAAATCGCTCAGGACGGCTTCGCCCATCGTCCCGTCCCACAGAATGTTGTGAGCGTAGAGATCGCCGTGCAGGAGGCCGCCCGCGTGCAGATGGCACGCCGCCGTCGCGATGCTCCGGGCGATGGCACGGACCACCTCCTCGTCGAAGCTCAGGCCAGGCTCGTAGACGTCGCGGCTACAGCTTTCCAGGCTCGGCGGCCCGGCCAGCACCCGCCAATCACCGGGCAGGCGCGGCATGATGAGTCCTTGCGCTCCTTCCGGATGATCGACGAGGCGGCCGAGGCCCCCGGTGAGGTTCGGGTGCGGCCCCGCTGCGAGGCATGCCTCCATCTCGCGGTCCGGCAACCCGTCGCTGGTCATGGCGCCCTTGAACATCTTCAGGGCGACGGGCGTGTTCGGGGTGGCAGGATTGTTCGAGGTGGAAGGCTTGTTCGAGGTGACAGACTCGCCGGCTTCGATTCCGTCGCGTTTCCACAGGGCCGCGAAGACCTGTCCCGATGCGCCCTCGCCGAGACGTTCGCCGACCGCGAGGTCGGACCACGGGATTCTTCTGTCATCCGCCGGTAGGGGGCCGCCTTCCAACGGGTTGCCGGCCCAGGTCGGCCAAGCCAGGGACGGCAGCGCTGCGAGCCAAGCCGGCAGAGCATCCAGCGCGTTGGCGGAGAGCCTGAGCAATTGGAGGTGTGCGGCGTCCGCGAGACTTTCGGGCAGGGCGGTGAGTCGGTTTCCCGACAGCATCAGCTTCTGCAACCCTCGCCGTTGCCCGATGGCGTCGGGCAGGCGGGCGATCCGGTTGTCCGTCAGGGTCAGCCAACGCAGGAGCGGCGGCAGGGCCTCGCCGGGAACCTCCCTCAGGCCGCAGCCGCGAAAGCCGATCTGGCTGAGGGCCGGGCAGTCACCGAGCGCGGGCGGCAGCCGGTCGAAGGGATTGCCGGAGCAGAACAGCACTCGAAGCTTGGTCAATCGCCCCAGATCGTCGGGCAAGCGGGTCAAGGAGCCGGCGCCGAGGTCGAGAATTTCCAGGCTGTCGGCGAGACCGAAGAGATCGCGCGGAAACTCCGTGAGGCCGCCTGACAGGCGTAGTTCACGGATGCCGCCGAGATCGCCGCGTCCCAGCGCATCGAGCTGTCGAGCCGTCCCTGCGTTCGTTGTCATGCCGTCGCTCCCGCCCCGATCGTTCGCCCCCGAAAGGGCGTCTTCGATCCGGGCGTGCGGATCAATATGCGTTCTGGGTCCGGAACAGCGACAGAGGTGTCGCGAGCATGATCTTGATGTCGAACAGGACCGACCAGTTTTCGATATAGTGCAGGTCGTGTTCGACCCKGCGCTGGATCTTGTCGCTGGTGTCGGTCTCGCCACGCCAGCCGTTGACCTGCGCCCAGCCGGTGATCCCCGGCTTGACCTTGTGGCGGGCGAAATAACGCATGGGGCCGTGGTCCGACGAGGGACAACTCGCCCTTGATCACGTTGAACAGCTGCGGCAACTCGTCCAGGGACGTCCGGCGGATGAAGCGGCCCACCGGCGTCACCCGCGGGTCGTTGCGCGTCACCAGCTTGGCGGCTCCCGCATCGCTCTGGGTCACGTACATCGAGCGGAACTTGTAGACCTCGATGAGTTCGTTGTTGAAGCCGTAGCGCTTCTGCCGGAACAGGACCGGACCGGGCGAGGTGAGGGCGACGGCCAAGGCCACGCCGAGCATCACCGGGCYGAGCGCCACCAGCATGGCGAGRCCGACGAGGCGGTCGAACACGCTCTTGGCGATGATGTCCCAGTCGGCCATCGGCTTGTCGAACACGTCGAGCACCGGCACCGTGCCGAGGTAGGAGTAGGCGCGCGGGCGCAGGCGCAGTTTCGAGGCCTGGGCCGAGAGGCGGATGTCGATGGGCAGGACCCAGAGCTTGGCCAGCATCTGGAGGATGCGGTCCTCGGCGGTGATGGGGATGGTAAAGATGACGAGGTCGAGGCGGGTGGTGCGGGCATAGGCGACGAGGTCGTCGACGGTGCCGAGCTTGGGGTACCCNCCGACGAGGCGGTCGAACACGCTCTTGGCGATGATGTCCCAGTCGGCCATCGGCTTGTCGAACACGTCGAGCACCGGCACCGTGCCGAGGTAGGAGTAGGCGCGCGGGCGCAGGCGCAGCTTCGAGGCCTGGGCCGAGAGGCGGATGTCGATGGGCAGGACCCAAAGCTTGGCCAGCATCTGGAGGATGCGGTCCTCGGCGGTGATGGGGATGGTGAAGATGACGAGGTCGAGGCGGGTGGTGCGGGCATAGGCGACGAGGTCGTCGACGGTGCCGAGCTTGGGGTACCCCGCCACCACGGTGTCGGAGCGCCGGTCGCCGCGGTCGTCGAACACGCCGACGATGCGGATGCCGGACTCGGCCTGGGCGTCGAGGGCGCGGATCAGGTCCTCGGCCACGGGCCCGCCNCCCCGCCACGACGGTGTCGGAGCGCCGGTCGCCGCGGTCGTCGAACACGCCGACGATGCGGATGCCGGACTCGGCCTGGGCGTCGAGGGCGCGGATCAGGTCCTCGGCCACGGGCCCGCCRCCCACGATGGCCGTGCGCCGGTCGAACCGGCCACGCCGCGTCTGGGCACCGATGATCCGGGACAGGATGAAGCGGCCCAGCAGGAGCAGGCCGAGGCCCGCGACGAAGACGGTGCCCAGCCAGACGCGCGAGTAATGGTCGGCGACCTTGGCAAACACCATCACGGTCGCCACGACGAGGAGAACGAGCGTCCAGGCGGCCACGAGGCGCAAGGCCGGCTTCAGGAAGCCGCGCAAGGCCCCGATGCCGTAGAGCCCCATGACTTGGAAGAGGATCACCGCGACCGTGGCGATGCCGAGGATCGCCGTGGCGTAACGCGGACCGAGCGGAACGACGCCCGCGAGCTGGAGCCATTGCGTGGCCAGACCCGTGACACCGATGAGGGCGAACTCCGCGATCCGCACACAGCCCGTCAGCACGACGGGCGAGAAGGCCGGTGCCGGCCGAGCCGTGGCCTCGGCCGGGGGGATCGCGCTCGAGCCGCTCGGCAGAGAAGCTTCCTGTTCGGAAGCGGGAAACGGTCGGGCCGCGGCTTCCAAAAGGTCGCGGACGTCGAAGGCACTCATCGTCAGGGCTTCCGGACTTCGGTCAACGTCGCGTCACCACGACGATGATCCACTCTGTCAGGAAGGCCTCACGGAACGTTTAACGGCCCCGGTGGTACGGGCTCCGGATCAGATCGCCTGTCCCGCATGCGCGGCGGCGGGCTCGGCTTTGACACGGGCTCGGAAGGCGGCGGCATAGCCCGACAGGACATCGGCGCCCATGCGCTTCATCGAGAAGCGCACCTGGACCGAGGCACCGAGATCGGCGAACCGCGCCGCGCGGGCATCGGGGGCTTCGTCGAGCACCCGGACGATGGCGTCCTTGAGAGCGCCCGCATCCCGGGGAGGGACGAGGTGGGACGCAGCCGCCCCGAAGATTTCGGGAATCCCGCCGACATTCGTCGCCACCAGGGGGTGCTGGGCCGCAGCCGCTTCGAGCACCACGTAGGGCAGGGATTCGGCCAGGGACGGCACCACCATGATCCTGCCCCGCGCCAACACGGCACGGATGGGCTGAGGCGCCTCGAACGCGACGGCGTCGCCGAGTCCCATGGCCCGGACACGGGCGGCCAGGAGGTCGGCATCGGGACCGGAGCCCACCATCAGCAGGCGTAAGTTCCGGCCCTCTTCTCGCAAACTCGCCAAGGCTTCGAGGAGAAAGGGCACACCCTTGGCATCCCGCAATTCGCCGATATAGAGCAGATCGTAGGGATCTGCCGCGGGCGCGACGGGCAGGAACTCGGATTCGCAGATCCCATTGTGGACGATCCGGGTCAAGCGGGCCGTACCCGCATGAGCGCGGTGGCGCCCGGCGACGTACTCGCTCTCGAACAGGAACAGATCCGTCCGCAGGGCCAGAAGGCGCTCGATGCCCATGTAGAGCCTGTGCCGGATCGTGCCGGGCTTGTAGTTGTAGCTGCCCCCATGGGGCGTATAGGCCCGAATCGGATTGGGTCCGGCGACCCTCGCCGCCCGCGCGTAGACGCCGCCCTTGGCTCCATGGCCGTGCAGCACCGTAGCCCCCGTGATCCTGGCCCGCTCGGCGAGGACGCGCAGAGCCGTCAGGTCGGAGGGATGGGGATTCCGGTGCATCGGCACCCGAACGATCCCGAGTGCCAGGCTGGGCGCGAGTGCTGCGAAGGCCTGGGCCGCCCGATCCCCACCGGTGTTCGCATCGCAGACGATGCCGACCTGATGACCGGCCGCTGCCTGCAGTCGGGCGAGATCGACCACGTGGCGGAACAGGCCCCCCACGGGGGCTCGGAAAACGTGGATGATGCGGTGAGAGGTGGGTGACGGGCCTTCGGCCAGGGTGGCGGAACGAGATGCGTTCGAAATGGAAGCGGACGCACTCACGATCGGATTCTCCACGCGGCAACCGGTGGGCGGCGGCGCCCGGATGGCCGTGATCCTGTCGTCAGCGGGATGGCGGGAACATTAAGAGCATCCCGGTCACATGCTCCAACTTCGACTTGCGGTTACGCAAGGCTTAAAGGCGCCGTTTCGCGCGGATGCCTCAGAAGAAGCGCTCCTTGACCACAATGGTGTCGCCCGGGCGAACCGGGTAGGTCATCGGCACGATGCCCGAGACGAGGCCGCCACGACCCTCACGGGTCAGGACAGCGTAGTCGCGCGCCGCCCGCGGGCCGAATCCCGCGGCGATGGCCACGGCCGTCTCCACGGCCATGCCGTTGACGTAAGGGTATTGGCCGGAGTTCGTGACTTCGCCCAGGATGTAGAATGGGCGGTAGGCATCGACCTCCACGGTGACGTGCGGCTCACGCACGAAGCCGGACGCGAGCTTGGCCTCGACGGTACGGGCGGCCTGCGCCGTGGACTGACCGCCAACCTTGACGAGGCCGATGAGGGGCATCGCGATACTGCCGTCCCCATCGACGGCATAGATGTTGGATAGGTTGTCCTGCCCGAAGACGATCACCCGCAGGCGGTCGCCCGCCGACAGGGTATAGCGCGCACCGATCGAGCCCGTCGTCGTGGCGTCGAGCTGTTCCGTCCGGAAGTCCGGACGCAGGCAGCCGCCCAGCGCGAAGCTGGACGAGAGAGTGAGAAGAAGTGTGCGTCGGTTCATCACCAATGCCGCCATGACCATGAATTCTGGTCTCGATCCCTAGGGGCATATGGTTAAGGAATGCTGATCCGGGCTCCTGCCCGGTGGTTCTGTGCCGGGACTGCCCGGTCTTAACGCGTGATCAACCTTAATATGATTGCCTGATGCGACGAAGGCCGGCCTACGGCCGCTGCCTCGCACGAGCGTAAAGATCGATCCATGCCTCGCTCATCGCCGAACTTTGCCGGTCCGTCGGTCCTGCACAGGGCCGGGGACGGCCTCGGGCTCGCCCAGCTCGCTAGCCTTCTGCGCCGCTCCTGGCGTTGGATCGCCGTCCCGACGGTGGTCGCGGGGCTCGGTGCCATCGCGTTCGTACAGGTTGTGCCGCCGCGCTACACCGGCGAGGCGAAGCTTCTCCTCGAGAGCCGGGAGGCAGCCTTCACGCGCTCGACCCAGGAGCGGGGCGAGCAGGTGGCGCCCATCGACGAGCAGGCCGTCGCCAGTCAGGTCCAGGTGGTGATGTCCCGCGATCTCGCTCGCGAGGCGATTCGCCGGCTCAAACTCGTGGGCAACGCCGAGTTCGATCCGGAGGTGGCCGGCATCGGCCCGGTTCAGCGTCTTCTCATGATGATCGGCCTCGCCAAGAACCCCCTGGAACGGGCGCCCGAGGATCGGGTGCTCGAAGCCTATTTCGACCGACTCCTGGTTTATCCGGCGGGGAAGTCGCGGATCCTCACGGTCGAGTTCCGCGCAAAGGATCCGGAACTCGCCGCGCAGGCCGCCAACACCATCGCCGAACTCTATATCACCTCTCTGGAGGCCGCGAAGACCGATACCGCCCGCTACGCCTCGACCTGGCTCGGCGGCAACATCGAGACCCTGCGAACCCGCGTCGCCGAAGCCGAGGCGAAGGTCGAGGCGTATCGTGCCCGCAACGGCCTCATCGGAGGCGGTACGGCGAGCCAGCCGCTGAGCGCGCAACAACTCGGCGAACTCTCGACGCAGCTATCGCAGGCCCGCACCGTCAAGGCCGATCTCGCCGGACGGGCCAAACTGATCAAGGAAATGATCAAGGACGGTCGTGCCTTCGAGATCCCGGATGTCGCCAACAACGAAATTATCCGCCGCACGGTGGAGCAGCGCATCACCCTGCGCGGCCAGCTTGCCCTGGAGGCCCGCACGCTCCTGCCGGCCCACCCGCGCATCAAGGAACTGACGGCGCAGATCGCCGACCTCGACACGCAGATCAAGGCCACCGCCGAGCGCATCGTCCGGACCATGGAGAACGACGCCCGGATCGCCGAGGCCCGCGTCGAAAGTCTGAGTGCGACCGTCGATGCCCAGCGCGATGTCGTCTGGAAGGGCAATTCGAGCGAGGTTCAACTGCGGGCCCTCGAGCGCGAGGCCAAGGCGCAGCGTGAGCAGCTCGAATCCTACCTGTCCCGCTACCGCGAAGCCTCCGCTCGCGACGCCGAGAGCGCGACCCCCGCCGACGCCCGCATCGTTTCGCGCGCCGTGGTGCCGGAAACTCCCTCCTTCCCCAAGAAGCTGCCGGTCATCACGCTGGCTGTGATCATGGCTCTTCTGTTTTCGATGGGCGGCGTCATCGCCCGCCATCTTCTCACGGATCCCGATGATATCCGGCGCAAGCGCGCGGATGCGGATGCTGAGACCAAGGCCGAAGCCGATGTGGGCGAGCCGTCCGGCTCCGCATCGTCGCGCTTCACCTTCCCGGAGGCGTCGCCGGCATTGGCCCGCCACGGCGTCACCACCGCGACTTCCTTCGAGCCCATGGTCGCCTCGGCATCGGTCGTTCCCGCCGCCGCGCCCGTTCCTGCAGTCACTCCGGCGCCCGGCCGGTTTGCGCTCGACGGGCTCGTGGCGCGCCTGAGTGAGGATGCGTACGCGGGAATCGGCGGCCGGGTCCTCTTTGCGGAAACCCTGGATCCGGTGGAAACCCAGGACGGCGGCATGGGTGACCCCGCCGGAACCCTGGCGGGTACCCTGGCCGAAGCCCTTGCGGTCGGTGCGCGCACCGTGGTGCTCGATCTGAATGGCCCAGCCTGTGGCCCCGAGGATGCCGGCCTCACGGACCTCGTCGCCGGCGAAGCGGCTTTTCTCGATGTGATCCAGCGAATTCCCGGGTCGCGCCTCGACAGGGTCCAGCGCGGCTTCCTCGACATCGACGTGCTGAGCGAGGAGCCGGAAGCCTTGGAGATTGCCCTCGATGCCCTGGCGCAAGCCTACGATTGGGTGCTCTGCCGCCTTCACGGAGCGGAGACCGAAGCGGCCCAGGCGCTTCTGTCGGCGGTGGGCGGCGCCATGGACACGGTGGTGATCGCTTCGAACCGGGAGGCGGACGATGCCGAACTCGTTCATCTCTTCGCCCTGGCAGAAGCATCCGGCGCCAGCCGTATTCTCGTGGCCCGGGACCGGACCGTCGCCGAGACACCCGTTCGGGGGTTCGGTGCCGACCTCGAACTGCGTCGCTCGGCGGCCTGAACGGGCGCCGACCGCTGCGCCTTCCGAGCGCCGGCCGCCCCCCGAGCCGACGCCTCCCGCGCTACTGCGCGAGCGCACCTGCCCGCCAGTGGCGTAGGCGGCCGACCAGGGTCGACAGGCGCGGATCACGCTTGATCCGCCGCTTGAGCCGGGCAACGCCCACGGTCTTGAGGAGGAGGATCCGACCGGGCAGGGACACGGGAATGGTGACCTCGCCGAGCTCGATGGTCTCGTCACATGTGTTGGCCTTGTAGCGCGCCTCGCCGACGCCGAGGTCGAGGGCGCGGCGGCCACGCTCCGCCTGATCCCGGATCAGATACTGCAGCAGAATATCACCGGGGCTCGATCGGCTCACAGCCGGATCCTGGTCGAACGACGTCATCATGCCGCTGTAGCGGGCCGCGTCCACGGCGCCGGCGAAGACCGCGAACACCCGCCCGCTCTCGGTGCCCACCAGGGCCGCGACTTCGATGGCCGGTTCGTCGGAGCGTCCGTTCCGGCGCGCGCCGGCGGCGAGGAAGCCGCGCACGCCCGCATCGGCATAGGGGTTGGCGATCCCCATGGCGGAAAAACGCGATGCCTTCTGGGCGTAGAACGCGTCGAGGTAGGCGGTGACCTCCGCATCGGTCCGCGCCATCCGGTATGCCACCGGGCCGAACGCCTCGACGAGCTTCTTCTCCTTGGCGCGCAGTTTCTTGCGGGCGTCGGTGCTGAACACCCGCTTGACCGTGGATTCCGCATCGGGCCCCAGCAGGAGGCCGTAGGCGTCGCTCGGCGAAGGCTCGGCCCGGAAGCCGAGGGGGTTGGCGGCACCCTCCCAAAAAAAGGGCTGGTGCGAGAAGGCGTAGGCGGCGATGCCGGTGGCCCGGGCTGCCGCTCGGAGAGGCTCTGCCAGATCCTCGGGCCGCAGGGCGGCTGCCGCGCGCGAGGCGAAGAGGGGCATATGGAAGTTGGCGTGCTTCCCGCCGACGACCCGTGCGACGCGCAGGCCGTGCTCGTACGTCAGGTGACAGGGGATCAGCACCTGCGGTCGACCGGCCGCGTCGCGTACCACGAAGACACGAAGCACGGCGTCCGGTTCGGTCCGCAGATAGGCGGAGACCCAGTCGAAGCGCTGGTAGGGGGTCATCAGGACAGCCGGATCGGCTTCCAGGCCGCGCCACAGGGCCTCGACGGCGGCCAAATCGGAATAGACCTCCGTGGTCAGGCTGCCGCGCGCCGTATCCCGTATCATCTCCACTCCGCCTAGATCGTGCACGCCGCCCGTCACCACCGTCGCTCCCGCTCGCTCGGCGTCGAGGGAGCGCTCAGGCTCTTAAACGACGGGTGAAGCGCCGGGGCCGTCCTGTCGGCGTGGGTAACGAAACCTTGCCGGTTCCGGGACGACTATCGCTGGCCCACGTTCGGAGTTTCGATGTCGACAGCCCGCCGCCACCGCCTGTTCGAGGCCGGGTTCCGGACCATCGCGGCAACGGGGGCCGACCGCTGGCTCGCGCCCCTGGCCCGGGGACGGGGGGTGATCCTCACCTTTCATCATGTCCGCCCCGAGCCGCCCGGCGCCTACGCGCCCAATCGGCTGCTGGCCATCACACCGGACTTCCTGGATCACGTCCTCCTCACCCTGGCCCGACGCGGGTTCGAGGTGATCTCCCTCGATGCGGTGCCCGAGCGGCTCGCGGGGACGGGGCGCGCGCCCTTCGCCGTCCTGACCTTCGACGACGGCTACCGGGACAATGTCGAGCACGCCGCCCCGGTCCTGAGACGGCACGGCGCCCCCTGGACCCTGTTCGTCACCAGCGACTTCGCCGGTGGGCGCGGTCGCCTGTGGTGGCTCGAACTGGAGCGGGCGATCGGTCGCCTCCGGCGGGTGCGGCTTCCCGGTACGCAGATCGACCTGCCCGCGGGCAGCGACGCGGAGAAACGGGCGGCGTTCGAGGTGGTCTACCGCCACCTGCGCGCCGGACCCGAAGGGCATCTTCTCGCGGAGATCGCGGGCCTGTGCGAGCAGGCCGGCATCGCGGCAGGGACCCTGGCACGCGAACTGTGCCTGAGCTGGGACGAGCTCAGGGGGCTCGGCCGCGACCCGACCGTGACCTTCGGCGCCCATACGATCAGCCACCCGATGCTCGCCAAGCATGACGCGGCGACCCTGCGGCGGGAGGTCGAGGCGGGCCGCGAGGATCTCGCCCGCGAACTCGGCCGCCCGGTGCGGCACCTGTCCTATCCGGTCGGCGACCCGAGTTCCGCGGGCCAGCGGGAGTTCGCCCTGGCGCGGCAGCTCGGCTTCTCGACGGCGGTGACGACGCGGCCGGGCCACCTGTTCCCTGGGCACGTCGACCACCTGCAGGCCCTGCCGCGCGTCTCGGTGAACGGCTGCCACCAGAGCCCGGCCGCCCTCGCGTCCCTGCTCTCGGGTGTGCCGTTCCTGGCCTGGAACCGGGGGCGGCGCCTCAACGTCGGTTGAACGGAAAGGTCTTGGCGATCAGTCGGATCAGCGCCGGCGGTGACGGCGATACGAGCGCGACCCGCCGCCGGTGTCGAAGCTCGCGCTCTGGCGGCCGTGGCGGCCGTAGCGACTGCGCCGTCCCCGACGGCCGGTCTCCTGCACCGTCGGCAGGGCGGCGGCGATGCTGGACGGCAGGGCCGCCAGGGCCGTGGCGACGGAGGCCGAGGCGGTCGCCGCTCCTGCGGAAATGCCGGCCGCAACGTTCTTGGCGGCAGGGCCGAACATCGCCAGGCACTGGTTGTAGGCGAGATCGTTCTTGAGGCGTTCGCACTCGCCCACGGAGCGCGGTGCGCCTTGGGCGGCGGCCAGGGTGGGGGCGAGGAAGGCCAGGAGAACCAGAGTCGGGCGGAGCGGCATGATGCGGGGAATCGACCTTCGGCGCGTTCGGGAGCGGGGCCGTTTGTGCCCCGCGAGTGCGGCGAAATCCCGGCGCCTTCCGGTCAAGCGTCGGAGTCGGGCCGCTGCATCCAACTGATGAGGGGCATCAGCGGGATGATCCAGGCGATGCCCAGGATGCAGTAGAGCACCGCCTGCACGGGGGCCGGGGTCTGCGAGATGCGGCTGTCGGCGAGCGCCATGGCGAGCGGCGCGTAGACGACGACGAAGGCCAGCATCGTGATGGTGCCGATCAGGGAGCGGGTGCGGCGGCGCATCGGCCTTCTCCTCGGGCGGTCCTACGGAGAAAACGGACGCCCCGGGCGGGGTTAAGCCCGGCGCACGCGCGGCGCAATGCGCCGGTCCGTCGCCCGGATGGAACGGCGCACGCCCCCCATGCGCCGAAGGCGCCGGTACGGTTCGGCCGGCGCGGCGCCGTCACAGCTCGGCCGAGCGGCCCGACAGTTCGGCCCGCAACTGGCGGGCGGCCTCCAGCAACGCGGCGTCGCGGCGGCGGCGGGGCCGGGGCACCGTGACGGTCATCTCCGCGGCGACCCGGCCGGGGGCGCCGGCCAGGACCACCACCCGGTCGGCCAGGGTGACGGCCTCGTCGATGTCGTGGGTGACGAACAGGATGGTCTTGCCGGTGGCCGCCTGGATGCGCTGCAGCTCGTCCTGCAGGCCTTCGCGGGTGAAGCTGTCGAGGGCCGAGAACGGTTCGTCCATGAGGAGCACGTCGGGATCGACGGCGAGGGCCCGGGCGATGGCGACGCGCTGGCGCTGGCCGCCCGAGAGCTGGTGCGGCCAGCGCTGGCCGAGGTCGGCCAAGCCCACCAGCGCCAGCATCTCGGCCGCCTTGGCGAGGCGCTGGGCCTTGGTGAGGCCGCTGCCCTCCAGCCCGAAGGCCACGTTGGCGACGACCCGGCGCCACGGCAGCAGGCGGGCGTCCTGGAACACCAGGGCCATGGGCGTGCGGCAGCCGGGGCGGGGCTCGACGCGCACGGTGCCGGCGCTCGGCTGGGCGAGGCCGATGAGCACCCGCAGGACCGTGGACTTGCCGACCCCGGATTCGCCGACGATGACGAGGAATTCGCCCCGCGCGATGGTGAGGTCGAGGTCGGCGAGGATCGTGTTGCGCACTCCTTCCCGCTCGTAGGCGAGGCTGAGGCCCTGGATGGCGATGATGGGCGAAGAGACGGGCGGGGGGACGGGCGTGCTCACGCGCGCCACCGCAGGAGCCAGCCCTGGAGGGCGACGAAGCCGGTGTCGAACAGGCCGTAGAGGCCGGCCATGGTGAGCATGTAGACGACCACGATGTCGGTGGAGAGGAGGCTGGAGGCCTGCATCATCCGGGCGCCGACGCCCGGCACGCCGAAGATCTCGGCGGCGACCACGGCCATCCAGGCCTGGCCCAGGGCGGTGCGCAGGCCCACGAGGATGCCCGGGGTGGCGGCCGGCAGCAGGATCTTGACGAGGCGCGACCACGGCGAGCGGAAGCCGAAGGCCTGCGCCACCTCGACGAGGTCGCGGTCGACGCCGCGCACGGCGCCTTGGGTGGCGAAGAACACGATCCAGAACACGCCGATGGCGATGATGAACACGGCGGCCGAGGGCTGGACCCCGAACCAGATGATGGCGAAGGGCACCCAGGCGAGGCCGGGGATCGGCCGCAGCAGCCGCACGATCCAGGCGGTGACGGCCTCGAACCCCGAAAACATGCCGCTGAGGAGGCCGAGCGCGATGCCGGCCCCGGCGCCCACAGTGAGGCCG
Source organism: Methylobacterium sp. Leaf87 (assembly GCF_001422775.1). Lineage (NCBI taxonomy): Bacteria > Pseudomonadati > Pseudomonadota > Alphaproteobacteria > Hyphomicrobiales > Methylobacteriaceae > Methylobacterium > Methylobacterium sp. Leaf87. The sequence continues at coordinate 83,415 of NZ_LMMI01000007.1, read as the reverse complement.
ACGACGTAGTGGCTCAGGCTCGACCACACGGCCTCGCCCCACACGCCAAGCTGGATCTCCCGCAGGAAGGCGGTCGGAATCGTGCTCGGCGGCGGCAGGAAGGCCGGGTTGATGAGGCCGAGGCGCGGCATCGCCTCCCAGAACACCAGGAAGGCGGCGAGGCCGAGGGCGGAGAGCGCCGTGGCGCGGAACGCGGGCATGCGGTTCAAGCGGGCGCGCGGCTCAGCGCGCGGTCGCCTTCTCGTAGGGGCGCGGGTCGAACAGACCGTCCAGCGGCACGTCCTTGTCCAGCGTCCCGATGGAGACCTGATAGGCCTGCATCGCCTTGGTGGCCTCGACGATGGCGCGGGGATCGGCGGTGAATTTCGCCGCCGGCGAGGTGATGGCCTTCTGGATGGTGGCGAGATCGGTGATGCCCTTGCCCAAAGCCGCCTCGACGGGCTTCGCCGCGCGGGCCGGATCGGATTTCAGCAACTCGCTCGCCTTGATCACGGCCTTCACCAGGCCCTCGACGGCCGCCGGGTTCTTGTCCGCGAAGGCGCCGAACACGCCCACCACGGTGCCGGGCTGGTTGGGGAACATCTCACCGCCCGTGGCGATGAGTTTGATCGCCGGGTTGCGCTGCTGGACGATGGTGAGCGCCGGCTCGCGGATGGAGGCGCCGTCGACGGCCCCGGCCAGCACCGCCTGCTGGGTCGCGTCGATGCCCATGGCGACCACCTCGGCATTCGCCTTGTCGGCCTTGGCGACCTGCCAGAGCCAATGCTGCAGGGTGGTGTTGGGCACGGAGCCCGGCGGCTGGGTGGCGAGGCGGGCGGGCCGGCCCTCCTTGGCCTTGAACTGGGCGAAGGCCTCGGCCTTGCCGGCGCCGTTCGCGAAGTAGGGGGCGAGCTTCGGCCCGGCCACGAACACCATCTCCTCGATGGCGGTGGCGGCCACCACGCGGACGTCGATGCCCTTGGTGCGGGCGACGGCGAGCGGCGCGACGCCGGCGACGTAGACGTCGATGGTGCCCGACGCCAGGGCCTGGATCATGTTGGGGCCGGATTCGAAGGTGGTGAAGGTGGGGGCGAGCCCCGCCTCCTTGAGCCAGCCCTCGCCATTGGCGACGAAGACCGGCGCCGCGCCGACGACCGGGATCACGCCGATGCGCACGGGCACGGGGGCGGTGCTCTGGGCCGAGGCGACGCCCGTCATGGAGAGCAGCAGGGCGAAAACGGGCAGGAGGCGCATCGGTCAGGTCCGGTCAGGGGCGTCGAGAAGGGTGGCCGACGGCACGGGGCGCCCCAGGGCTCCACCGCACGGATCGATCGGGGCTTCTGGTCCCGGGCCTTGGCACGGGGCGCCGGGGCACGCAAGAATTTGCTCGCGTCTCCGGCCTGTTGCCCCGTGCTTTGGAAGATCCCTCTCCGTTCGCGGGGGCGGGCAGGGCGGTTCTGTCGCGGCCCGGGCGGGTTCCGGCGCGGCTTTCGGGAACGGCCTCGTCTCGCTTCCGTTATCCCCCCGCTGCGGCCACCGGGCCGGCGGCGGCACCAGAATCAGGGATTTCCACCATGAGCCTCCTCGGCAGCATCGTCAGCAAGATCCTCCATCCCTTCGGAGGCGGCGACGCCCAGGCCAAGCCCGCCGACGCCCCGGCCACCACCGGCGGCTCCGACGCCTCCACCTCGACCGGCACCGCCACGGGCGGGTCCGTCCCGGCCGGCTCCGTCGATGTCGAGGAGGTTCTCAACGGCATGGCCGCCAAGAACGGCCAGACCCTCAACTGGCGCACCTCCATCGTCGACCTGATGAAGCTCCTCGACCTCGATTCGAGCCTCACCGCCCGCAAGCAGCTCGCCGATGAGCTCCACTACACGGGCGACAAGGAGGATTCGGCTTCCATGAACGTCTGGCTGCACAAGCAGGTGATCAAGAAGCTTGAAGAGAACGGCGGCAAGGTGCCGGCCGATCTGAAGGATTGATTGTCAATTCAGGCTCGGAGCGCATTCGCGCCTGAGCTGTTCGGCAGGCCCGGTTGCCCTTGCGGCAGCCGGGCCTTCGTCGTTTGAATGCCGAGGGGAAGGCAGCAAAGCCGCTTGGACGTCTCGGATACGTCGGCCCGTGATCCTACGCGCACCGACCGGGCATCGATCGTGGCGAAGATCGAAGGCGGAGGTCTTGCTGGCGATCCAAGGGTGTCGTGGGAGCCGTGCCTCCGGTTCAAAGCGTAGGTTGCCCTCGGCAAATCGAGGTGTACCTTCTGTCGCTTCGAAGCGGGATCTATCAACTTCGCTTTAGGATTGCGTGTGCATAGTGTGTGCAAACTAGGGTTCGCACATGCATCCGAGAGTCTTGGCGTCGACCAGTGCCGCCGCCGTGACGGCGTGCGCCCTCGGCATGACGGTCGCGACCGGGCTTCGGGTCGAGTTGTCTCACTTGCTGCTGTGGGCTGCGGGCATCTGCGTCCTCTTCGCACTCCAGGCGTTCTACACCTTCTACCGACGGGAACCTTTCATCGCCGATAGCCTCGGTACGCTCGCCGTGACCGGGTGCAGTCTGACCATGCTTGGGGTTCTTGCGTTGGCAGGCCTGGCCGTCAACGCGCCGCTCATCGATGGGGCGCTGATCCGAGCCGATGAGATGATCGGTCTCGATGCGCGAACGATCGTGGCGTTCGTGTCCCGGGTGCCGGCACTGCACCACCCCCTGGTCTTCGCTTACCACGCGTCGTTCAAGGTACTCATCTTCGTGCCCCTGATCCTCATTCTCATGCGGAGAGCGGACGCGGCATGGCGGTTCTGTGCGATGATCGCGCTCGCCGGATTCGCCTGTGCCCTCATCGCGATTCCATTTCCGGCCATCGGAGCCTTCGCCGGACTGCAACTGGCCGAGGATGTCGTTTCACAACTACCGGAGGGCGCGGGCCTCTATCACCTCGCAACGTTCGATGCGTTCCGCTCCGGAACGACGAAGCATGTCCGTCTTTCCGAGTTGAATGGAGTCATCACGTTCCCCTCGTTTCATGCGGCCTTCGCCTGTGTGACCGCCCACGTGTTCATGTCCTTGCGAATATTGCCCGTGCGCCTGTTGCGCCTATCGATCCTGATCTGGACCGCCATCGTCATGGTATCGACGATCGTCATCGGCGGGCATTATTTCGTGGATGTGTTCGCCGGTGTCGCCCTGTTTGCGGTTGTGGTGTCGATCACGCGGACGCGGAAGCCCTCTCCCGATCTGTCCATGCCGTTGCGAGCCCTGAACCCCGCGACGTGAGGGGGGGTCGGCTCGCGACCGTTCCGACGAGGGTTACCGGTAACACCCTGCGCCTCGAACGTGGTCTCGGCCGGGACGCTCCTCGCAGGGCGCGCCCGGCCCGGCGCCAGAGAGGGGCGATCCGGTTTCGGGATGTCCATTCAATCGAAGGCGGCGCTTGGAGCCTTCTTCCCGCAGGAGTATGCCTCGGTGAGCCGCAGAGGCTGGTTCGAGGAACTGGGTCATGGCGTGGAGCGCGCGAACCTTCTGCATCGTCATTGGCGGCGCTGCCGCACAGCTTCTGGTCTATCATGCCCTGCGAGGGTGGGCCGGTCTGACATCACCCGTGGCGAGCGTGCTTGCGGGTGTGCTCGTCACCTCCGCCTGTCTCCTTGTGGCGAGCGAGCGCCCCGCGCGTCTGCGATGGGGGCTCGAGGACTATTCTGCCCTTCACATAGTCTCGTTTCTGGCACTGCTGCCGGCGGCGCGCGATGGGTTCAATCTCTTCGTCGGGTTGCCCTCCGATTCGTTTGCGGCGGCGACCGCTTTCATCTGCCTCCCGTTGCTGGCGATCCAGGCGCTTACCCGACGCATTCTCTTCAGCCGGGCGGAAATGGAGAGCCTGCGCGGAGACCGAATCCGGTCCCGCGCGCTCGAGGAAGAGCGGGGCGTTTAGTGTCTGTCACAAAACTCCCGCTGCACCGCCGTATTCAGAGCGAGAACCGATGGTGACCGGCAGGTTTGCGAGGCACTCTTAGCGCCCGTCCCCGCGTCCGGGCTAGAAAGCGGGAGCGTGCGCCGGACGATCCGCGCGGTCACCCCAACCGCTGCCCAAGCCGCCCCGCCAGATCCTGAATGTACTGGAACGCCGTGCGCCCCGAGCGCGAGCCCCGGGTGGTCGCCCATTCCAGGGCCTCGGCCCGCACGGTGTCGGGGTCGGCGGTCAGGCCGTGGCGGGCCACGTAGGCGCGGACCATGGCGAGGTATTCGTCCTGGCTGCACTTGTGGAAGCCGAGCCACAGGCCGAAGCGGTCGGAGAGCGACACCTTCTCCTCCACGGCCTCGCCGGGATTGATGGCCGTGGAGCGCTCGTTCTCCACCATGTCGCGGGCGAGCAGGTGCCGGCGGTTGGAGGTGGCGTAGAACAGCACGTTCTCGGGGCGCCCCTCGATGCCGCCGTCCAGCGCCGTCTTGAGGGACTTGTACGAGGTGTCGTCGCCGTCGAACGACAGGTCGTCGCAGAACACGATCCAGCGGTGCCGGTCGCCCCGCAGGGTCGCCATGAGGTCGGGCAGGGCCTCGATGTCTTCGCGATGAATTTCCACGAGCTTGAGCGGGAGGGCGTCGCCCCGGCCCGCGTTGATCTCGGCGTGCACGGCCTTCACCAGGGACGACTTGCCCATGCCGCGCGCCCCCCACAGCAGGGCGTTGTTGGCCGGCAGGCCGGCGGCGAAGCGCCGGGTGTTCTCCGCCAGCGTGTCGCGGGCCCGATCGATGCCCGTGAGCAGGCCGATCTCGACGCGGTTGACGGAGCGCACCGGGATCAGCCGGCGCTCGGGCCCCCACAGGAACGCGTCGGCCGCCGCGACGTCCACCGCCGGGCGGGCGGGGGGCGCGGCCCGCTCCAGGGCGGCGGCGATGCGCTCCAGCACGGGCAGCAGATCGGGGTGAAGGGTTTCGTGCGGGGCCGGGTCGGTGGCAGAGGTCATCGCGAAAGGTCCTTCGGGCGGGCGCGGGGGCCGGTTTAGGGCAAATCCGCCGAAAGATCAGCGTCCCCGGGGCAGGGGGCTTGCGCCCGGGACCGTTTCGCCCCAGGCCCACGCCGTTGCTTTCACTTAGGCCGTGGCTATAGTCCGCGCGCTTTTTCGACAGGCCCGCACGCCCCCTCGCTCGAGGGGATCGGGGCCGTATCCTTGAGGAGTCACGCGCTTGATCACCCCCGCCTTCGCGCAAGGGGCCTCCGCGGCCGCTGGCGGAGCGGACATCGCCTTGCAGGTGGTGCCGTTCGTCCTCATCTTCGTCATCATGTACTTCCTGATCCTCCGCCCGCAGCAGCGCCGCGTGAAGGAGCATCAGAGCATGGTCAAGAACGTGCGCCGCGACGACACCGTCGTCACCACCGGCGGCATCGTCGGCCGCGTCACCAAGGTCGCCGACGACGCCTCGGAGATCGAGGTCGAGATCGCCCCCAACGTCCGCGTCAAGGTCGTCCGCACCATGATCGCGGAAGTCCGGGTCAAGGGCGGGCCGGTCAAGGCCGCCTGAGCCATCGACGGACGAGGCCGGCGCAAGGGCCGGCCTCGCAATCAAGAAACGGCAAGGGACGGGACTTCCGGATGCTGCGCTTCTCGCGAACCAAGATCGTCACGACGCTGGCCGTCATCCTCATCGGCCTGAGCCTCGCCGTGCCGAGCTTCTTCTCGCCGGAGCAGCGCAAGGGCTTCATGGCGGGGCTGCCGGGCTGGTTCCCGAGCTGGATTATCCCCCAGCGCGCCATCGTGCTCGGCCTCGACCTCCAGGGCGGCTCGCAGCTCCTGCTGGAGGTCGACCAGAACGAACTCGTGGCGTCCCAGGGCAAGGCGCTCCGCGACGACGTGCGCCGCATCCTCCAACAGGAATCCGTCCGGGCCGAGGGCGGCATCCAGCTCTTGCAGCGCGGCGTTCAGGTCCGCGTCCCCGACGATGCGGCGCGCGCCAAGGTGCTGCCGAAGCTGCGCGAACTCGCCCAGCCCATCGCCAATCCCCTCGTTGGCCAGGGCTCGGGCCGCACCCTCGACATCGCCGAGCAGCCCGACGGCGCCATCCGCCTGAGCCTCACCGATGCGGGCATCACCGAGCGCACCCGCCGCGCCGTGAGCCAGGGCATCGAGGTCATCCGCCGCCGCCTCGATTCCACGGGCACCACCGAGCCGTCGATCCAGCAGCAGGGCGCCGACCGCATCCTGATCCAGGTGCCCGGCGAGCAGAACCCGGAGCGCCTCGAGAAGCTCCTGGGGAGCACCGCCAAGCTCGAATTCCGCATGCTGTCGGACTCGCCCTCGGGTGACGTCGATCTGCTGCCTTCCAAGGACGAGAAGGGCGCCAAGGTCCCCGTCGAGCGCCGGGTCATGGCCGATGGCGGCGACCTCACCGACGCCCAGCCGGCCTTCGACCATCAGACCCAGGAGCCGATGGTCTCCTTCAAGTTCAACCTGAAGGGCGCCCAGCGCTTCGGGCAGGCGACGGCCGAGAACGTCGGCCGCCGCATGGCCATCGTGCTCGACAACGAGGTGGTCTCGGCGCCGCGCATCAACACGCCGATCACCGGCGGCTCCGGCCAGATCACGGGCAACTTCACGGTCGCCCAGGCCAACGACCTCTCGGTGCTCCTGCGCGCCGGCGCCCTGCCGGCGAAGTTCACCGTGGTCGAGCGCCGCGTCGTCGGCCCGGGCCTCGGCCGCGACTCGATCCAGGCCGGCAAGCTGGCGACGTTGGTCGCCGGCGCCCTGGTCATCGTGTTCATGTTCGCCACCTACGGGGTGTTCGGCTTCTTCGCCAACATCGCCCTCATCGTCCATGTCGGCCTCATCCTGGGCCTGATGTCGGTGCTGGAGGCCACCATGACCCTGCCGGGCATCGCCGGCATCGTGCTCACCATCGGCACGGCGGTGGATTCCAACGTGCTGATCTACGAGCGCGTGCGCGAGGAGGTGCGGGCGGGCCGCTCCATCGTCTCGGCCCTGCAGGCGGGCTTCGACAAGGCGTTCGCCACCATCATCGACTCGAACTCGACCATGGCCATCGCCGCCCTGATCCTGTTCTTCCTCGGCTCCGGCCCGGTGAAGGGCTTCGCCGTGGTGTTCATCCTCGGCATCCTCACGACCGTCATCACCGCCGTGACCCTGACCCGCATGATGATCGCCCTGTGGTACAATATCGCCCGGCCGAAAGCCCTGCCGTTCTGATCGTCCCCACCGGGGACGCCCGCCGGCCCTTTCGACCCTGAGACACATTCGAGACCGATCATGCGTCTGCTCCGCCTCTGGCCCGACGAATCGCACTTCGATTTCATGCGCTTCCGGCGGTTCACCTTCCCGCTTTCGGCGCTGATGTCGGTGGCGACCGTGATCCTGTTCCTCACGGTGGGCCTCAACTTCGGCATCGACTTCAAGGGCGGCACCCTCGTCGAGCTCCAGGCGAAATCCGGCACCGCCGATGTCGGGGCCGTGCGCCACACGGCGAACGGCTTCGGCTTCGGCGAGACCGAGGTGCAGGAACTCGGCGGCCAGGGCACCATCCTGGTGCGCTTCCCGCTCCAGGCCGGCGAGCAGGGCCAGACGGCGGTGATGCAGAAGGCGCACGCCTCGTTCGACGCCGAGTACGAATTCCGCCGCACGGAGACCGTCGGCCCCCGCGTCTCGGGCGAACTCGTGCAGTCCGGCACCATCGGGGTGGTGCTCTCGGTGCTGGCGGTGCTGTTCTACCTGTGGTTCCGGTTCGAGCGGGAACTCGCCCTCGGGGCGATCGTGGGCACCCTCCACGACATCGTGCTCACCATCGGCATCTTCGTCATCACCCGCATCGAGTTCAACATGACCTCGATCGCCGCGATCCTCACCATCGTGGGCTACTCGCTCAACGAGACCGTGGTGGTGTTCGACCGGACCCGCGAACTGATGCGCCGCTACAAGACGATCCCCACGGTGGAGCTCCTCAACCTGTCCATCAACTCCACCATGTCCCGCACGGTGATGACGGCGACCTCCGCCTTCCTGTCGCTGCTCGCCCTGGTGCTGTTCGGCGGCGAGGCGATCAAGGGCTTCGCCATCGTGATGCTGGCCGGCGTCGTCATCTGCACCTACTCGGCGATCTTCGTCTCGACGCCGGTGCTGATCTACCTCGGCCTCATGCTCTCGGGGGTGAAGGCGCAGGCCGCCCGGTCGGGCGGGCGGGTGCCCCAGGCTGCGGAGTAGCGCATGGCAGCCGGCAGCCTCCACGACGGCTACGTTCCCGGCCGCCACATCATCGACGCCTACGGCAACGGCGGCTTCCGCTTCGCCGAGATGTCCCATCGCGGCTCGATCCTGATGCTGCCCTCGGGCGTCCGCGCCTGGGCGCCCGACGACGCCCGGGCCATCGACCGCAACGCCCTGCGGCCCGTGGTGGCGGAGGGGGGGGCGGTCGAACTCCTCCTCATCGGGACCGGCCTCGACATCGCGCCCCTGCCCGACGCCCTGCGGCGCTGGCTGAAGGAGGCCGGCATCGGCCTCGACGTGATGCAGACGGGTGCGGCGGCCCGCACCTACAACATCCTGGTGGCCGAGAACCGCAAGGTCGCCGCCGCCCTGGTGGCGGTCGCATGACGGACACGGACACCAAAGCCGGCCCGGCCGGCGGCCTCGACTTCGCGTTCGGGCATTGCGAGGCCCTGGTGAAGGCGGGCGACCCAGACCGTTACTTCGCCACCCTGTTCGCCCCCGCGAGCGCCCGGCCGCACCTCTTCGCCCTCATCGCCTTCAGCCTCACCATCGCCCGCACCCGCGAGGCGGCCTCGAACCCCATGGCGGGCGAGATCCGTCTGCAATGGTGGCGCGACGCCCTCCAGGGCGAGGCGCGGGGCGACGTGAAGGCCAACCCCGTGGCGGCGGCCCTCGACGACGCCATCGTCAAGCGCAAGCTCGGGCGCCAGCCCTTCGTCGATCTCATCGACGCCCGCGTCTTCGACCTCTACGACGACCCGATGCCGCGGGTGAACGACCTCGAGGGCTATTGCGGCGAGACGGCCTCGGCCCTCATCCGCCTCGGCGGCCTCGTCCTGTGCGACGGCGCCGAGCCCGGCGGCGCGGCGGCCGCCGGCCATGCGGGCGTCGCCTACGGCATCACCGGCCTGCTGAGGTCCCTGCCGTGGCATGCGCGCGGCGGCCAGGTCTACCTCCCGGCCGACATCCTGAAGACCTACGGCGTCACCCGCGAGGACGTGGTGACGGGCCGCGGCGGCCCCGGCCTCGTGCACGCCTGCGCCGACCTTCGGGCGCTGGCCCGCCGCCACCTCGCGGCCTACGCGGCGGCGCGCGGCACCATCGCGCCCGCCGCGCGGGCCGCCTTCCTCCCCGTGGCCCTGGTGGAACCCTACCTCGCCGCCATGGAACGCCCGGGCTACGACCCGCTCAACACCCTCATCGAGATCCCGCGCTGGCGCCGGCTGTGGCGCCTGTGGCGGGCGTCCCGGGGGGCGTTCTAGGGGCGAACGCGTTTCGGTCGGGTCCGAACCCATGGGGCCGGGCAAGGATGCGTTAGGGGTTGACCCCTGCCCGTAAGATCGGACTCATGACCACGCTGAAAGCTAGGCTTCAGGCCCTCTACGAAGGCGACACCGACCGAGCGCACCGCTTCCGTTACGCACTGCTGGCGTTTGACATAGCGACGATCGCTTTCGTCATCGTCACATCTTTTCTGCCACTTTCACTTTGGATCGTCGTACTCGACGTGGCGCTTGGCGCAGGTGTTCTGGCCGATTTCCTCGGCCGCCTGCTGATTAGCCGGGCGCCGGCCCGCGAGTTCCTGCGGCTGAGCACTTGGACGGACGTGGTGGCGATCGTCTCATTCCTGGCGCCAATGGTCGTGCAGGGCGTCGGCTTTCTGCGCATCCTGCGCACCCTTCGACTGTTGCGCACCTACCAACTGCTTGAACGGTTGCGGCACGATAGTCCGTTTTTCCGGCGGAACGATGATGCCATTCTGGCCGCCACCAACCTTATGGTGTTCGTGTTCGTAATGACCGGTGTCATCTACGTCACGCAAGCAGGGAGCAACCCAGCGATCGGCAGTCCGGTCGACGCACTGTACTTCACGGTCACATCCCTCACGACCACCGGCTACGGCGATATTACGTTACCGGGACCGACCGGGCGCCTGATCTCGGTGTTCGTGATGATATGCGGGGTGACACTCTTCTTCCGGCTCGCCCAAGTCGTATTTCGCCCCTACAAGGTACGCTTCCCGTGTCCGACCTGTGGGCTGCAGCGTCACGAGCTGGATGCTGTACACTGCAAAGCCTGCGGCACCACGCTGAACATCCCCGACGAAGGCGCATATTAAGACAATTGTGTAGGGCGGGATCAGGCTCGGGAAGAAGTCCGACCGACGCAGATCGCGGCAGCACTCCAACGATGGACGTTCCAAAGGCTCCAGTTCGTTGAATTTCGGTCATTACGGAGGGCACACCCCAACGCCGATGATGGACCGGGGGCGGAGCGTCCGCTTCAGGGCAAGGGGTCAGGGCCCGCTCCCCACCCACCAAGGGCGCCACGCTCCCGGGTTGACAGCGAGGTCTGCCGGCGCTTCTGTCATGTCGGCTCGTGCAGCCGGCCGCTCGCGCCGCAAGGCATGGTGAATGCACGTTTCCCCCGATTCGGTCTGACCCCCTGGGCGGTCCCCTCGGCAAAGCGAGCCCCGATACGAGCGACTGCCCGGTTCGAGGATCGGACGCATGCATATCCCACATGACCCGAAGGCGATGGCCAAGAGCCTTCGTCAGGCGCTCGCCGAGCGCCGTGTCGAGATTTCCCACGGCGACAGTCTGGAATGTGTCGCGCGTCAGTTCGGCTGGCGCGACTGGAATACCCTGGCGGCCCAGCTCGACCGGCCCGTCCTGCGCCTCCCCGAAGATTGGACCGTCGCCGGCACCCGCAGCGACGATTACGAGATGGGTCTCGATCCGGCGGAAGGCTGCGCCCTCATCCGCCACCGGGTCGCCCTGGCCGACCCGTCCCTCGGTCCGGCATCGACGGGCTTCGGGGCGCTCATGCAGAACTTCCGCGCCGATGGCTTCCGCGACAAGCGCCTCGAACTCAGCGCGCACCTGAGAGCACGGGACGTCACGGGCGCCGGATCGCTGTGGATGCGGATCGATGGTGACAAGGGGCGCATGCTGGCCTTCGACAACATGGATGGGCGCACGCGCGAGGGGCCGCTCGTCGGCACCGTCGGGTGGCAGGAACGGTCCATCGTCATGGACGTGCCCCCGGAGGCCCAGTCGATCCATTTCGGGTTTTTCCTGCGCGGCGGAGGCAGCCTGTGGGCCCGGCGGTTGCGCTTTGCCGAAGTGGGGGCGTCCGTGGCGGTGACGGATCACGCCGTCCCCCGGCGGGCGGCCCCGACGAATCTCGATTTCGCAGCCGGCGCGTCGTCTCGGGGCCAGTCCGGGCGACGGTCGCCCGGACTGGCCACGTGCTCGCAAACCACCCGGACCAAGATGCGCAGCCGCCGCAGACGGAGCGATCCGAGCGCGCAGTCAGGGTCGACACGTTCGGCCGAACCAGAAGGGGCGGCCCCGAAGGAGCCGCCCCTGTTTCACATCGAGAGAACCCGCCTCAGCGCGCCTTGAGGGTCAGCTTCTTGGCGATCTCGAACATCTCCTCCGGGGCGTAGTCCGGGGTGAAGGCCGAGGGGACACCCGTGAGCTGGTGGATCTTGCCGCCGTCCGGCATGCCCTCGACGACGGAGAGCTCGCCGGGCGGATCGCCCGGAAGGGCGACTTCGCCGTTGCCCCAGATGCCCGCCATCTCCTTGTAGTCGCTCGGGCTGAAGGTGTAGAGCCGGCGGTGCGAACCCTCCTGCAGGTACTTCTGACACTCGGGGATCTTGTCGAGATTGATGTTCGGGGTTGGCAGGAACTTGTCGAGCTCGACGCCGGTGATCTTCTTGAGCGCCAGGGCGTAGGCGTGGGCGTGGACCGAGCCGCGCACCAGAAGATAACCGCAGACTTCGCGGCCCGTCGGGTCGGTCAGGGTTTCGTAGACCCGAAGCTTATGCAGGCGCGCGCCGCATTCGAGGTGGAAGTTGTGCAGCAGATCGACCACCACGTTGCCCGTGGTGGTGATGAAATCGTTGTTCCACGAGGCACCGTTGGAATTGACCGGGGTCACGCCGCCGCCGTTGGACAGGAACGCGGCCGCGAGGCGAATGTCCTTCATGTCCTCGAACGGGGCGCCCGAGATGTCGCCGCCGTTCGTCTCGTCGCCGTCGTTGTCCGGGCCGTTGTTGAGCATGGCGACGCCGTTGCTCACGAGCTCGACATGGCCGAGTTCCTCGGCCGTGATGGCTGCAACCAGACTATAGAACGGACGCAACTTGGACTTGCTGCGGAAGTTGAAGCTCTGGAACATGTAATTGCCCAGTGTCGACATCTCACCGTACTTGCCGCCGAGCAGTTCCTGTAGGGCCGCGGCGGCGTTCGGATCTTTCTTTTTCGGGGCGGGAAGCTCGGCTTGAAGCTGATCGACGCGCATAAACATAAGTTATTCTCCGGTTCCGGGGCTGATCGGCGTCTCGGTGGAACCGGAGCGAAGCGGGCATGTTCCGCCGTTGCGCCATGATCACGCAGGCGCGACCGAGCCGGAACCGACGGGCCGCACGCGCCACGGCCCCGGCCGGCCCCGTGGTGGCGCGCTCGCAACTGTCTCTGAATACATGATTAACCCGCGTTGAGCCGGCTCCGGGCGTCTGCTAGCAACGATTCCAAGGTTCCGGCGGAGATCGGGGCCACCTTGGGAGGACGTTGCCCGTGAACACCGTGACCACCTGGAATCAGGTCTACGACCCGTTCGGGAGCCCCTGGCTCTCGACGCTCGCCGCCTCGCTGCCGGTCATCGCGCTACTGGGCATGATCGCCAGCGGCAAGGTCAAGGCCCACATCGCCGCCGTCCTCTCCCTGGTGCTGGCCTTCTGCGTCGCCGTGTTCCTGTTCGGCATGCCCGCCGATCTCGCCGCCCGCGCCTCCGGCTACGGCATCGCGCTCGGCCTGTTCCCCATCGGCTGGATCATCCTCAACGTCATCTTCCTCTACCGCCTGACGGTGGAGAAGGGGTGGTTCGCCACCCTTCAGCAATCGGTGGCGGGCATCACCACCGATCGGCGCCTGCAGCTGCTCCTCGTCGCCTTCGCCTTCGGGGCGTTCTTCGAGGGCGCCGGCGGCTTCGGCACCCCCGTGGCGGTGACCGGCGCCATCCTCATCGGGCTGGGCTTCTCGCCGCTGGCGGCTTCCGGCCTCTCGCTCATCGCCAACACGGCGCCCGTGGCCTACGGGGCGCTCGGCGCCCCCATCGCCGGCCTCGCCTCCGTGACGGGCTACGACCCCTACATCCTCGGCGCGATGATCGGTCGGCAGCTGCCGTTCTTCTCCGTGCTGGTGCCGTTCTGGCTCATCTGCGTGTTCGCGGGCTTCCGCGGCATGCTCCAGATCTGGCCCGCCATCCTCGTCTGTGGCGGCTCGTTCGCGCTCGCCCAGTTCGGCATCTCGAACTACGTCAACCCGTGGATCGTCGATATCGGCGCGGCGCTGGTCTCCATGGGCGCCCTGGTGCTGTTCCTGCGCTTCTGGCGCCCGGCCGTGATCTGGACCTCGCCGGCCCTGCGCGGCAACGACCCGTCCATCGGCTACGTCACCGCCGTCGACGGCCCCAAGGCCGCCGCCGCCACCCGCACCGCCACCTCCTCCGAGATCCTGCTGGCGTGGGTGCCGTGGATCATCCTCTCGGTGATCGTGGCGATCTGGGGCACCAAGTTCTTCAAGGATATCGTCGATCCGATCTTCATTTGGAACTATCCGGTGCCGGGCCTGCACAACGTCATCATGAAGGTGCCGCCGGTGGTGGCCACCGCCCATCCGGAAGCCGCCGTCTTCAAGTTCGCCTACATGTCCTACACCGGCACCGGCGTGCTGTTCGCGGCCATCCTCTCTGGCCTGCTCATGCGGTTCTCGCCGTGGCGCCTCGTGACCGCCTACATCGAGACCATCTGGGTCCTGCGCTACTCGCTCATCACCATCTCGGCGATGCTGGCGCTCGGCGTGCTGACCCGCTACGCGGGCGTCGACGCCACCCTCGGCCTCGCCTTCGCCGGCACCGGCATCCTCTACCCGTTCTTCGGCACCCTGCTCGGCTGGCTCGGCGTCGCGCTCACGGGCTCCGACACGGCCTCGAACGTGCTCTTCGGCGGCCTGCAGAAGATCACCTCGGAGCAGCTCGGCCTGTCGGGCATCCTCATGGCCTCGGCGAACTCGTCCGGCGGCGTCATGGGCAAGATGATCGACGCCCAGTCCATCGTCGTCGCCTCCACGGCCACGGGGTATTTCGGCCAGGAGAGCAAGATCCTGCGCTTCGTGTTCTGGCACTCCATCGTGCTCGCCTGCCTCGTCGGCGTGCTGGTGATGCTCCAGGCCTACGTCTACCCGTTCAACGCCATGGTGATTCACCCCTGAGGGTGAACGCCCGACGAACGCGACGCAGCCCGCCCCGGTCCGCCGGGGCGGGTTTTTTCGTGCGGGGTGTCCGGCCGGGGCCCCGGACAGTGTGGCCGGATCGTCCGGCGCCATCGCTGTCGCGGGGGCGGGGAGGCAGCTATCGCCGGGGTTCCTCGCCAGAAAAGGGACCCCGATGCGACGGACGACGCGGGGATGGGGCAGCGGCCTCCTTGGAATCCTCATCTTCAGCGCCTCCCTGCCGGCGACGCGGGTCGCCGTCGGGGGCTTTTCGCCCCTGTTCCTCACCGCGGCACGGGCGGTGATCGCCGCGCTCCTCGGCGCGGGGCTGCTCCTGGCGCTCGGCCAGACCCGGCCGGCTCGGCGCGACCTCGGATCCCTGGCCCTCGTGGCCGTCGGGGTGGTGGCCGGCTTTCCACTGCTCACGGCCCTGGCGCTCCAGCACGTCACGTCCGCCCATTCCGTGGTGTTCGTCGGCCTGCTGCCGCTGGCCACCGCCGGGTTCGGAATCCTGCGCGGCGGCGAGCGGCCGCGTCCGGCCTTCTGGGCGTTCTCCGTTACCGGGGCGGCGGTGGTGGCGGGCTTCGCCCTGGCCCAGGGCGGCGGCGGCTCGTCGGTCGGCGACCTCCTGATGCTCGCCGCCATCCTGCTCTGCGGCCTCGGCTACGCCGAGGGCGCGGTCCTGTCGCGGCGCCTCGGCGGCTGGCAGGTGATCTCGTGGGCCCTCGTCCTGTCCCTGCCGGCGATGGCGGCCCTGGCCCTCGCGACCTTGCCGGCGACCTGGCGCGGGATCGGCTGGCCGGCCTGGGCCGGCCTCGCCTACGTCTCGGTGTTCAGCATGCTCGTCGGCTTCGTGTTCTGGTATCGTGGGCTCGCGCTCGGCGGGATCGCGGGCGTCGGGCAGCTGCAGCTCCTGCAGCCGTTCTTCGGCCTGGCGCTGGCCGGGCTCCTCCTGCACGAGCCCGTCGCCTGGTCCATGCTGGCGGCGGCCGGCCTCGTCGTCCTGTGCGTGGCGGGAGCCAAACGGTTCGCGTGAAGACCCGATGATGGGCTAGGATGGCGGCGCCATGTTCAAGCTCGCCACGCGCTACTCCCTCGCCAAGCTCTCCCCCGTGGAGACCGCCCGCCTGCGCCTCGCGCCCCTGGGGCCCGGGGACGCCGAGGCCGTGCGGGCGCTCACGGACGATCCGGCCATCACCGGCGCCATCGACTTCCTGCCCAGCCCCTTCACCCTGCAGGCGGCGCGCGGGCTCATCGGCCCCGCCAAGGTGAGGACCGATTGCTTCCTGGGCGCCCGCACGCATGCGGGGGCCCTCGTCGCCATCGTCGGCCTGCACCTGCGCGGCGACCACGCCGTCGAACTCGGCTACTGGGTCGGGGGCGGGGCACGGGGGCAGGGCTATGGCGCCGAGGCCGTGACCGCGGCCATCGGCCTGCTGCGCCAGCGCTTCCCCCACCGATTCCTCGTCGCCGAGTGCCGCCCGGACAACGCCGCCTCCCGCGGCCTTCTCCTCAAGGTCGGGTTCCGCGACACCGGGGACGAGGGCCACCGGCCGGGGCGGACGATCTTCGCGTACGAGCCGAAAGCGGATTGAATCGAGGACGATCGAGGCATGCGTCGCGCGCCCTCGATGCGACGCGATCAACCGGATTTGGTCTCCGCCGCGTCCTTCCCCAGAAGACTGCTCCAGTCGATGCCCAGGGCCCGCAGAGCGGCCTCCGGCTCCCGGTCGAAGATGGTGAGGAGCGATCGTGCGGCCGGGTCGGGCACCTTCCGGCCTTGTTCCCAGTTCCGGTAGGTCGTGACCGGAACACCGAGGGCATCGGCGAAGGATTGCTGCGTGACGCCGAGATTCTTCCTGATCTCGGCCGGCGCGCGCGCGAGAACATACCCTGTGGGGGCTGCGTCCGGGTCACCTCCGTCCTCGCGGGTATCGCGGCGGATGTCGGCCTCGGTCGTGGCTTCGATCTTTTCGCGGTTCGCCTGAGGACGGTTCAGTCGAAGTTGATCGAGGCTGATGCGTGCCATCGTTGGCGCTCCCTGCGATTTGCGCGACGGGCCGAAATGATCCACCGCACAGAGCCGCGATCCGTAAAGGTAACGTGGGAGAGATCGCCCTCGATCTCTCCCAGGGCGTTCTGGCGAACCTCGCCGTAATCCCTCCGGTCGTCGGACTTCAGGAGCGTGCGCCCGAGGAAGATCAGGGCGGCGAAGTCGAAGCCGAATCCGCGCTCCCCAAGATTTCGGTTCGACTTCTCATCGTGCCACGCGAAGTCCATGGGTCAATCTACGCCCAGGGCTCACGGAATGCAACGAGCCATACGCCCTGGGCGCAGTGATGGTCCGGGCGTGTCCGGCGCGATGGAGTCGGGGAAGGCGCCCGCTACTCCGCTGCGATCCGCGCCGCATCCGCCCCGATCCAGGCGGCGAGATCCGCCCGGCCGCGATCGGTGAGGGCCTTCTTCTTGGCCACCGCCTTCTCCGGCCCGCGCAGGCGCTTGCCGGCCTCGCCCTTGGGGGCGTGGTCCAGGGGCGGGAACAGGCCGAAATTTACGTTCATCGGCTGGAACGAGCGCGGGGCGCCCGCATCCTCGGCGGCGATGTGCCCGCCGGTGATGTGGCCGATCAGCGCCCCGAGCGCCGTGGTGGGCGGTAGCGGCGCGAGCGTCTGGCCCCGTGCCTCCGCCAGGGCGAAG
The DNA here is from genome assembly GCF_001422775.1 of Methylobacterium sp. Leaf87. NCBI lineage: Bacteria > Pseudomonadati > Pseudomonadota > Alphaproteobacteria > Hyphomicrobiales > Methylobacteriaceae > Methylobacterium > Methylobacterium sp. Leaf87. Next base: position 66,245 of record NZ_LMMI01000007.1, on the reverse strand, counting down.
CGTCCCGCCATGAGCCCGATGGCGGCGCTCTCGACGTAGCCTTCGCAGCCGGTGATCTGGCCGGCGAAGCGGAGCGAGGGCCGTGCCTTCAGCCGCAGGGTCGCGTCGAGGAGGCGGGGGCTGTCGAGGTAGGTGTTGCGATGCAGGCCGCCGAGGCGCGCGAACTCGGCGTTCTCGAGGCCCGGGATCGTGCGGAACACCCGCACCTGCTCGGAATAGGTGAGCTTCGTCTGGAATCCGACCATGTTGTAGAGGGTGCCCAGCGCGTTGTCCTGGCGCAGCTGGACGATGGCGCAGGCCTTCACCGTCGGGTCGTGCGGGTTGGTCAGGCCCACGGGCTTCATCGGGCCGTGCCGCAGGGTCTCGGGACCGCGCTCGGCCATCACCTCGATGGGCAGGCAGCCGTCGAAATAGGGCGTCGAGGCCTCCCACTCCTTGAACCCGATCTTGTCGCCGTCGACGAGGGCCTGGATGAAGGCGTCGTACTGATCGCGGTCCATCGGGCAGTTGATGTAGTCGGCCCCCGTGCCGCCGGGACCGACCTTGTCGTAGCGCGACTGGAACCACGCCTTGTCCATGTCGATGGAATCGCGATGGACGATGGGCGCGATGGCGTCGAAGAACGCGAGCGACTCCGCACCCGTCAGGTCGCGGATGGCTTGCGCCAGGGACGGCGCGGTCAGGGGTCCGGTGGCGACGATGGTCCGGCCCCACTCCTCTGGCGGCAGGCCTTCGACCTCCTCGCGCACGATGGTCACCATCGGATGGGCTTCGAGGGCGGCGGTGACGGCGGCGGCGAAGCCGTTGCGGTCGACGGCGAGCGCCCCGCCGGCCGGCACCTGATGCGCGTCGGCGGCCTTGAGGATGAGGGAGCCGAGGGTGCGCATCTCCTGGTGCAGCAGGCCGACCGCGTTGCCGTTGGCGTCGTCGGAGCGGAACGAGTTCGAGCAGACGAGCTCGGCCAGATCCTGGCCGTGATGCGCCTCGGTGCCGCGCACGGGGCGCATCTCGTGCAGCACCACCGGGTGGCCGGCTTGCGCGATCTGCCAGGCGGCTTCCGAGCCCGCGAGCCCGCCGCCGACGATGTGGATTGGCAAAGGGTCTGCTCTGTCCGTCATCGTGTCGGGATAGACCCGCCGGGCGCCCGGATCAATGCAGGGGCGGAGAGACGAGGAAGCGGTCGCGGTTGGCCGACGTCACCGCGAGCTTGATGGTCTGGCCGTCGCGCCGGATGGTGAGGGGCACGCGCACCCCGGCCTCGCCGAGCGCCCAGACCTGCCGGAAGAAGCCCGCCAGATCCGCCACCGGCTCGCCCGCCACGGCGGCGACCACGTCGCCGGCCCGCAGGTCGGCGGCCTCCGCCGGGCCGTCGTCGGCGAGCCCCATCACCACCACGGCATCGTCGCCGTCGCTGGCGTAGAGGCCGAGCCAGGGCCGGGGCGCCCGGTCGGCCCGGCCGCGGGTGACGAGGTCGTCGAGGATCGGAGTCAGGAGGTCGATGGGCACGATCATGTTGATGGTCTTCGGCCCCTCCGGGGTGCCCTGCTGGAGCTGGAGCGAGCCGATCCCCAGCAACTCGCCGGCCGCCCCGATGAGGGCGGCGCCGCCCCAATGCGGGTGGGCGGGGGCGGTGAACAGGGCCTCGTCGAGGACGTATTCCCAGTAGCCGGCGAATTCCTGACGGGCGACGATCTCCACGGCGACGCTGCGCTGGCGGCCGCCGACCCCGGCGACGATGGCGCGGTCGCCGACCTTCACGCCGGCGGAGCGGCCGAGCGGCAGGGCCGGCAGGCCGAGGGTGCCGAGGGCCTGGACGAGGCCGAAGCCCGTCACCGCGTCGTAGCCGACCACATGGCCGGGGATCGAGCGTCCGTCCTGGGTTGTGAGCCACACGGTGTCGGCCTCCATGACGAGGTAGCCGATGGTGACCACGAGGCCGTCGTCGCCGATGACGACGCCGTTGCCGGCCCGCTCGGTGCCCAGCGTCTCGGCCGTGAAGGCCTCGTCGGGCACGCGGGTCGAGAGGGCGACGATGGCGGTCAGCGCCTGCGCGAGGTCGAAGGCATAATCGGCGGCCTTGGGCTGCACGGATGCGGGGATTTTCCAGTCTCCGGGCGAAGCCATGGGGGCGTCTTTCCTACCGTCTTCATGCGAGAGACCGTGAGATAGGTCGCCGGCCAAACTTTCAAAAGGTTCGGGCGGCGTCTTCCCGCAGCGACCGCCGCCCGGACTTGGGCGAAGGCTGCCCTCAGACCAGCAGTTTGTCGAGGGTGATGGGGAAGTCGCGCACCCGCACGCCGGTGGCGTGCCACACGGCGTTGGCGATGGCGCCCGCCGTGCCGGTGATACCGATCTCGCCGACCCCCTTGATGCCGAGCGGGTTCACGTGCGGATCGTGCTCCTCCACCAGGATCGCCTCGATGGACGGCACGTCGGCGTTCACCGGCACGTGGTACTCGGCGAGATTCGGGTTCATCACCCGGCCGGACCGGGTGTCGACCACCGCGTGTTCGTGCAGCGCCAGGGACACGCCCCAGATCATGCCGCCGTAATACTGGCTGCGCACGAGGCGCGGGTTGACGATGCGCCCGGCCGCGAACGCGCCGACCAGCCGCGTCACCCGGATCTGCCCGAGATCGGGATCCACCGTCACCTCGGCGTAGACCGCCCCGTGCGCGTGCATGGCGTAGGTTTTTCGCGATGCCGGGTCGCCCGCCCCCGTGCCCTTCGCCTCCACCGAATCGCGGCCCGCTCGCGAAAGGATCTCCGCGAAGCCCTCGGCGCGGGTGGGGTCGTCGCGGCGGACGAGGTGCCCATTCTCCGCCACCGTGCCGGCATTGCCGGCGCCGTAGAGGGGCGAGGCCCGGTCGTTGACGGCGAGGTCCGCGAGCTGCGCCAGGGCCGCTTGCGTCGCCGCGTGCACGGCGCTGCCGGAGGTGGCGGTGCCGGTGGAGCCCCCGGCCAGCCCGCCGTTCGGAAGGTCGGAATCGCCGATGCGGAGTTCCACCCGGTCGCCGTCGAGGCCGAGGCCGTCGGCGGCGATCTGGGCCAGCACCGTCCAGGCGCCCTGGCCCATGTCCTGGGCGGCGGTCTCGATGAGCGCCGTGCCGTCGGCCCGGATGGTGGCGCGGGCCTCGCCCTGCATCATCCCGGCCGGATAGGTGGCGGTGCCCATGCCCCAGCCGACGAGGAGGCCCTGGTCGTCCCGCATCTGGCGCGGCTGTTTCGGGCGCCTGCTCCAGCCGAAACGCTCGGCGCCCTGCGCGTAGCATTCGCGCAGGGCCTTGGAGGAGAACGGCCGGTGGGTGATGGGCTCGACCTCGGCGTAGTTCCTCAGCCGCAGGTCCAGCGGGTCCATGTCGAGCCGGAGGGCGAGTTCGTCGAGGGCCGATTCCACCGCGACGCTGCCGGGGGCCTCGCCGGGGGCGCGCATGAAGATCGGCGTGCCGATATCGGCCCGCGAGACCGCGTGCGTCGTGGAAATCGCCTCGGAGGCGTAGAGGTGGCGGGCGATGAGGCCGCAGGCCTCCACGAAATCGTCGTGGCGGCTCGTCAGCGTCAGCGTGTGGTGATCCAGCGCCGTGAGGGCGCCGTCGGCCCGGGCGCCGAGCTTGAGGGTCTGGCGGGTCGACGCGCGATGGCCGACGGGGCCGAACATCTGCTCGCGCCGGGTCACCAGCTTCACCGGCCGGCCGACCAGTTTGGCCGCCATGATCCCAAGAATCTGCGGGGACGAGATGAAGCCCTTCGAGCCGAAGCCGCCGCCGAGATAGTGGCTGACGATGTGGATGTTGCCTTCCGGAATCCCGAACAGGCCGGCGAGGCGGCCCTTGGCGATCCACAGGGCCTGGGTCGGCGTGTGGAGGGTGAGGCGGTCGCCGTCCCACTGCGCCACGCTGGTGTGGGGTTCCAGCGCGTTGTGATACTGCGCCGCCGTCTCGTAGGTGGCCTCCATCCGGGTCTCGGCGGCGGCGAACCCGGCCGCCAGGTCGCCCGCGCCCTCCTGGGTCGGCGAGCCGGCACCGACGGTTCCGGGCGTGAAGATCTCTTCGCCGCCCAGTTCCACGCTCGCGGCTTGCGCCTCGTAGCGGGGATTGAGCAGGGCCGCGCCCTCGGTGGCCGCCTCCAGGGTCTCGGCGATCACCACCCCGATGGGCTGGTTGGCGTAGCGGACGCCCGAATTCTGTAGGAGGTCGAGGCGGAACGCGAAGGGATTGTCCTTGTCGTCCGGGGATTTGGCGAGTTTGGGCGCGTTCTCGGGCGTCATCACGGCGACGACGCCCGGATGCGCCTGCGCCGCCGCGACGTCGAGGTGGGTCACCCGGCCGCGGGCGATGGTGCTCACGGCCAGGACGGCGTGGAGCATGCCCGCGGGGTGGAAGTCGGCGCTGTAGCGGGCCTCGCCCGTGACCTTGGCGGGGCCGTCGCGCCGGGTCAGGGGCTGGCCGATGGAGGCGCCGTGGCGCATGCGCTCGGTCATGGTCGGGCTCCGAAAGGACTGGCCGGCAGGGCCGGGATGCGCGCTGGGGTGCCGGCCTGCGCCAGGGTGAGCGCCCGCACGACGATGCGGCGGGCGAGCTCGATCTTGGCGGCATTGTCGCCGGACGGCCGCGCCCCGGCGAGCGCCGCCGCGGCGGCGCTCGCGAACAGTTCGGGGCTCGGAACCTGCCCGGCGAGCAGGGCTTCCGCCTCCCGCGCCCGCCAGGGCTTGAGGGCGACGCTGCCGAGGGCGAGGCGGGCCTGCCCGATGCGGCCCCCGTCGAAGGTGAGCCCGACGGCCGCCGAGACCAGCGCGAAGGCGTAGGAGGTGCGCTCGCGGACCTTGAGGTAGCGCGAATGGGCCGCGAAATCTTTTGCGTCGGGGGGCAGCCGGACAGCCACGATCAATTCGCCCGGCGCCAGCTCGGTCTCGCGCTCCGGTGCGTCGCCGGGCAGGCGGTGGAAGTCCGCGAGCGGGATGTCCCTGCGTCCGGCCGGGCCCTCGACCTCCACCACCGCGTCGAGGGCGGCCAGCGGCACGCAGAAATCCGACGGGTGGGTGGCGATGCAGTGCTGGCTCCAGCCCAAGATCGCATGGGTGCGCGTCGCCCCGCCAATGGCCTCGCAGCCGGCGCCGGGCGCGCGTTTGTTGCAGGCGCTCGCCGTGTCGTAAAAGTACTGGCAGCGGGTGCGCTGCAGGACGTTGCCGGCGGTGGTGGCGGCGTTGCGCAACTGCGCCGAGGCGCCCGACAGCAGGGCCTCGGCCACGGCCGGATACGCCCGGGCGAAGGCCGGATCGTGGGCCAGCGTCGCGTTGCGCGCCAGGGCGCCGATGCGGACGCCGCCGTCCGGCAGGGTCTCGACGGCATCGAGGCCCGACACCCGCGAGATGTCGATGAGGCGTTCGGGCCGGGTGACGCCGCCCTTCATCAGGTCGAGGAGGTTGGTGCCCGACGCCAGATACGCGGCCCCCGCCCCGTGGGCCGCCACGGCCTCGGCGACGCTGCCGGCGCGGACGTAGTCGAACCGGTTCATGCCGCGTCCTCGATCAGGTGGCCGCCGGGCAGGACGTCCGGCGCGTTCATGGCCGCCTGCGCGGCGAGCACGGCTTCGGTGATCCCCGCATAGGCGCCGCAGCGGCACAGGTTGCCGCTCATGCCCTCGCGCACCCGCTCGGGATCGTCGCCGGCCTGGCCCTCCCGGATGAGGCCGACCGCGCTCATGATCTGGCCCGGCGTGCAGAAGCCGCACTGGTAGCCGTCGTGATCGACGAAGGCGGCCTGGACCGGGTGCAGCACGTCGCCGTCGGCCAGCCCCTCGATGGTGGTGATGGCCGCGCCGTCGTGGCTCACGGCCAGCGCCAGGCAGGCGTTGATCCGCACCCCGTCGAGCAGGATGGTGCAGGCGCCGCACTGGCCCCGGTCGCAGCCCTTCTTCGAGCCGGTGAGGTCGAGGCGCTCGCGTAAGGCGTCGAGGAGGGTGACCCGCGCATCCTCGAGGACGAGGCTGCGGGATTCGCCGTTCACGATCAGCGTGATGGGAAAGCTCATGCTCGGGCGGCTCCGCGCGGCTTGTCTGGAACCCGTCCAGATAGGGCCGGGCCGGAGTGCGACCAGCGGGGGGACGGATCGGGCGCGGGGGCGCCCGAGACGTTCCGATGGCGTACTCTGGCCCCGGCGCGGCCTTTCTACTTCGCCGGCGCAGGCTTGCGCTTCAGGATCGCCTGCATCTGGGCGATCTCGGCATCCTGGGCCTTGACGATGCTCTCGGCCAGCGCCCGCACCTCGGGGTCCTTGGAGTATTGCAGGGCGACCTTGGCCATGGCGATGGCGCCCTGGTGGTGCGGGATCATGCCGGCGGCGAAATCGCGGTCGACGTCGCCCGAATAGGCGATGTCCATGTCGCCGTGCATCTGCGTCCCGGCTTCGCGGAAGGCGCGGGTGGAGGGGGCTTCGGCGCCCGGCGCCGGTACCGGATGGACATGGTGGGGCGTGCCGTGGCCCGCATGGTCGTCGGGCCCGGGGGCGGCCTGGGCCGGGCCCGAAATCAGGGCCAGGCCGAGGAGGAGGGCGCCGGCGCGGGCGGTCCTGTTCGAGGGGGAAGTCTTGTTCGAGGGGGAAGGCGTGTTCGTGTTGGAAGGCGGGTTCGTCTTGCGCGTCATGGCGGTGCAGCTCTCTTCGGAACGCGGATGGGTGCCGGAACGGGGCGAGGCGCCGAGGAGTAGGATCGGGGCGCGTCCGTTGTCGAGGCGTCTCGCGCCCAGCCGGCGGCCCGCCGCGCACGGTCCTCGACCTCCATCCTTGGCCTCCATCCGTGGCGTTGTCCCGCCCGGGCTGGCCGTCGCCCCGCGACAGAAGCGATTTTCTCGCTTAGGCTGACGCCGCGGCGCGAATTCCGGTTCGTCGCCGTAAGAGCATGATAAGACAGGGACTTCGGGCCGGACTTCGGTCCAGGGAACGAGGCCGAAGCCGGGCGATGGGTCTGAGAGCGCGTCACATGTTGCGAACCATCCGGGTCATCGGCATCGGGACCGGCAACCCCGAGCACGTCACCGTCCAGGCGGTGCGCGCCCTCAACACGGTCGACGTGGTGTTCGTCCTCGACAAGGGCAGCGAGAAGGCCGACCTCGTCGCCGTGCGCCGCGAGATCTGCCAGCGCTACATCACCGAGCGGCCCTATCGCTTCGTCGAGGCGCAGGACCCGGAGCGCGACCGCAACCCGGCCGATTACGGGGCGACGGTGGAGGCCTGGCACGCCGCCCGGGCCGCCCTCTACGAGGCGATGATCGAGGGCGAATTGCGGCCCGACGAGTGCGGCGCCTTCCTCGTCTGGGGCGACCCCTCCCTGTACGACAGCACCCTGCGGATCATCGAGCGCATCGTGGCGCGCGGCCGCGTGCCATTCGTCTACGACGTGATTCCGGGGATCAGCAGCGTCCAGGCCCTGGCGGCGAGCCACCGCATCGCCCTCAACCGCATCGGCGCGCCGATCCACATCACCACGGGCCGGCAGATCGCCGAGGGGCTGCCCCCGGGCGCCGACACCACGGTGGTGATGCTCGACGGGCATCCGCGCTTCGACCACCTCGACCCGGAGCTCACGATCTACTGGGGCGCCTACCTCGGCACCGCCGATGAGATCGTGCTGTCCGGCCGCCTCGGCGACATCGCCGACGCCATCGGCCGGACCCGGACCGAGGCCCGCGCCCGCCACGGCTGGATCATGGACACCTACCTGCTGCGCGCGCCCGGCGAGGCGTGAGCCGCCCAACCCCTTGCCCCTGCGACATATTCGGCCGGCCTTGAGGATGCGATCCTGCGTGCGGCGTTCGCGGCGGGAGATCGATCCGCCCGCGTCGGCACGGGCAGGCGAGACCGTCTCCGGAGGCCCGCGCGCCGCCCGGCGCGGCGATTTCCGGCGCCGGTGGGGGATTTGCCGGAGCCTCGCCAGGGGCGATCATCACCCGAACGCGTCGTTGCGACGCGTTCGGGAGGCCTTTGGTCGGATGGCAACGCGTACGGGAACGGCAGGGTGGGGCGGACGCCTCGGACGCATCCTCGGGGCCGGCACCGCCTGCCTGACCGGGGCCGGGTGCCTGACCTTCGCAACCCTCGCCTGCCTCGACCGGCCGGGCATGAACGACCCGGGCATGAACACCAGTGTGAGCACCGGTCTGGGTCCGGTCATGAGCGCGGCCTATGCGGCCGTGTCGCTCCGCCTGGAAGAGCGCTTCGGCACCCAGACGCCCGCCGCGCCCGCCCGGGTCGTCCTCGGGCCCCACGGCCGCGACATTCGCCTGTCCGGCGAGCTGGGGGAGGGGACGGCGGAGCGCCTGCGTGCCCTCCTCGACGCCAATCCCCGGGCCGAGCGCCTGCACCTCACCAGCGAGGGCGGTCTCGTGGAGGAGGGCCAGGCCCTCGGCGACCTCGTCGCGGCGCGGGGGCTCGCCACCTACGTGCCCGATTACTGCGTCTCGGCCTGCACCCTCGCCTTCGTGCGCGGGCCCCGGCGCTTCCTCGTGGAGGGCGGCCGCCTCGGGTTCCACGCCCCCTACGAGGCCGGCCTGTTCGGGCAGGTCATCCAGGCGGATGGGACGTTCGAGCGCGCGGCCTACCTCGCCGCCGGCCTCGACCCCGCCTTTGTGACCGAGGCCCTGGCCACCGCCTCCGCCGACCTCTGGGTTCCGGAGGCAGGCCGGCTTCTCGCCGCCCGCGTCGTCACCGAGATCGTCGACACCGGGCGGTTTCCCGACTCGACCCTCGACGACGATGCGAGCCCCGCCGGTGCCCGGACGGCGGTCCTGCGCACCCTGCCGCTCCTCGCCGCGGCCCCGGGCGCCGTGGACGGGCTCGCCGCCTGGTACGCCGACGCCTACCGCGACGGCCGCCCGGAGGCCGAGTCCGTCGCGGGCCTGCGCCGGCGCGCGGCCCTCGGGGTCGCCCGCGGCCTCGCCCGCGCCGACGATCCGACGGTGCTGGCCGCGGGCCGCGTGCTCCTGCGGGCCATGCTGGCCGCCCGCACGGACGACCGGGACGCCTGCGCGCGGATCGGCGCGGGGGCCGACCTCGTCGAGGCCGGGGAGGTGCTGGCCGATGCGACGGAGGTGCCGGCCCTGGTGGCCCGCACCGGGCTCGCCCCGTGGATCGAGCCCGTGTCCGACGCCGCGGCCGCCGCGCCGCGCGGCTGCACCGCCGAGATCCACGCCTATGCCCGGGCCCTCGGCAAGCCCCCGGCCGAGGCGGCCCCGGCCCTGCGCGCCCTCGCGGCGCGGGTGGCCCGCCCCGTGCGCGCGGCGTCCGCCCTGCCGTGACCGCGCGGGGGGGGCGGGTTCCGCCGATCCCCTCAGAGGAAGCGGCGCGGATCGAACGGCGCGAGGGGGATCTCGGGCTCGGCCCGGCTCACGAGCTGGGCGACGAGGCGGCCGGTCCGGGCCGAGCCGACGAGGCCCACATGGCCATGCCCGAAGGCGTAGATCACGTCGGCGGTGGTCCGCGCCGTTCCGATGCAGGGGCGCCCGTCCGGCATGCTCGGCCGGTGGCCGAGCCAGACCCGCAGGCCCTCGGCCGACACGGATCCGGCGAGATCCGGGAACATCGAGACGAGGTGATCGCGCAGGATGTCGGCGCGCTTCCAGTTGGGCAGCGCCGCGAGCCCCGCGAACTCGACCTGCCCGGCGGCGCGCAGCCCGCCGTTCATGTGGTTGACGATCATCTTGGCGTCGGAGGCCATCACCGGCGTGCGCGGACCCACCGCCGCGTCGGGCAGCATCACGTGGTAGCCGCGCTCGCACTCCAGGGGCAGCGGGTCGCCGAGCGCGGCGGTGAGCGCCTTCGAACGCGCGCCGGCCGCCACCACGGCGCAGTCGCACGCGATCTCGCCCTGCTCGGTCACCACGGCGCCGAGCCGGCCCGCCGCATGGCGGAACCCCGTCGCCCGGGTGGTGACCGGGGTCGCGCCCCGCGCGCGGGCCAGATCCGCCAGGGCGGCGACGTAGCCGCCGGGATCGCGGCAATGCCCCGCCTCCTCGACCACGACGCCGAAGGTGTAGCGCGGATGGAGATGGGGCTCGCGCTGCCGCACCTCCTCGGCCGAGAGTTCGAGCCATGCGACGCCGACCTTCCGGCGGATGGCCCAGGACCGGGCCTCGGCCGCGAAGGCCGCCCGGTCGGGATAGACGTGCAGCACGCCGCGGCGCTCGATGAGGTGCGACACCCCGGCCTCGGCCGCCAGACCCGCGTGGAGCTTCGGCGCATCCACCAGCAGCGTCCGCATCGCCCGCGCCGTCCGCTCGATCAAGGCCGGATTCCGGGCCGCCAGCAGGTAGCGGATCAGCCAGGGCATGACCTTGGGCAGGTAGGTCCAGCGGATCGAGAGCGGGCCGAGGGGATCGAGGAGGAACGAGGGGACCCGCCGCCACATCCCCGGCTCGGCCGGCGGGATCACGGAATGCGAGGAGAGCCAGCCGGCGTTGCCGTAGCTCGTGGCGTGCTCGCCGCCCGGCTGGCCCGGATCGACCACGGTGACGCGGTGCCCCGCCCGCAGACATTCGAGGGCACTCACCGTGCCCACCGCGCCCGACCCGATGACGACGACGTGGCGACCTGACCCTGCGGACATCCGCTGCCTTCCCAAATGCACTGGCGCGTCGTCGCCCGGCCCGTGGCCGTGGGCACGATCGCGTTCGGAAAGGCCGGTGTAGATCATCTTCCGGGGCGAGGGGGGGCGGATTCTCGCCGTCGGCCCGCCGTTGCGGCGAGGCGGGGGCCGGGTTCGCCGCGGGCCGCGATCCCGCCGGATCGATCCGAAGGGGTCGCCGACTCCCACGGAAGGCCACGGCGCGGCAGGAGCCGCGGCCCGGCAGGGGGTCAGTGTCGGCGCTCGCCGGCCGCGTCCCGGAGGTGGCGGGCGAGTTCGCGGCCGATCTCCCGCATCAGGCCGTCGAGGAGCCGGGCGAGGGCAGGGCGGTGCAGGTGCCCGACGAGGCCGTGCAGGGCGATGGCGTGCTCGGCCATGCGGTTCACCGCGTGCTGGGCCGGCCGGTCGAGCCCTTCCTCGTGGGTGAGGTCGAGGGCGATGCCGCGCCCGTGCCGGGGCTGCCCGGCGTCGTCGCACTCGATCCGTCCGCGCAAGGACAGGGTGCGCCCGCTCCGCGCCGTGCGGAAGGCCACGTCGAACGGCGCGGCGCCCACGATGGCGGCGTGGACGACGTTCTCCACCCGGGCACGATCCTCGTCGTGAATTCCGCCGAGGAGGCTCTCCAGCGGCATGCCGGGCGCCGCAGGTTCCTGCTTGGGATCGAGTTCCTGTCCGGGCTCGAGTTCCTGCCTGGCATCGAGTCCTTGCCCGGGATCCAGGATTTCGGCGAGGTCGCCCGAGAGCACGAGGCGATCCGTCCAGATGTCGTAGGTCCACAGGCCGACGACGCCGGAGGCCGCCAGGGCCGCCTGCACCTCGTCGCCGTTCGCCGCCGCGTGCATGAGCCGGGACATGGATCTCCTGGAGGGGGCACCGCGAAGGGGCACCGCCGGAGCGCGGGGTCCGGAGCCGGTCGCGGGGCAGGCGATGGAATTTACCTGAGGTTGATCGTGCGCGCGGCGCAACACGCCCTGGTCGACCCAGGCTACCCGTGAAACCAGCTCAGGAGAAGGGGGCGGTTGCGCTTTTATGGCCAACCAGCAACCTCAGATTGGATTTTGGGAGTGGCGGCGGGGGCGGAGGACGGGCCGCGGTTTAACGAAGGATTAACCATGATCGGAGAGATGGATCAGGTCATCCTTGCGTCACAGGACGAACCGGCCCGCGCGGCAGGTCCTGGGTGGCCGGGACACGTCGAGAGCCGCGAAGGGGCGCCAGGATGAAGGCCATCACGTTCGTCACGCAGAAGGGGGGCAGCGGCAAGAGCACCCTGTGCATCTCGCTCGCCGTCGCCGCGCAGGAGCGCGGCCTGTCCGTGTGCATCCTCGAGATGGACCGGCAGGCGACGATCTCCGACTGGCTCGACCATCGCACCGCCGACGGTCCCGAGGTCGCCCAGATCGACGCGACCCAGATCGACGGGGTCATGGCCAAGCTGCGCGAATCCTCCTACGATTACGTCTTCATCGACACCCCGGGCGTCGATTCCACCGGGACCCTCTCGGCGATCCGCGCGGCGGATCTCTGCATCATCCCGTGCCGGCCGACGCCGGCGGACCTGCGGGCGTTCAAGCCGACCCTGGCCGCCGTCTATCGCCTCGAGAAGAAGTTCGCCTTCGTCCTCAACCAGACCCCGCCGCGCTCCTACCGCATCCGCGACGCCGCCGACGGCCTCGCGGTGCTCGGCATCCTGCCCGACGTGAACATCGTCGCCCGCACGGACCACCAGGACGCCATCGGGGTCGGCCAGGGCGTCACCGAGTTCAATCCGAAGGGCCAAGCCGCGGGCGAGATCCGCAAGCTCTGGACCTGGATCGAGAAGCGGATGCAGGTCTCCAAGCATGTCAAAGCCGCCTAAGCCGAGCCTCGCCGCCATCGTCGCGGCCTCGGCCACGACGGGGCGCCCCCCGCACGCCACCGCCGAGATCGTCCAGCTCGACGTCGGCCCCCCCCGCCCCCGGCCCGCCGCCACCCTGAAGCAGCGGGCGCGGCAGATGTCGGTCTACCTCGAGCCGCCGGTCTACGATCAGCTGCGCGACATCGCCCATGCCGAGCGGGCCAAGATGCACGGCCTGATGCTGGAGGCCCTCGACCTGCTGTTCCGCCAGCGCGGCGCCCGCTCCATCCAGCAGCTGACGGAGACCGACCCGCGCTGAGGCGGGTCGGCGCGGACCCGTGTCGCTTCCGCGCGGCAGGGTTCGGTGCCTGCCCTGGACAGCCGAGTCTCCGCGCTCGGGATGATTCCTCGTTTCGATTCAGGTGGTTGCGCTGGGATTTCGATCCAACCTCTCAGCGCAACGCCCGAACCCCGGCCTTCGCGCGAGCGAGGCGGCTCACAAATTCATTGTACTGATCGTCACGTTTTTCATATTCTTTGGATAGTACAAAGGGTTAGCGCCGTTCCTGAAGGTAGTGCGTGACCCTGCGCCAGGCCGGCTGACCCGCCCGCACGGCAATCCCGTCGATCCCATTCAGCCTTCGTTTACGGCAAAGCGACAAACCTGCGGCCCTCGGGATGGCGTGCGTTCGCGCCGCTCCGGGCCCCGGTGGACCTCGTCGTCTCGGTCGCGGGTGTGTGTTGCGTAACGAGGCAGCGGGGCGGATTCTCGGGATGACGCGTTCGACGAAGGCCGGCCTCGTATCCGCTGTGCCGGGCCGCCCCCTGTGGCAGCTCCTCGGTGTCTGCGCCGTGGCGCTCACCACCGCCAACTGCGCCCAGAATCCGCAGCAGAAATTCGCCGGGCCCTCGGGCTCCACCCTCGATCCGAAATACGGGGTCAAGGCGAGCCCGCGCCTCTACAAGGAGGGCGACGTGATCCCGAAGGGCGGCGGACGCCGCTTCTCCGGCAAGCCCTACGTGGTGGCCGGCCGCACCTACGTGCCGCGCGAGGACGCCAAGGGCTACGTCCGCGAGGGGCAGGCCTCGTGGTACGGCGCCGCCTTCCACGGCCGCCTGACCGCCAACGGCGAGGTGTTCGACCGCAATTCCATCGCCGCCGCGCACCCGACCCTGCCCCTGCCGAGCTACGCCCGCGTCACCAACCTCGCCAACCGCCGCTCGATGATCGTGCGGGTGAACGATCGCGGGCCCTACCACGCCGACCGCATCATGGACGTGTCGGAGGAGGTGGCCCAGGCGCTGGAATTCCACCGCGGCGGCACCTCCCGCGTCCGCGTCGAGTATGTCGGCAAGGCCTCCACCGCCGGCAGCGACGACCGCAAGCTGCTGGCGACCCTGCGCACGGACGGCGTGCCCGCCGCGATCCGCGGGGCCTCGCCGGTGATGGTGGCCGACCTCGGCCCCGACGAACCCCTGGCCCGGGGCCGCTCCGCCCTGGCGTTCAAGCCCGCCGCCGACGAGGCACCGCGCGAAACCGCGCCGGAGGCCGCTTCCGAGACCGTTCAGGAGACGCCGCGCGAGGCGCCCCGTCCGGCACGGGTCCAGCCGATCCTCCTGGCGAGCGCGGCCGGCCTCGCCGTGCCGGCCGCCGTCCAGCCGACCGCCGTGCGGGAGACCACGTTCCGGCACGTGCCCACCGCCCCCGTGCGCCTCGCGCCGGCGCCCCTGGCCCTGACCCCGCCGCCCGTGCGGCTGGCGGCGCGCGGGATCGAGGACGGTCACCGGACCGGGGGCCGGATGCAGGCCGCCGCCCAGCCCCTCACCCGCACCGCCGCCGCCTGGCCTGCGCCGTCCGTTCAGCCGAAGGCCGTGGCCAGAGGGACCGGCAGGGACGTCGCCCCGGTGCACGCCGTCGCTGCGGGCAAGACCACCGCTGCGGACAAGACCACCGCTGCGGACAAGACCGTCGTTGCCTCGAAGGGCGGCGTGGGTAAGACCGTCGACTCAGCCAAGGCGGGCGGACCCGTGAAGGCCGTGGCGGTCGCGAAGGCAACGCTGCCGCCCGCGAAGGTGCCGGCCAAGGCCACGCCTGTCCTCGTGGGCAAGGCCACGCTGGCACCCGTGGGCAAGGCCGCCCCGGCCAGGACCGCCGTCGTGGCCGGCAAGCCCGCGCGCGCGCGGGTGGCCGAGGCGCGCTGACCCGGAACTCTGCCCCGGAACTCTGCGGCGTTGTGCGATGCGAAATGCCGTGAGGCATCACGCATTTGGGTTCGATCTCGCACGCAAATCCCTGTATCGTCACGCTTGATCACTGGTGGGGGCCGGTGATCGGGGTGTCGAGATTCTGGCGTCGAGTGGTGTGAGGCGAAAGATGCGCGCGATGGTTCTTCACGCGAGCCGGACGGCCCTGGTCTGCGGCCTGCTCGCCGCCTCCGCCTGGGGCGCCCTTGCCCAGAGCTTCCAGTCGGCGGCGCCGCACGCGATCCTCATCGATGCCGATTCCGGCTCGGTGCTGTTCGAGAAGGGGGCCGACGAGCCCTTCTCCCCGGCCAGCATGGCCAAGCTGATGACCACCGAGATCGTCTTCAACGAGATCCGGCAGGGCCGGCTCACCATGGAGTCCGAATTCCAGATCACCGAGGACGCGTGGCGCCGGGGCGGTGCCGGCGGCGGCGGCTCCTCGATGTTCGCCCAGCTCAACAGCCGCATCAAGCTGTCCGACCTCCTGCGCGGGCTCATCGTCCAGTCGGGCAACGACGCCGCCATCGCGATCAGTGAGGGCATCGCCGGCTCGGAAGAGAATTTCGGGCGGATGATGACCAACCGGGCCCGCGAGATCGGCCTGTCGCGCTCGACCTTCCGCAACGCCACCGGCTACGCGGCGCCCGACCAGAAGGTGACCGCGCGGGACCTTGCCAAGCTCGCCCTGCACCTCATCGAGACCTACCCCGACCTCTACAAGATGTTCGCCGAACGCGAGTTCACCTGGAACAAGATCAAGCAGCAGAACCGCAACCCGCTGCTGGCGCTGGACATCGGCGCCGACGGGCTCAAGACCGGATACCT
The DNA here is from genome assembly GCF_001422775.1 of Methylobacterium sp. Leaf87. Lineage (NCBI taxonomy): Bacteria > Pseudomonadati > Pseudomonadota > Alphaproteobacteria > Hyphomicrobiales > Methylobacteriaceae > Methylobacterium > Methylobacterium sp. Leaf87. The sequence goes on along the minus strand of NZ_LMMI01000007.1, from coordinate 50,725 downwards.
CGAGGAATCCGGCTACGGCCTGACCGGCTCGGCGGTGCAGAACGGCCAGCGCCTGATCATGGTGGTGAGCGGCCTCAAGACCGCGCGCGACCGGGCCGCCGAATCCCGCAAGCTGGTGGAGTGGGGCTTTCGCGCCTTCGAGCCGCGTCAGGTCTTCGCCGCCGGCGAGACCGTGGCGGAGGCCTCCGTCTACGGCGGCGCGCAGGGAAGCGTGCCGCTGGTGGCAAAGAAACCCGTGCGGGTGCTGCTGCCGCGCGGCACCGGCGACAAGATCACCGCCAAGGCGGTCTATGACGGGCCTCTCGTCGCCCCCGTACAGGAGGGCAAGGCCGTGGGCCGCCTGCGGATCATGCGCGGCGACATCCAGGCCCTCGACCAGCCGCTCTATGCCGGCGCCGACGTCCCGGCCGGCACGATCCCGCAGCGGGCCCTCGACGCGGCCCTGGAGGTCGGCACCGGCCTGTTCCGCCGCGCCTTCGAGAAGGCCGGCGCCAAATCGTGACGGACAGCGAGTCGTGACGGAAGACAGGTCTTGACGGAAGGCGCGACAGGGATCGGCGCGACGGGGGCGTTCATCACCTTCGAGGGCGGGGAGGGGGCGGGGAAATCCACCCAGGTCCGGCGCCTCGCCGAGCACCTGCGCGCCCGCACCGGCCGCCCCGTGGTGGTGACGCGCGAGCCCGGCGGCTCGCCCAAGGCCGAGGCGATCCGCGCCGCCCTGCTCGCCGGCATCGCCAAGCCGCACGGCCCATTCGCCGAGGCCCTGCTGTTCTCCGCCGCCCGCATCGACCACCTCGACACCCTGATCCGCCCGGCCCTGGCCCGGGGCGAGACCGTGCTGTGCGACCGGTTCGCGGATTCGACCCGGGCCTACCAGGGCGCCGCCGGCGGCCTCGATCCCGCCCTCGTCCTCGGCCTGGAGCGCGTCGTCGTCGGTCCGACGCGGCCCGACCTCACCCTGATCCTCGACCTCGACCCGGCGCTCGGCCTCGCCCGCGCCGCCAAGCGCTCGGACGCGGCACCCGACCGGTTCGAGGCCGAGGCCCTCGAGTTCCACGCCCGCCTGCGCGCCGCGTTCCGCGCCATCGCCGAAGCCGAGCCGGAGCGCTGCGCCATCGTCGACGCCGGTGCCGACCCCGAGGCGGTGGAGGCGGCGATCCGGGCGGCCGTGGCGGCGCGGCTGCCCTTGCTTCTCGGCGAGGGGCATATCAGGGAGGGACATACCAGGGAGGGACATGGCGATGCGGCCTGAACGCCTGCCCGAGGATGTCGAGCCGGGCGACCTGCCCCACATCCCCCGCCCCCGCGAGCAGGCGGGCCTCGTCGGCCATACGGAGGCCGAGGCCGCCCTCGTCGCCGGGATCGCGTCCGGGCGCCTGCACCACGCCTGGCTCATCGGCGGCCCCCGCGGCATCGGCAAGGCGACGCTGGCCTACCGCATGGCGCGCTGGCTCATCGCCAATCCGGGCCTCGACGCGATCCCCGAAACCCTCCACGTCGATCCGGGCCACCCGGCGGCCCGCCAGGTCGCGGCCCTGTCCCACCCCAACCTCGTCGCCCTGCGCCGGACCCGCCCGCCCACGGCGAAGACCCTGGCGACGAAGATCTCCGTCGATGCCGCGCGGGGCGCCCTGGAGCTCTTCGGCTCCACCGGGGGGGCGGCCGGCTACCGCATCTGCATCGTCGACAGCGCCGAGGACCTCAACGCCAACAGCGCCAACGCCCTCCTGAAGATGGTGGAGGAGCCGCCGCCCCGCTCCCTGTTCCTCATCGTCAGCCACGCGCCGGGCCGGCTTCTGCCGACCATCCGCTCGCGCTGCCGGGCCCTGACCCTGCGGCCGCTACCCGACGCCGAGGTCGCCCGGGTTGTGGCGGGCTTTCCCCCGCCCTTCGTCCAGCCCGAAGCCGAGGCGCTGGCCCGGGCCGCCGCCCTGTCGGAGGGCTCGGTGGCGCAGGCGATGGCGATGCTCGATCCCGCCACCGCCAACCTCGTCGCGGAAGTCGAGACCCTGCTCGCCCGCCTCGACCACCCGGACTGGCGCCGCATCCTGGCGCTCGCGGAGAAGCTCGCGGGCCGCGACTCCGACGACCTGTTCGCCGCGAGCCTCGACACGGTGTTCCGCTTCGTCTCGGCCGAACTCGACCGGCGCGCCCACGAGGGGCCGGCCCGCCTTGCGGCCCTGGTCGAGGTGTGTGACAAGATCGCCCGCGCCGCGCGGGAGGCCGCGACCTACAATCTCGACCGCCGGCCGCTGGTCCTGTCCCTGTTCGGAGACCTCGCCGGCGCCCTGCGCGCGGCGGCCTGAACCGGACGGACGTCCTGCGAGTCTTCGTCCTGTGATCCCATGAACCCAGCCTCCGGGGATACTTCGACGTGACCGACCCGGCCTCCGAAAAAACCTTCGGCCTCACCACCGCGATCTCCTACCCCAACGGCGCCCCGCATATCGGCCACGCCTACGAGGCGATCGCCACGGACGCCATCGCGCGCTTCAAGCGCCTCGACGGCTACGAGGTGCTGTTCTCCACGGGCACCGACGAGCACGGTCTCAAGATCCAGCAGGCCGCCGCCAAGGCCGGGCTGTCGCCGCGGGCCCTCGCCGACAGCATGGCCGGCCTGTTCGAGACCATGGTCAAGGCCCTCAACTGCTCGCACGACCGCTTCATCCGCACCACCGAGCCCGTGCACTACGCCGCCGCGCAGGAACTCTGGCGCCGGATGGAGGCCAACGGCGATATCTACCTGTCGAAGTATTCCGGCTGGTACTCCGTGCGCGACGAGGCCTACTACGCCGAGGACGAGACCGAGATCGGCCCCGACGGGGAGCGCCGGTCGCGCGAGACCGGCACGCCCGTGACCTGGATGGAGGAGGAGAACTTCCTGTTCCGCCTCTCGGCCTATGGGGACCGGCTGCTGGCCCTCTACGAATCCCAGCCCGATTTCATCGGCCCGGAGACCCGGCGCAACGAGGTGGCGAGCTTCGTACGCTCCGGCCTCAAGGACTTCTCCGTGAGCCGCACGAACTTCGACTGGGGCGTGCCGGTGCCGGGGCATCCCGACCACGTCATGTACGTCTGGGTCGACGCGCTCACGAACTACCTCACGGTCACGGGCTTCCCGGACGAGGCGGACGCGCGCAAGAAGTTCTGGCCCATGGACCTGCACGTCATCGGCAAGGACATCGTCCGCTTCCACGCGGTGTACTGGCCGGCCTTCCTGATGTCGGCCGGACTGCCGCTGCCCAAGCGCGTCTTCGGTCACGGCTTCCTGCTCTCCAAGGGCGAGAAGATGTCGAAGTCGCTGGGCAACGTCGTCGACCCCATGGACCTCATCGCCACCTACGGCGTCGACCCCGTGCGCCACTTCGTCCTGCGGGAGGTACCCTTCGGCGGCGACGGCAACTACTCCCACGAGGCCATCGTCATCCGCACAACGGCGGACCTGTCCAACGGGCTCGGCAACCTCGCCCAGCGTTCGCTCTCGATGATCGCCAAGAACGTTTCGGGATTGGTCCCGGAGCACGGCGACCTTACCGAGGACGACCGGGCGCTCCTGGCCCTGGCCGACGCCCTGCCGGGCGCCGTGCGCGATGCCATGGACCGGCTCGCGCTCCACACGGCGCTCACCGAGATCTGGGCCGTGGTGACGGCCTCGGACCGCTATTTCGACGCCCAGAAGCCCTGGGTCCTGCGCAAGACCGACCCGGCCCGCATGGCCGCCTCCCTCTACGTGGTGGCCGAGACCCTGCGGGCCATCGCCATCCTGGTGCAGCCGTTCATGCCGGATTCGGCGGGGAAGCTCCTCGACCTGCTGGCCGTTCCGGGCGACCAACGCCAGCTCGCCCATGTGGGGGAGGGCGGTCGCCTCGTGCCCGGCACGCCGCTCCCCGCCCCCGTCGGGCTGTTCCCGCGCTTCGTCGAGCCGGCGGCCAGTGTAGGGTGATGCGGGGGTCGAGGCCGCCGTTCCAGGATGAGGTTTCGCGCGGGCCCCCTCCCTCGGAAGGAGAGGGAGCCTGCCGCGACCGCTTTATCCGAAGCGATCAAACAGCTTCGGCATCACGTGTCCATCCAGGCTCGAGATCGTGAGGTTCGATAGCCTCGATGCGATGTTGCCTGTCGAGCCCTTCAGCTCGGCCTACAACGCGCTGAGCGACGAGGAAGCCGCCAGCCGCGCCGCGGCCGATCCGGACGCTGGTGTGATTCCCGTAGGCTTCTGGGAAACAGTTGCGCCCGTCGCATTTCCGTCCGCAAAGAAACCCTGAGCAACAATGCTGGTCGACAGTCACTGCCACCTCGATTTCCCCAACTTCGCCGAGGACCTGCCGGGCGTCATCGCCCGCGCGCGCGCAGCGGGGGTGACCCGCATGGTCACCATCTCGACCAGGGTCGCGAAGGCGGAGACCTACGCGGCGATCTCCGAGGCCCATCCCGAGATCTGGCACACCATCGGCACCCACCCGGACGGGGCCGGGGACGAGCCCGACGTGCCGACGGAGACGATCGTGGCCCTGAGCCGGCATCCGCGCTGCGTCGGCATCGGCGAATCCGGCCTCGACTTCCACTACGACAACGCCGCGCCGGAGGCCGTGCAGGAGCGGGTGTTCCGCCGCCACATCGCGGCGGCGCGCGAGACCGGCCTGCCCCTGGTGATCCATTCCCGCGACGCCGATGCCGAGATGGAGGCGATCCTCGTCGACGAGATGGGGCAGGGGGCCTTCAAGGCGGTGCTGCACTGCTTCTCGTCGGGCGCCCGCCTCGCCGAGGTCGGGGTCGATCTCGGCCTCTCCGTGTCGTTCTCCGGCATCGTCACCTTCCGGCGCTCGCACGAACTGCGCGCCATCGCCCTCAAGGTGCCGCGCGACCGTCTGCTGGTGGAGACCGACGCGCCGTTCCTGGCGCCCGAGCCGCACCGGGGCCGCACCAACGAGCCGGCCTACACCGCCGACACGGCGCGGGCCCTGGCCAAGACCCTGGAGATGGAGTTCGACGCCTTCGCGGCGCTCACCACCGCGAACTTCCACCGCCTGTTCCACAAGGCCGCCGCCTGAGCGGGCAGGGGACAGGCGAGGGGGGCGTGACATGCCCCTCCCCCCTCCGATACCAACGGCAGCGGAGGTGGCGATGGGTTCCTTGACGGTGACGATCCTCGGCTGCGGCTCGTCCGGCGGCGTGCCCCGGGTCGCCTATGGCTGGGGCGCCTGCGATCCGGCCGAGCCGAAGAACCGGCGGCGGCGCTGCTCGCTCCTCGTCGAGCGCGGCCCGGAGACCGGGCGCACCAGCGTCCTCGTCGACACCGCGCCGGACCTGCGCGAGCAGCTCATCGGCGCGGGGGTGACGCATCTCGACGCGGTGCTGTTCACCCACGCACATGCCGACCACACCCACGGCATCGACGACGTCCGGCCCCTCGTGCTCCACATGCGCCGGCGCATTCCGGTCTATGCCGACGCCCTCACCCGGGCGCTCCTGGAGCGTCGCTTCGGCTACTGCTTCGAGACCCCGCCGGGCAGCGAGTATCCGCCGATCCTCGACATGAACGATCTCGTCCCGGGCGAGACGGTGGAGGTCGGCGGGGCGGGCGGCGCGGTGACGGCCCTGCCCTTCGCCATGGAGCACGGCAACGAGGCGGCGCTCGGATTCCGGTTCGGCCCGGCGGCCTACGCGCCCGATGTCAGCCTGATGCCGGCGGGGTCCCAGGCGCACCTGCACGGCCTCGACCTGCTGATCATCGACGCCCTGCGGGAGACGCCGCACCCGACGCACTACTCGGTCTCGGACGCCCTCGCCCTCATCGAGACGGTGCGGCCCCGCCGCGCCATCCTCACCAACCTCCACACCGACCTCGACTACGCCACCCTGGCGCGCAAGCTCCCGCCGCACGTGGTGCCGGCGTATGACGGCTTGCGGGTGACCGTGGACGTGTGAGCGGCGGCGGAGGAGGGCGGTCCCAGGATCAGTTGCGGGCCGGAGTCTCGTCCGGCAGGCCGGCACTCACCAGGATCTGCGTCATCGCCGCCTTGGCGAGATGGTTGTAGCCCGCATCGGTCATGTGGAGGCCGTCGGGGCCGATCATCTGGGTGGGCGTGAGCAGGCCCTTGGCCACCCAGGCGCGCATCATGGCGTTGCGCCGGATCACCGGAACGTCGAGTTCGCTGGCGACGGCGTGCAGGGCGGTGCCGTAGAGCTCCGATCCGGCGGTGCCGGACAGGCGCTTGCACCATTGCTGGTCCATGAGGATCACGTCCGCCCCCGTGGCGCGGATCGCCAGGATGCCGGCCCGGGTCAGTTCGGCGAAGCGCTCCACGCTGACGCCGGTCATCGGGTCGTTGCTGCCCGTCTGCCAGATCACGAGATCGGGCTTGTCGGCCAGCACGTCGCGTTCCAGGCGCCGGGCCATGGCCTCGGCATCGTCGCCGCCCTTGCCCCGGTTGAGCACGGTGACGAACTGGTGGTCCGAGGCGGCCTTGTCGAGCCGCGACTCGAGATCCTCCTGCAGCTGCGCCGGATAGGTCGCGGCCGGGGAGGTGGCGCCGATGCCCTCCGTCGAGGACGAGCCGAACGCCACGATGCGGATATCCGCCCCCTTGGCCACGAGGCCGGCGAGGCGCGGCAGACGCGCCAGGGTGCGGGCGTGAAGCGCGGGACGCACCGTCTTGGGCTGCGGGATCGCGGTCTCCGCGTCCAGTCCGGCATGGACCGCATGCACGGGAACGGGCTCGGACCGGGCCGGCGCACAGAGCGCCACCAGGGCGAGGCCGAGCATCGGGATGACGGGAAGGCGTGCGGGGATCGGCATCACATTCGCTTCGGTAACGGTCTGCGCCCGGGGCGGTGCAGCCGTGTAGCACCCCTTGTGAGCCGGGATTATGACGAAGGCGAGGGCGTTTAGCGCCTCCTGTGCCACAACCGGACAGGATTGTTCGGGTTATGCGCCGAAGTCGGCGGACAGAATGAATTCAACGTTCACGGGTCGAGGAGCCCGCCGATCGGGTCGGGACGCCCTGGGGTACGAAGGCCCCCTGCCCCTGATTCCCTAGCTCTAGGTTCCATAATATATCTTATGCGAACGGCGTTCGGGAGATGGGAAAGCGCTTTGGGGCGACTTCGGGTAGTGTCGGCGCGATTGCGCCACCCCTTCAAAGCGTCTCCAGCCAAGTTTCGAAAGCCAAGTTTCGAGGTCCGCCCCGCCGTGCCGTCCGTCGCCCTGCCCTACACCCCGCCCTACGACTGGCCGGCGATCCGCGACTACCTCGCCGCCCGTGCCATCCCGGGCGTGGAGGCGGTCACGCCGGAGGCTTATCGCCGGACCATCGACCTGTACGGACGGCACGGCGACGTCACCGTCGGCCCGGGCGAGGGCGACGTCCTGGTGGCGCGGATTCGGCATCCCGACCCCGGTGCCGTGCCGGCGGTTCTGGGCCGCCTTCGGCCGATGTTCGACTGCGATGCCGATCCGGCGGCGATCCGCATGGGCCTCGCGGAAGATCCCCGTCTGGCGCGTCTCGTCGCGGCCCGGCCGGGCCTGCGCGCGCCCGGCGCGTGGGACGGGTTCGAACTGGCCGTGCGCGCCATCCTCGGCCAGCAGGTCTCCGTGGCGGCGGCGACCCGCCTCGCCGGCCGGCTGGTGGCCGCCTTCGGCGCGCCGCTCACGGACCCCACCGACCCGCCGGGCCCGAGCCACGTCCTTCCCTTGAGTCACGTCCTTCCCGACGCCGGAGCGGCTGGCGGGAGCCGACATCGCGGCAGCCCTCGGCATGCCGCGGGCCCGGGGGGAGGCGGTCCGGACCCTGGCGGCGGCCGTGGCGGAGGCGCCCGGCCTGCTGGCGCCGGGCCAGCCGCCCGAGGCGGTCGTCGCCGCCCTCAGGCGCCTGCGCGGCATCGGCGACTGGACGGCGCAGTATATCGCGCTCCGGGCCCTGCGCGCGCCCGACGCCCTGCCGGCGGGCGACCTCGCCCTCCTGCGCGCCCTCGACGACGGGGGCGGGCGGCCGAGCCCCGCCGGTCTGCTGGCCCGATCGCAGGCGTGGCGGCCGTGGCGGTCCTACGCCGTGCTCCACCTCTGGGCGAGCGAGGGCGACCGGAACGGAATTCGGCAGCAAGAACCGGGATGCGCCCCCGGCCCGAAGGCGCCAGGGTAGGGGCATGACCGGTCCCGTTCCCAGCCGCTCCCTCCCCGCTCCCCCGGACGATGCCCCGGCCGCCATCGACGACGCGTGCTGGGCCGCCGTCGCCGCCCGCGATCCGGCGGCCGAGGGGCGCTTCGTCTACGCCGTGCATACCACCGGGGTGTATTGCCGGCCGGGCTGCGGTGCCCGCACCCCGCGCCGGGACAACGTGAGCGTCCACGCCACCCCGGCGGCGGCCCGCGCGGCGGGGTTCCGCCCCTGCCTGCGCTGCCGCCCGGACGATCCGCCCCGGGCGGAGCGTCACGCCGAGGCCGTGGCCCGCGCCTGTCGCCGCATCGGTGAGGCGGTGGAGCCCCCTGCCCTCGCGGCGCTCGCCCGGGCGGCGGGCTTGAGCCCGTTCCACTTCCACCGCGTCTTCAAGGCCATCACCGGCGTGACCCCGAAGGCCTATGCCGGGGCCGTGCGGGCCGAGCGCCTCGCCGCTGCCCTGCCCGCGGCCGGCACCGTGACGGAGGCGGCCTATGCGGCGGGCTACGGCACGGCGGGCCGATTCTACGCCGCCGCCGGCCAGCACCTCGGCATGACGCCCGGCGTCTTTCGGAAAGGCGGGGCCGGGGTCGCGATCCGCTTCGCCGTGGCGGCCTGCGCCCTGGGTTTCGTCCTGGCGGCGGCCACCGAGCGGGGCCTCTGCGCCATTCTCCTCGGCGACGATCCCGAGACCCTGGCGCAGGATCTGCGGGTGCGCTTCCCCAGCGCCGACATCGCCGGGGCGGATGCGGACTTCGCCGCGTGGCTCGCCGCGATCGTGGCTTTCGTGGCGGCTCCGCAGGGCGGCCTCCCCCTGCCGCTGGACATCGGCGGCACGGCTTTCCAGCAGCGGGTGTGGGCGGCCCTGCGCGCGATCCCGCCGGGGCGCACGGCGACCTACGCGGACATCGCCCGAGCCATCGGCCGGCCCGCCGCCGTGCGGGCCGTGGCGCTGGCCTGCGCCGCCAACGCCCACGCCGTGGCGATCCCCTGCCATCGGGTTTTGCGCACCGACGGCGCACTCTCCGGCTACCGCTGGGGCGTGGCGCGCAAGGCCGCGCTTCTGGCTCGAGAGGGTGCGGGATCGGACCCGCCGGGACTGGACCCGGCGGGATTGGACCCGGCGGGATTGGACCCGGCGGGATTGGACCCGGAGTGACCGGCCCCGCCATGCGTGCGCCACCCTTGTCCGCGCGGCCGGAGCGGGGGAAGAGGGGGCCGGCCAATGGAGACACCCCCGGTTCCGTGAGCGTGACACCCCCCGCCTCCCCTGCCCCGCACCGTCCGGCGCCCCTTTCCGCCTACCCGCTCCTCGTCGGCACCATGCTGCTGTGGGGCGGCAACGTGGTGGCGGGCAAATGGGCCGTGGGCGAGGTTTCGCCGCAGGTGCTCACCTGCCTGCGCTGGGCCATCGTCTGCGTCGTCCTGGCCCTGCCGGCCCGGCCCGGGCTCGTCGCCGAATGGGGGCGGCTCAAGCCCCACTGGGCCTACGTGCTGCTCATGGGGGCGTGCGGCTACACCCTCTACGCGAGCCTGTTCTACGCCGCCGGCGGGTTCACCACGGGGATCAACATCGCCCTGTTCCAGGGGGCGATCCCCGTGCTCGTCATCCTCATCAACTACGCCGTCCACCGGGTGGCCGTGACCGGGGCGCAGGCGCTCGGCGTCGCCGTGACCCTCGCCGGGGCGATGGTGGCCGCCACCCACGGCGACTGGCGCGTCCTCACCCATTTCGGGTTCAACCGCGGCGACGTGCTCATGCTCGGCGCCTGCCTGTTCTATGCCGGCTACACCGTCGCGCTCTCCGCGCGCCCGAAGGTCTCGGGCCTGACCTTCTTCACCGCCATGGCGCTCGCCGCCTTCCTCACCGCCCTGCCGCCGCTCGCCGCCGAATGGGCGCTCGGCCACACGGTCTGGCCGACGCCGACGGGCTGGCTCATCGTCGCGTTCGTGGCGCTCGGCCCGAGCCTCGTCGCCCAGCTCGCCTTCATGCGCGGGGTCGAGCTCATCGGCCCGAACCGGGCCGGCCTGTTCGTCAACCTCGTGCCGATCTTCGGCGCGGGCCTCGCCATCCTCCTCGTCGGCGAGCCCTTCCGCTGGAACGACGCCCTGGCGCTGGCCCTCGTCATCGGCGGCATCGCCATCGCCGAGCGCCTCGGCCGGCGGCGCTGAGGGCGCAGGACCGTCAGGGGGCCGCCACCGCCTTGCGCAGGGCGGCGAGAAGCTCGCCCTCGAAGGCCAGGGCCGAGCCGTAGTGGAACTCGATGTCGAACGGCTTGCGGGCGTTCATGGACAGGGAGGCGCTCTGCATGGCCACGAGGCGCCCGGCCTCGTCGAACAGGCCCGAGCCCGAGCCGCCGAAGCCGTCGTTGCAATCGTGGCGCAGGCGCCGGATGCCGCCCTCGCTCGGCGGATCGACCTGCCGGACGGCGCAGGCTTCGAGGCTCGCCGGCCCGCGGTAATTCTCGTGTCCGCCGGGCGAGACCATGACGATGGGCAGCCGCATCGGCCCCTCCCCCAAGTCCGGCGCCGCCGGCATCGGCTGGGGCCGCACGCCCTCGGCGGGCCGGACCAGGCGCAGGATCGCCCAGTCGTCGGTGATGTGGAGCGCCTGCGAGGCCGGCACCGCCCCGAGCTGGATGCTGCCCGGCACGAAATCGTAGTTGCGGCCGCCGATCTGGAAGAAGCAATCGGCCACCTCCCGCGTGGTCTCGAGGCGGCGGTTGCGGAAGTTGTGGGCGTTGAGCACCACCACGGAGGGGTCTCCGATGAGCCAGGCGGCGGCGGCCTTGCGGGGAATGCCGTCCGGCCCGTGGCAGAACAGCACGCCCGCCCCGGGATAGCGGTCGATGTCCGCGCCCGTGAGGTCCCGGCGCCCGTCCCGGGGATAGAGGGCGGCGAGGTCCTGGGCCTCCACCCGCAAGACACCAGGCAAGACACCGGGCAAGGCACCGAGCAGCAGCACCGCCCAGGGCATCAGCGCGGCGATGCGGCGGGCCGCCCCGACCGGAGCACCCGCGATCCCGCGTCTCCGTGCAGCCCAGAGGCGCCACGTCCGGATGCGCCACGTCCAGGCCCGCCACGTCCAGGTCCGCCAAGCCCTCGGCGCCATCGGCCCTCGCCCCCCTGATCGGCCCGTTCGCCCGGGCCGTTGCGACAGTCGTGCGATGCGCCAGGGGGACGGTCAAGCGTCGGGACGCCGCTGCGCGATCCTCATGCTGAACTTGCCGAAGTTGCCCGGCTAGAAATGTCGGATCGTCTAGAGACTTTGCTGCATGAAGATGGCTAGAAATAAGGGCTGAAGGAACAGTAATAAGCTTCTTATAAGACTTATATAGTCTGATAAAAGCTTAAGAGGGCAGCGGTTCTTCTAAGAGCGGCGGCGCCAATGTTCCGAAACGGCGGGAGAAACAGCCACGCGCGACCGCAGGGTCGATAGACGGGGCGGCAGCTGAGGAGACGCACGATGATGAGGTACTTGAGTTCCGTGTCGGTGCTGGCCGTGATGGCCCTGGCGCCCATCGGGATGGCCACCAGCGCGGCCGCCAACGACAAGCTCGTCGAGATGTCGAAGAGCGACGAAAACTGGATCATGCCGGGCAAGAACTACGACTCGGACAACTACAGCAAGCTCAAGCAGATCAACCGCGACAACGTCAAGCAGTTGAAGCCGGCGTGGACGTTCTCCACCGGCCTGCTCAACGGTCACGAGGGCGCGCCCCTGGTCGTCGACGGCAAGATGTACATCCACACGTCTTTTCCGAACAACACCTTCGCCCTCGGCCTCGACGATCCGGGCCTGATCCTCTGGCAGGACAAGCCGAAGCAGAACCCGGCCGCCCGTGCGGTCGCGTGCTGCGATCTCGTGAACCGCGGCCTCGCCTACTGGCCGGGTGACGGCAAGGTGCCGTCCCTCATCCTGAAGACGCAGCTCGACGGCAATGTCGCCGCCTTGAACGCCGAAACCGGCGAGACGGTGTGGAAGGTCGAGAACTCCGACATCAAGATGGGCTCGACCCTGACCATCGCCCCCTACGTGGTGAAGGACAAGGTGATCATCGGGTCGTCCGGCGCCGAGCTCGGCGTGCGCGGCTACCTCACCGCCTACGACGTGAAGACCGGTGCCCAGGTGTGGCGCGCCTACGCCACGGGTCCCGACAAGGACCTGCTGCTTGGGCCCGACTTCAACGTGAAGAACGCCCATTACGGCCAGAAGGGTCTGGGCACCTCCACCTGGGAGGGCGATGCCTGGAAGATCGGCGGCGGCACCAACTGGGGCTGGTACGCCTACGATCCCGGCACCAACCTGATCTACTTCGGCACCGGCAACCCGGCGCCGTGGAACGAGACCATGCGTCCCGGCGACAACAAGTGGACGATGACCATCTTCGGCCGCGACGCCGATACGGGTGAAGCCAAGTTCGGCTACCAGAAGACCCCGCACGACGAGTGGGATTACGCCGGCGTCAACGTGATGATGCTGTCGAACCAGAAGGACAAGGACGGCAAGGATCGCAAGCTCCTCACCCATCCGGACCGCAACGGCATCGTCTATACCCTCGACCGGACCGACGGTTCGCTCGTCTCGGCCAACAAGATCGACGACACCGTCAACGTCTTCAAGTCCGTCGACCTGAAGACCGGCCAGCCGGTGCGCGATCCCGAGTACGGCACCCGGATGGACCACCTCGCCAAGGACGTCTGCCCCTCGGCGATGGGCTATCACAACCAGGGCCACGATTCCTATGATCCGGAGCGCAAGCTCTTCTACATGGGCATCAACCACATCTGCATGGACTGGGAGCCCTTCATGCTTCCGTACCGCGCAGGTCAGTTCTTCGTCGGTGCGACGCTGAACATGTACCCCGGCCCGAAGGGTGACCGTCAGAACTACGAGGGTCTCGGCCAGATCAAGGCCTACAACGCCATCACGGGCGAGTATAAGTGGGACAAGATGGAGCGTTTCGCCGTGTGGGGCGGAACGATGGCCACCGCCGGCGATCTCGTGTTCTACGGAACCCTGGACGGCTACATCAAGGCGCGCAACGCCGACAACGGCGACCTTCTGTGGAAGTTCAAGCTGCCGTCGGGCGCCATCGGTTACCCGATGACCTACAGCCACAAGGGCGATCAGTTCGTCGCCATCTACTACGGCGTCGGCGGATGGCCGGGCGTCGGCCTGGTGTTCGACCTGCAGGATCCGACCGCCGGCCTCGGCGCGGTGGGCGCCTTCAAGAAGCTCGCCAACTACACCCAGATGGGTGGCGGCGTGATGGTGTTCTCCCTGAACGGCAAGGGTCCGTACGACGATCCGAACGTCGGCGAGTACCAGACCGCCGCCAAGAAGTAAGTCTCTAGACCAACAGAGGACTCCGCCGGCCTCAAGGCCGGCGGGGTTCGCCCCGCCCTGAGATTTCGCGCGCGAAGGCCAACGGGAGGACACGCCATGTCCTGACCCGAGATATGCCGCCGTCGCGCAGCCCAGAACACAACCGAACAACGGATGTCCCCCATGTCGCTCGTCACCGGACGTCGCCGCGCGGCGCTGGCCGCCTCGCTCTCGGCCGGCGCGCTCCTGGCGCTGGGTTTCGTGTCCTCCGTTCATGCGGCCGAGGACGTGAAAGCCTCGGCCCCGGCCGACGACAAGACCCTTCGCGTCTGCGCGGCGGTGCAGCCGCCCCTCTCCATGAAGGACGGATCGGGCCTCGAGAACCGGATCGCGAGCGCCGTGGCCGAAGCCATGGACCGCAAGGTTCAGTTCGTCTGGTCCGAGAAGCCGGCGATCTACCTCGTCCGCGATGGGCTCGACAAGAAGCTCTGCGATGTGGTGGTCGGCCTCGACAGCGACGACCCGCGCGTCCTCGTCTCCAAGCCGTACTATCGCAGCGGCTACGTCTTCATCACCCGCGCCGACCGCGACCTCGACATCAAGTCCTGGGCCGACCCGCGCCTGAAGAGCGTCGACCACATGGTGGTCGGCTTCGGCACCCCCGGCGAGGCGATGCTGAAGGATATCGGCCGCTACGAGGAGGACATGGCCTACCTCTACTCGCTGGTGAATTTTCGCGCCCCGCGCAACCAGTATACGCAGATCGACCCGGCCCGGATGATCAGCGAAGTCGCCGGCGGCAAGGCCGACGTCGCCGTGGCCTTCGGGCCCGATGTGGCCCGCTACGTCAAGGATTCGAGCACGCCGCTCCGGGTGACGCCGGTGCCCGACGACACCGTGCGCAGCGACGGCCAGAAGATGCCCCAGAGCTTCGACCAGTCCATGGGCGTGCGCCGGGACGACACCGCCCTGAAGGCCGCCCTCGATGCCGGGATCGCGAAGGCGAAGCCCCAGATCGACGCGATCCTGAAGCAGGAAGGGGTGCCCCTCTCCGTCGCTTCGAACTGATCCGCGCCAGCCCCGGGCCGCTCGCAGGGGCGGCCCGCCCAGAACCCGACCGGTCGGTCGGAGAACCCCATCAGAGCGATTTCATGCGTCATCTCAAAGGCCTTCTGGCCGGATTCGTCGGCCTCGGCTTCGCGGCCGCCGGGCTGTCCGCCCTCGCGCAGCCGGCCTCCGGCCCGCAGAGCGGGTTCGTGTTCCGCAACACTGTGACGGGCGAGCAGCTCGACGTCTCCCAGGGCAAGGAGGGCGGCCGCGACACGCCGGCCGTGAAGGAGTTCTTCCAGACCGGCAAGAACCTCTACATCGACGACAAGTCCTGCCTGCGCAACGGCGAGTCCCTGTTCGCCACCTCGTGCTCGGGCTGTCACGGGCATCTGGCCGAGGGCAAGCTCGGGCCCGGCCTGAACGACAATTACTGGACCTACCCGTCCAACACCGAGGATACCGGCCTGTTCGCCACCATCTTCGGCGGCGCCAACGGCATGATGGGTCCGCACAACGAGAACCTCACGCCCGACGAGATGCTGCAGACCATCGCCTGGATCCGCCATCTCTATACCGGCCCGGTGAAGGATGCGGTCTGGCTCAGTGCGGACCAGAAGAAGACTTACACCCCCTACAAGCAGGGTGAGACCTTCCCCACGGACGTGAAGGGCCAGTGCAAGCCGCTGGAGAACTAGCGTCCCTGGGAAGCCACGCCGCGCCTCGACCGCGCGGTGAACGATGAGCGGCCCACGCGCCGCGCCAACCATAAACGGAGGAGACGAACATGCGGACGTTCATTTTTGCGGTGGCGTTGGGTACTGGCGCGGTGCTCGCTGCCCCGGCGATGGCCTACGACGGCACCAAGTGCAAGGCCGCCGGCAATTGCTGGGAGCCCAAGCCCGGCTTCCCCGAGAAGATCGCCGGCTCGAAGTACGATCCCAAGCACGATCCGAAGGAACTCAACAAGCAGTCCGAGTCGATCAAGGGCATGGAAGAGCGCAACGCCCGTCGCATCGAGGCCGCGAAGAAGTCCGGCAAGTTCGAATACGACGTCACCAAGCTGTCGGCGAACTGAAGCCACGACGCGCCCTGCCTATCCGCGACTGGCGCGCCGACCCCTCTCCCCGCTTGCGGGGAGAGGACCGCAGACACCCTGCCGTGTTCGCGGTGAGCGAGAGGCGAAGCCGAAGCGAGGGGGGCGCTCGTAGACCCCGTCGAGGTTCCACCCCTTGGATGCCGTGCACCCGCTTCTCATAAAGTAAACCAAGGCCCCCGCGTGATGAACGAGACCCGCCCCGGCGACGCGATGCTCACCGATTGGCGCGAGGCCGCCGGCCGGTTCGAGCGGGCCGTGAGCGACGCGGTGGTCGGTCAGGCGCGGGCGATCCGCCTCCTCACCATCGCGATCTTCGCCCGCGGCCACGTTCTGCTGGAGGGCGATGTCGGCGTCGGGAAGACCACCCTGCTGCGGGCCGTCGCCCGGGCGCTGGGCGGCGCCTACGAGCGCGTCGAGGGCACCGTCGACATGATGCCCACCGACCTGATCTACCACACCTACCTCGCCGAGGACGGGCGCCCCCGCGTCGAGCCCGGGCCGGTGCTGCGCCGGGCCGAGGACCTGTCGATCTTCTTCTTCAACGAGATCAACCGCGCCCGGCCCCAGGTGCATGCCCTGCTCCTGCGCCTCATGGCCGAGCGCAGCCTGACCGCGTTCAACCGCGAGTACCATTTCCCCAACCTGCAGGTCTTCGCCGACCGCAACCGCGTCGAGCGCGAGGAGACCTTCGAGCTGCCGGCCGCCGCCCGCGACCGCTTCCTCATGGAGATCGGGATGGAGGCCCCGCGCGACGCCGAGAGCCGCCGCGCCCTGGTGTTCGATCCGCGCTTCCACGACACCGACACCCTCATCGCGGGCATCGACGCCGATGTTCTCGATCACGCGGCGATCCCCGGCATCGCCCGCGCGATCCAGCACGGCATCCAGGCGAGCCCAGCCATCGAAACCTACGTCGTCGGCCTGTGGGAGGCCCTGGTGCGGCCGGGCTCCGCCGGCATCCGGCTCCCCGGCATCGACATGGAGGCCCTGGTGCAGGGCGGGGCGTCGCCGCGCGGCGTCGCCTTCCTCGTGCGCGCCGCCAAGGTCCGCGCCTGGCTGGAGGGCCGGGAATGGCTGGTGCCCGAGGACATCCGCGCCGTGTTCCCCGAGGTGATGGCCCACCGCGTCTTCCTCGAACCGGTCTACGAGATGCGCCGCGCCACCCTCGTGCCCGAGCTCTGCCGCACCGTGTTCGACACGGTGCCGGCCCCATGACGGTGCTGGATGCGGCGCCGGCCGATGCCGCGCCGGCCGATGCCGGCCCGGAGGCCGACATCGTCTACCGGCCGCGCGGGCGGGTGCCCGGGACGGCGGTGGGTGCCCATCGCGGCCGCGACGCCGGGGGGCTCGGCACCTTCCGCGATCAGGTGCCGTTCCTGCGCATGCCGGATGCCCGCCGCATCGACGTGCGCGCCACCCTGCGGGATCCGTTCGAGGGCACCCATGTGCGCCGCTTCGAGAGCCGCACGGCCATCGAGGTCTGGGCCCTCGTCGATCTTTCCGCCTCCATGCGCTACCGCGGCGCGGCCGACCGGATGGCGCTCGCCGCCGCCCTGTGCGGGGGGCTCGCGGCGTCGGCCACCCGCATCGGCGACGGCTTCGGCCTCATGGGCTGCGACGGGACCTTGCGGGAGGACGTGTCGATGCCCGTCACCCGCCGACGCGGGATCGGCGCCTCCGTCCGGGCCCGCCTGCTCGCGGCGCGCTGCACCGGCGCGCGGGCCGACGGCATGCACGAAGCCGCCCGCCGCCTCGTCGGACGCTCCAAGATCGTGTTCGTGGTCTCGGATTTCCGCTGGCCCGAAGCGCTCATCGTGGAGGTCTTCGCCTCCCTCGCCCGCCACGACATCGTGCCCGTGGTGCTGGCCGACGCCTCCGAGGACGAGGATCTGCCCGCCTGGGGCCTGATGGAACTCGACGACCTCGAGGGCGCCGGGCGCCGCACGGTGTTCATGCGCCCGGCGCTCCGCCGGCGCTGGCTCGCCCACGAGCGGGCCCGCGCCGACACCCTGCGCCGCATCGCCATGACCTACGGCCGCCCGCCGTTCCGCCTCGAAGGGCCCTTCGAGTCCGACGCCCTCACCCGCCACCTCATCGGGACGTGATGCGCGGTCTTATCCCTGTTCTGGTGGTCCTCCTCGCCGTGTCGGGCGCGGCCGAGGCTCAGGTGCGCACCGTCGAGGTTCGCGCGCCGCGCGCCTTCGGCTACGTCCTCGGCGACCTCGTGCGGGCGCAGGCCGACATCGTCGTGGATGCGGGCTTCACCCTCCAGAGGGCGTCCCTGCCGCAAGCCGGCCCCCTGGCCTACTGGCTCGACCTGCGCGACCTGCGCGTCGAGGACTCCGTCGCGGGCGATGCCCGGCGGGTGCGGATCTTTCTGACCTACCAGAACTTCTATGCCGCCCTCGACGTCCGCGGCCTCGAGATCCCGGGCTTTGCCGTGACCTTCGAGAGCGCCAGTGCGCATGGCGCCACCACCACGACGGCGCAGGTTCCGGCCTGGCAGTTCACCATCTCACCCCTACGGGAGGTGGTGCCGCCCGCCCGCGAGAACCCGGCCGACTATATGCGGCCCGACGGGCGCGTCGCCGCCGTCGATGTACAGCCCCTGTGGTGGCGGGCCGGAGGCGTCGCGGCCCTCGCCCTCCTGGCCTTCGGGGCGCTCGCCCGCGACCGGGCCTGGGGGCCGTTCCGGGCCCGGCGCGGGCGCCCGTTCGGCGCCGCCCTGGCCAGCCTGCGCCGCCTCGCGCGCAGCCCCGACGCGGACGCCGCCTACGGGGACGCCCTGCGCGCGCTCCATCGCGGCCTCGATGCCACCGACGGCCGCCGGGTGCTGGCCGACGACCTGCCGGGCTTCCTCGCCCGCCACCCCGCCTGCCGCCCGGACGCGGCGGGTTTGCGCGACCTGCTCGCCGCCTCGCGCCTCGCCTTCTTCGGTCCCGGCCCCGCCGCCGCCCGCGCCGCCCTGCCCTGGCCCCAGCTCGAAGCCCTGGCCCGGCGCCTCGCCGCCGCCGAGCGGGCGGCGTGATGGGCGGCGCCACCCCGATGGAAGCCCTGTCCCGGTTCGCCGTCGACACCCCCCAGGTCCTGTGGCTGCTGCCGCTGGCCCTGTTGCCGTTCCGGGCGTCGGCCCAGCGCGTGGTGCCGGTGGCGGCCCTCGACGCCGGCCCGGCCGACCCGCTCTCGCGCGCCATCGGCTGGGCCCTGCGGTTCGCCGGATTCCTGGCGCTCGCCGGCCTCGTCGTCGGCATCGCCGGCCCGTATCGCCGGGGCGAGACGGTGACCCGCACCGGAATCGGCGCCCAGGTGTCGATCCTTGTCGACCGCTCGGGCAGCATGAACGAGACCTTCGCGGGGCGTCAGCCGTCCGGCGCCGAGGAATCGAAGGCCGCCGCCTCCCGCCGGTTGCTCGGCGACTTCGTCGGCAGCCGCGCCCACGACCAGTTCGCCGTGACCGCCTTCTCCACCGCCCCCATGCTGGTGGTGCCGATGACCGACCGGCACGAGGCCGTGCGCGCCGCCATCCGGGCCATCGACCGGCCGGGCCTCGACTACACCAACGTGGCCCGTGGCCTCGCCATGAGCCTGTCCCAGTTCGGGGCCCAGGGCGGGACCGTCTCGCGGGCGCTGCTCATCGTCTCCGACGGTGCGGCGGTGATCGATCCGCGCGTCCAGGGCACCCTGCGGGCCGAGTTCGCGAAGATCCGGCCCAACCTCTACTGGCTGTTCCTGCGCACCAAGGGCTCGCCCTCCATCGCCGACAAGCCCGCCGGGGAGGACACGCCCCAGGCGGCGCCCGAGCGCCACCTCGACCTGTTCTTCAAGAGCCTCGGCACGCCCTACCGCGCCTTCGAGGCGGAGGGCCCCGAGGCGGTGGCCGCCGCCATCCGACAGATCGAGGCCCTGGAGCGCGCCCCCATCCCCTACACCGAGCAGCGCCCGCGCCGCGACCTGTCGTGGGTGGCCTTCGGGGTGGCGCTGCTCGGGCTCCTCGTCCTCGTGGCGGGCAAGCTCACGGAGGCGGATGTGCGGCGCGGGCGCAGGGGTATTCCGCAGGTGGCCGAGGCTCCATCCGAAAGGATCGCCGCATGAACCCGGCTCCGCATCGTTTCACGACGCTCGTGAGCATCCCCCTCGCCCCGCTTGCGCGGAGAGGGTTTCGGACCCCTTGCCGGGGCCGAAACGAGGCGGCAGCCGAAGGTGAGGAGGCCGCTCCGCCCGAGGCTCGTCCGCCGAGACCCCCTCACCGTCGCTTCGGCTTCGCCTTCGCTCACCGCAGGCACGACGGGGTGCCTGCGGTCCTCTCCCCGCGTGGCGGGGAGAGGGGGACGCGCCCTATCGCCTTGGAGGCCACCCGATGACGGCGCTCGCTTTCCCCACCGAACGCGCCGGCCCCCTCCTCCGCGCCCGCATCGTCAACACCCTCCGGCGTGCCCGGCCGCGCCTGCTCCTCGCCCTGCCGGTGCTGCTCGGCCTCGCGGCCCTCGGGTTCGGCGTCGCGGCGTGGCGGGTGGCGCGCGACAACGCCGCGATCGGTGCCCTGCAGGCCGGGCGCGACGTGCCCGTGGGGACGGACGCCTCCGCCCCCCTGCTGCTCGCCCGGGTCCAGCACCTCGCCCGGCGCGGCCTGCCCGAGGGGATCGAGCCCCTCGTCGAGGCGCTCGCGCGGGCCGGCGACACCGACCGGGTGGCGCGCGCCCGCTACGCGCTGGCCAACACCCGCCTGCGGCAGGCCTTCTCCCATCTGGAGCGCGGCGACCTCGACCCGGCCGGGCCCCTCATCACCCTGGCGCGCCAGGATTACCGGCGCGCCCTGCAGAACGCGCCCGACCTCTGGGACGCCAAGTTCAACCTCGACGTCGCCTCGCGCCTCCTGCGCGACTTTCCCGAATTCGACCGCAAGACCGGCGACGAGCTGAAGGCCGAGCCGAAGCAGATCTGGACCGAGGTCCCGGGCCTCCCCAGGGGGGCACCATGAGGGTGCATCTCGCCCGCAACCTGCGCGACGGCCGGTTCCAGGCCCTGGCCGGGGCGGCTTTCCTCGTCGTCCTCGCCCTCGTGCTGCCGGCCGTGCCGCTGACCCGGACCGGGGTCTCGGTGCTGGCCGTGGTCGACATCACCGGCAGCATGATCGTGCGCGACTACGCGAGCGCCGACGGCAAGCCGGCGAGCCGCCTCGACACGGCGCGGGGGGCCCTGCGCGACCTCGTCACCGCCCTGCCCTGCGGCTCGCAGGTGGCGCTGGGCCTGTTCACCGAGCGCCGGCCGTTCCTCCTGTTCACGCCCATCGAGGTCTGCGCCGATTTCGCCCCCCTCGACGGAGCCCTGGCGGCCCTCGACTGGCGCATGGCCTGGGAGGGCGACAGCCGCATCTCCGCCGGCCTGTTCCGCGCCGTGGAGATGGCGGCCAGCCTCGATACCGACCTCCTCTTCGTCACGGACGGGCAGGAGGCGCCGCCCCTGCCCAGCACGGGCGGGCCGCGCTTCGAGGGCAAGCCCGGCGCCGTGCGCGGGCTCATCGTGGGGGCCGGCGCCTACGCCCTGTCGCCGATCCCGCGCTACAACGACCGCGGCCGCGAGATCGGCTTCTACGGGTCGGGCGACGTCCAGCAGGAGAACCGCTTCGGCCCGCCCCCGGCCGATGCCGAGAGCCGCGAGGGTTACAACCCGCGCAACGCCCCCTTCGGCGGCGTCGCCGCCACGGGCAACGAGCACCTCTCCTCCGTGCGCGAGCCCTACCTGAAGACCCTCGCGGGCGAGACCGGCCTCGCCTACGTCCATCTTGACGGGCCCGGCGGCCTGGCGGCTCCGCTCCGTGCCGCCGCGACCCCGCGCCCCTTGCCCGGCCGCCTCGACCTGCGCCCCGTCCTCGGCGGGGCCGCCCTGGCGCTGGCCCTCGCCGCCTTCCTGTTTCCCATGGTGCGCGCCCTCCCCTCGGGTCGCGCACGCGCCCTCACCCTGAAAAAGGCCTGATCCGTATGCGCCTCGTCGCCCCGACCGTGTTCCTCGCCCTGTTCGCCCTCGCCGCCCCGGTCACCGCCGTCTCGGTCACCCCCGTTTTGGCCCACGGCCCGACGCCGCAGAAGGTCGACCAGTCCGTCACCATCGCGGCCAAGCCCGAGGCGGTGTGGAAGGTGGTCGGCACCTTCGCGGCCATCGACACCTGGCACCCCGACGTCGCCAGGAGCGAGGCCGTCGACGGCAACGCCGCCGGGGGACGGCGCAAGGTCACGCTCAAGAACGGCGGCACCCTCGACGAGGGCCTCGACGAGATGAACGACAAGACCTTCACCTACTCGTACCGCCTGTCGGATGCCGACCTGAAGGCCCTGCCGGTCTCGTCCTACTCGGCCACCCTGACGGTGACGCCCGACGGCGACGGCTCCAAGGTCGAGTGGCTCGGCCGGTTCTACCGGGGCGACACCGGCAACGAGCCGCCCGAGGACCTGAGCGACGCCGCCGGCAAGGCGGCGATGAACGCCTATTTCGGCAACGGCCTGAAGGGTTTGAAGGCCAAGGTCGAGGGTGGCAAGGCCAAGTGATCGGGCGGGTCGCCACGCTCGCCCTCGCGGCCCTCCTCGCCGGCGCGGTCTCCGGCCCGGCCTTGGCGGAGAAGGGCTCGGCTGAGAAGGGCTTGGCCCAAACCGTCTACGCGGTGAGCCAGGAGGGCGGCACCCTGACGCCGGTGGCGCCGTCGGGGGCGGCGATCCCCGTGGGCAAGGGGCCGGCGCAGGTGGCGGCGGGGCCGGACGGGCGGCTCTACCTCGCCCATTCGGACACCCATACGGTGTCGGTGGTCGACGGGCCGAGCGGCGCGGTGCTGGCCCGCCTGCCCTTCGCGGGCCAGCCCTTCGGCGTCGCCGTGGCCCCGGATGGCCGGAGCCTGTTCGTCGGCGACTGGTCGGGGGCCCGCGTGGTGCGACTCTCCACCGCCACGGGTGCGGTGGAGGGCAGCGTCGGCGTCGGGCGCGATCCGGCGGGTCTCGTCCTCGACACGCGCGGCCGCCTCTACGTCGCCGACCGCGAGAGCCGTCAGGTCAGCGTGGTCGACACCGCGACCATGACCCGGATCGCCACCGTGCCCGTCGGCGAGGGACCGTTCGCCCTGGCGCTGAACCCGGCGCAGGACCGGCTCTACGTCGCTTGCGTGCGCAGCGGCGACCTCCACGCCATCGACACCGCCACCCTGACGATCGTCGGGCGCGCGGCCCTCGGCGGCATGCCGTACGGCGTCGCGGTGAGCGGCGACGGCGCGCGCATCCTGGTCACCAACCAGCAGGCCGGCACCCTCGTGGTCCTCGACGCGGCCCTGACGCCCGTCGCGACGATTCCCGTGGGCCGTTATCCCGAGGGCGTGGCGGTCTCGGGGGACAGGGCCTACGTGGCGAACTGGTTCTCGGATTCCGTCTCGGTGATCGACCTTCCCACCCTCACGGAGACGGCGCGGCTGCCCGTTGGCGAGGGACCGCGCGGCCTCGCCGTTCTGATGTCGAAGGAGATCCCATGACGGAGCGGCGGCGGCCTGCGCCCTTCCGGCGGCTCGCTCTTTGCCTCGTGCTCGGGCTTTCGGCCTGCGACAAGCCGGAGGAGCCCGCGGAGGCGTCGCGCGCGCCGGAGGAGCAGACGGTGGTGGCGACGAGATCGGATGCGGACATCCCGCCCTGGCTCTCGCCGACGGATGCCATGGAGCCGGCCCGCTGGCTCGCCAGCCGCGAACTCGGCCGCCCGGTGCCCGAGGTCGGATCAGGGGCCGATCACCTGCGCTACAGCCTCGCCCGCGCCAAGGACGCGTTCATCGAGGATCCCCGCATGGTGGCCAACCGCACGGTGCAGCTCGGGCAGATGCTGGTCGAGGCGGGCACGCCCGAGCCCTATGCCGACCTCCTCGACGGCCTGGAGGCCGTGGCGGCGGTGACCACGCGCAAGCAGCTCTACGGCGAGATGTGCCAGCAATACTACAACACCCGCCGGCAGGGCGCCGACCGGGCCACCGCCCTGGCCCGCCTCACGGAGCGCTACGCCGCGCAAGGAAGCGGGGACGACAGGGGGGGCGGGGATCACGACGGGAACGACAGATCAGGCCCGACCCCCGCTCCCGGGGCGGCGCGATGACGAGCGTCCTCATCGTGGACGACCATCCGGTGATCCTGCGGGGCTTCCGCCGCATCATGGAGGACGCCGGGGTCGAGACCGTCCACGAGGCCACCGACATCGTCGGCGGCTACCGCCTGTTCCACCGCCTGCGGCCCGGCATGGTGGTGGCCGACCTCACCTTCCGCACGGGGGCGCTGGCGGGCCTGTCGCTGATCCGCCAGATCCGCGCCCTGGAGCGCGACACCCGCATCCTCGCTTTCAGCATGCACGACGATCCCGTGATCGTGTCGCGTGCCCTGGAGAGCGGGGCCACGGGCTACGTGTTGAAGGACGTGCCGGCGGCGCAGTTCCACGCGGCGTTCGAGACCGTGCGGGCCGGGCGGAGCTACCTCGACCACGACCTCGCCACCCGCGTCGCGGTGCTGGGCCTCGCCGGGCAGCGGGCGCCGCTCGCCGACCTCACGGCCCGCGAACTCCAGATCCTGTCCCTGCTCGGCCGGGGCCAGTCCTACCAGACCATCGCGGACGGCCTCGCCGTGAGCTACCGCACGGTGATCGGCGCCTGCGCCAGCCTGCGGCACAAGCTCGGCGTGCGGACGCTCGCCGAACTCATCCACGTGGCCGTCTCGCAGGGCGAGGGCGGCCTGACGCGGTGAGGCGCCTTCTCTGACGGGGCCGAGTTACCGGCCCCCGCCGCCCGCCGGCCGCTCGAGGGAGAAGCGCGTCTCCGGCTCGGCGGTGAAGTAGTCGAAGGCGCCCGCGCGCAGGATCGGCCGCATCGCTCCGGTGTCGACGACGCCGTCCACGATGAAGGCGTCGTCGATGTAGATCGACACCACCTGCCCGATCACCAGGAAGTGGTTCGCGTCCCCGCCGCCGAGCGGCGTCAGCGGCACCGTCTGCACCCACTTGCACTCGATGGCGGCGGGCGATTCCCCCACCCGTGGCGGCCGCACATTTCGCGATGGGACTGGCGTGAGACCCGCGAAATCGAACTCGCTCTGCCCGCGCGGCAGCGGGGCCGAGGTGGCGTTCACGGCCTCCCGCAGGGCGTAGGTGGCGAAGTTGCACACGAACTCGCCGCCCTCCTCCGCGAAGGTCATGGCGTCCTTGCGGCCCGAGGACGAGAACATCACCATGTCGGGCCCCGAGGCCACGGCGTTGAAGTACGAATAGGGCGCCAGGTTCACTTCACCGGCCCGGTTCATCGCGCTGATCCAGCCGATGGGACGGGGCGCGACGAGGGCCTTCAGCGGATTGTGCGGCAGGCCCTTGGTTTCGGAATCGTAATGCATGGGGCTCAGATCCGGGTGACGATGTCGGACAGCACCGGCCGGGGCCGGTCGCCCGGAACCTCCTGGGGATGGCCGATGTGGATGAAGCCCGCGAGCTTCTCGCTCGGGGCGAGCCCGAGGGCGTCGAGGACGCGCCGGTCGTAGGCGTACCATTCCGTCAGCCAGGACGTGGCGTAGCCCGCCGCGTTGGCGGCGACCACGAGGTTCATGCACACGGCGCCCGCCGACAGCACCTGCTCCCATTCGGGGATCTTCACGTGCGGCCCGGCGCGGGACACCACCACCACCACCACGGGGGCGTGGGCGAGGCGGGCCCGCTCCAGATCGAGCCGGCCGGAATCCGCCTCCGGATGGTCGGCCGCGTAGGTGTCGGCGATGACGGTGCCGATTCGCACCCGCGCCTCGCCCGCGATGACGAGGAAGCGCCAGGGCGCGAGCTTGCCGTGGTCCGGCACCCGGGCGGCCAGCGTGAGGAGCGCGTCGAGTTCGGCCGGCGCCGGGCCGGGGCCGTCGAGGCGCATCGGGGGCACGGAGCGGCGGGTGCGCAGGAGATCGAGGGTGGCGTTCATCGAGACCTTTTGCGAGACCTTTTGGGAGGGATGAGGCGGAGTCCGTTGGAGTCTTGCGGTGCTGCGCGTGATCTAGCATGGATCTCGGGCCGAGAACGCCGGTCATGCCGTCGCCACGCTCCGGTTCCAGAGCATGGGGATCGGACGCGCGAAGGATGCGCGAAGGGAGAGGTCGCATGACGAGGGACCCGATGCTCGGCGCCGCACTGACGGTCGCACTGTCGGCCCTTCTGGCGACGCCCGGCGGCGCCCAGGAGAGCGGCTTCCACAACCGGATCGGGCCGAACCTGCCGACCCCCTCCGTCACCGGGCCGGAGCTGCCGCCGCCCGTGGCCCAGGCCGACGCCGCCCTGAGCCTCAAGGCGGTGTTCGCCGGCAGCGACAAGCCCATGCGCTCGGGGCTGGCCTGGCGCATCTACGAGGACCGCGCCGACGGCGTGCGGCCGGGCATCGTCGCGCGCTCGGAGGCGGCCGAGCCGACCTTCACCCTGGCGCCCGGCGCCTACGTGGCCACGGTCACGTACGGTTTCGCCAGCGCCTCGAAGCGTCTCACCATGGCGGGGGTGCCGGTCTCCGACGGGCTCAGGGTCAATGCCGGAGCCCTCAAGCTCTCGGGCGCCATCGGCGACGTGAAGATCCCGCCCGCCGAGGTGGCGTTCTCGGTGTTCGTGCCCATCGGCACCAATTCCGAGGGGCGCCTGGTGCGCAGCGGCGTCAAGGCCGGCGAGCTGCTGCGCCTGCCCGAGGGCACCTACCACGTGGTCTCGACCTACGGGGAATCGAACGCCATCCAGCGGGCCGACCTCAAGGTCGAGAACGGCAAGGTAACCGACGCGACCCTCAGCCACCACGCCGCCACCGTCACCCTCAAGCTCGTGGCCGCCGCCGGGGCCGAG
The DNA here is from genome assembly GCF_001422775.1 of Methylobacterium sp. Leaf87. Lineage (NCBI taxonomy): Bacteria > Pseudomonadati > Pseudomonadota > Alphaproteobacteria > Hyphomicrobiales > Methylobacteriaceae > Methylobacterium > Methylobacterium sp. Leaf87. The sequence goes on along the minus strand of NZ_LMMI01000007.1, from coordinate 24,243 downwards.
GCCTTCGCGGGCACTGCCTTCAGCGTCCTGACGCCGGGCGGCGACACCATCCGGGAGGCCATCGGCGCGTTCCCCCAGGTGGTCCTGGCGGAGGGCGACTACGTGCTCATCGCCCGCCACGACGGGCAGGTCTACACCCGCGAGTTCAAGGTCGAGAGCGGGCTGGACCGGGACATCGAGGTGGTCGCCAAGGCGACGTGACCCTCGCCCTGATCGCTCCGTCGCCGCGAGACCGCCCCATGATCCTTCACCGCTGGATTTCCGTCGGCCTGACCTTCGTCACGCTCGTCGCCCCGGCCGCGCACGCCCAGCCCCTCCCGGAGGCCTCCGCGCTTCCGCCGGAGATCGCGCAGGCCGCCGTCGCGCTCCTCGGCCGGGGCCTGAAGGCGCCCGAGACCGCGCGCTTCGACCGGCTCCGCATGGGCCGGGCCGGGGCCGTCTGCGGCCAGGTGGACACCACGAACCGGATGGGCCAACACGTCGGGCCGCGCGGCTTCGTCGCCGATCTGGAGGCGGGCTTCGCCGCCCTCGTCCCGGACGGGGCGGAGCTGCGCAACCCGGCGAGCCCGGCGCATTACGCGGCGATGCAGAGGGCGCTGGCGCTGTTTGCCGCCAACTGCGCGGCCTGATAGGCCGCCCAGCATGAAGGAGTCGCCCATGACACCCGCCCTCACGAAGCCCGCCATCGTCTGGCTCACGGGCCTGTCCGGCGCGGGCAAATCGGCCACGGCCGAAGCGCTGCAGGACCTGCTCGCCGCGCAGGGACACCAGGCCACGATCCTCGACGGCGACGAACTGCGCCAGGGCCTCAGCCGCGACCTCGGCTTCGGCGACGCCGCCCGCATCGAGAACATCCGCCGGGCGGCCGAGGTGGCGCGCATCCTGGCGCGCTCCGGCATCGTCACCATCGTCTCGCTGATCTCGCCGTTCCGCAAGGAGCGCGCCCAGGCCCGCGCCATCGCGGGGGAGATCCCGTTCCTCGAAGTCTACGTCGATGCGCCGCTGGCCGTGTGCGAGAAGCGCGACCCCAAGGGCCTCTATCGCCGCGCCCGTGCCGGCCTGATCCCGAACTTCACCGGCATCGACTCCGCCTACGAGGCGCCGGCCGAGCCGGACCTCCACCTGCACACGGATGCGGGCACGCCGCAGGACGGCGCCGCGCGCGTGGCCGTGGCGTTGGGCAAGCTCTGAAGGGCTGAGGGCCTATCGGATGGGAAGCGGCAGAAACAGGCCTAGGATACACCGCGGGTTGCGGACGGCGATCTGCGAGTGGCTTCGCCGCATGTATCCCGCGCCCGGGTAGAGCTCACCGCCCTCCGTGAACATCCCCCTCACGGTATCGTAGGGTTCCAGTTCGGGGACCCCCTTCCCCGCACTGTCGATCATGCTGTGAAGATGTTTGATCACGGCCCGGTCCAGGAACCGCAACAGACGATCGGAATTCGGGGCGCCCTTGACGTTTCGGTTTTCCGGTAGCGGCAGGCCCGCCATCGTCTGCGTTGCCACGAAGGAATCGTAAGCCAACCGAACGATCCCGAGATCCTCGCGATTGGTCAGATCGAGGCAATGTCTCAAATCGATGACCGCACCCACGACGAAGGGCTTTGCCGTCGTTGAGGTCGCGAACTTCGCTTCGGCCCATTCCCAGGCGCGTTTCGGATCGGACTCCCAGAAATACGCCCCGGGCCCGAGCCAGTCGTAGTCCTTGTCGCTCTGAATGAGTGCGGTATCGCCACGGATTGCCTCGCGCCCGATGGCTTCGTCGCATCCGTGGTAACCCAGGACGAAGGAAGTCGCGAGACGGCTCAAGCGGCGCGTGTCGCCTTCTCGTCCGGACCACCGAAAGTCGCGCGAAGCTCGCCGTCCTTCGTATAGATGCCCTCCTCGATGAGGGCCGCCCGCGCGGCAGCGGGACTTGCCGTATTCGCGGCGGTACGCTTGGCGATCAGAACCTTGATGGCCGCACGACGCTTTTCATCCGTCATGATCCCGGCACCTCCGACGTCGATCGCGCATGGCAGCGCGCCGTTGATCCCCAATCATAGGAAGAAACGCGGCGGACGTGCAACCGGCTCCCGAAAGCCCCTTCCGATCGTTGGATCGAAAGGGGCGCAGTCCCTCAAGGCGTCGGCGCTTCCTCGTTCTGGCCGTCGAGGGTGACCTCCGCGCTCGGCACGCTCGCCGCGATGCTGTCGGCGCGGATGCGGTCGGGGGAGGTCGCTTCCGCCACCAGGGCCGCGAGGGTCTCGTCGAGGCCGCCCGTGCGGGTGTGCTGGCTGCCCAGCCGCCGGACCGAGACCGTGCGCTCCTCGCCCTCCTTGCGGCCCACCACGAGCATCACCGGCACCTTCGCCAGCGAATGCTCGCGGACCTTGTAGTTGATCTTTTCGTTTCTCAGATCGGCTTCCACCCGGAGGCCGAGGCGGTCGGCGGCCGCCACCACTTCCCGTGCGTAGGGGTCGGCGTCCCCCGTGATGGTCGCCACGACGATCTGCACGGGCGCGAGCCACAGCGGGAAATGCCCGGCGAAATGCTCGATGAGGATGCCCGTGAACCGCTCCAGGGAACCGCAGATGGCACGGTGGACCATGACCGGCGGCTTCTTCCCGCTGTCGGCATCGACGTAGAACGCGCCGAAGCGCTCGGGCAGGTTGAAGTCCACCTGGGTGGTGCCGCACTGCCAGTCGCGGCCGATGGCGTCGCGCAGCACGTACTCGAATTTCGGCCCGTAGAAGGCGCCCTCGCCCGGGTTGATCGCCGTCTTGATCCGGCCGCCCGACTGCTCCTCGATCTGGGCGAGCACGCGGGTCATCACTTCCTCGGCGTGGTCCCACAGGGCGTCCGACCCGACCCGCTTCTCGGGCCGCGTCGAGAGCTTCACCACGATGTCGCCGAAGCCGAAATCGGCGTAGGTCGACAGGATGAGGTCGTTGATCTTGAGGCACTCGGCGGCGAGCTGGTCCTCGGTGCAGAACACGTGCGCGTCGTCCTGCGTGAAGGCCCGCACCCGCATGAGCCCGTGCAGCGCGCCGGACGGCTCGTAGCGCGAGACCGCGCCGAACTCCGCCATGCGCAGGGGCAGGTCGCGGTAGGATTTCAGGCCGTGCTTGAAGATTAGCACGTGGCCGGGACAGTTCATCGGCTTGATGGCGAAGACGCGCTCGTCCTCGGTCTTCGTGACGAACATGTTGTCCCGGTACCACTCCCAGTGGCCGGAGGTCTCCCACAGGGCCTTGTCGAGGATCTGGGGGGCGTTGACCTCCTGGTAATCGCCCTTCAGGCGCCGGCGCATGTAGGCGATGAGCTCCTGGAACACCGTCCAGCCCTTGGCGTGCCAGAACACCACGCCCGGCCCCTCCTCCTGGAAGTGGAACAGGTCCATCTCGCGCCCCAGGCGGCGGTGGTCGCGGCGCTCGGCCTCCTCCAGGCGGTGCAGGTAGGCGTCGAGGTCCTCCTTGGTGGCCCAGGCGGTGCCGTAGATGCGGGTCAGCATCGGGTTGTTGGAGTCACCGCGCCAATAGGCGCCCGCCACCTTCATGAGCTTGAAGGCGGTGCCGACCTTGCCCGTCGAAGTCATGTGCGGGCCGCGGCACAGGTCGAACCAGTCGCCCTGCCGGTAGATGTTGAGGTCTTCGCCGGGGGGAATCACGTCGACGAGTTCGACCTTGTAGGCCTCGCCCTTCTCCGAGAAGATTTTTCGGATATCGTCGCGCTTCCAGACTTCCTTGGTGAAGGCGGCGTCACGCGCGATGATTTCGCGCATTTTCGCTTCGATCGTCGGAAAATCGTCGGGGGTGAACGGCTGGTCGCGGGAAAAGTCGTAGTAGAACCCGTTCTCGATGACGGGCCCGATGGTGACCTGCGTCTCCGGCCACAGGGCCTGCACGGCTTCGGCGAGCACGTGGGCGCAATCGTGCCGGATCAGCTCGAGGCTGCGCGGATCGGCCCGGTCGAGGAACTCGATGCGGGCATCGTGCTCGATGAGGTCGGAGAGGTCGCGGACCCGGCCGTCCAGCGCCATGGCGACGGTGCGCTTGGCGAGCGACTTGGCGATGCCCTCGACGACGGCGCGGCCGGTGACGGCATCCTCGAAGCTGCGGGTGTTGCCGTCGGGGAAGGTCAGGATGGGCATCGGGATCACTCTCGCGGTGGCTCACTCCTGCGAACGCAGCAGGTAAGCCGGGTGGGGTGGGATCGGGCGCGACACGCGCCGTGCCCGGCCGTTTAGACCGTTTCGCGGAAGGAAGGAATCCGCCTCGCGTCCGGGACCCGTCCGACACGCGGCGGATGGCGTTCAGCTACGATCCGGCGCGGTTGATACAAGCTGACGTTGACAACCCGCCGCTCCGAACAGCCCATCGTCCGCATACGGACCCGGGCGGGGCGTCGGCCAGCACATGCCAGGACACGCGCCGCCACGAGGTTCGAACAGGCGAGCCGGCCCCATGGGGCGACGGGCTCACGGGAGAACACCCATGTCGAATCCCCTCTCCGTCTCCCCGGCGGAGACCCACGGCCCGGTCGAGGCGCCCGCGAAGAAATTCTGGCCGCAGGGCTGGTGGCGGATCGTCGACATCAAGATCGGCATCATCCCGCTCCCGGTCTACGCGATCCTCGTCGTCCTGCTGGCGATCCTGACCCAGGAGGGCGAGATCAAATCGGACGCGCCGACGATGATCGCCGTGCTGGTGCTCGGGGGCTTCACCTGCGCCGAGATCGGCAAGCGGCTGCCGGTGCTGCGCAGCATCGGCGCGGGGGCGATCTTCGCGACCTTCATCCCCTCGGCCCTGGTGTTCTACGGGTGGATCCCGCCGCAGATCTTCAAGGCGATCGTGGATTTCACCAAGTTCACCAACTTCCTCTACCTCTACATCGCCACCATCATTGTCGGCAGCATCCTGGGGATGGACCGCGACGTTCTGATCAAGGGCTTCCTCAAGATCTTCGTGCCCCTGGCGGCGGGCTCCGTGGCGGCCGGGATCGTCGGCACCCTGGTGGGCACCCTGCTGGGGCTGGGCGCCTACAACACCTTCTTCTTCCTCGTGGTGCCGATCATGGCCGGCGGCGTCGGCGAGGGCGCGATCCCGCTCTCCATCGGCTACGCGGCGATCCTCGGTCAGGGCCAGGGCGACGTGTTTGCCCAGGTGCTGCCGCCGGTGATGCTCGGCAGCCTCACGGCCATCGTCCTGGCCGGCACCCTCAATGCCGTCGGCAAGCGCCTGCCCCACCTCACCGGCGAGGGCCGGCTGCAGCCCGACCGGGAGAACGACGTCGCCGCCGTGAAGGCGGAGGACATCCCCGTCGACGCCGCCACCGTGGGCGCGGCGGCGCTGACGGCGGTGACGCTCTACCTGCTCGGCGTGATGATGCACCACCTCACCGGCCTGCCCGCCCCCGTGGCGATGCTGTTCCTCGCGGTGATGGCGAAGCTCGCCAGCGCCGTGTCGCCGCGGCTCCAGGCCGGCGGCTTCGTCGCCTACAAGTTCGTGCAGGTCAGCATGACCTACCCGCTGCTCTTTGCCGTCGGCGTGTCGCTGACCCCCTGGGACAAGCTCGTCGCGGCCTTCACGATCCCGAACCTCATCACCATCGTGTCCACCGTGGTGACTCTCATGGCGACGGGCTTCGTGGTGGGGCGCCGGCTCGGCCTGTACCCCATCGAGACCGCCATCGTGAACGCCTGCCACAGCGGCCAGGGCGGCACCGGGGACGTCGCCATCCTGACGGCGGCCAACCGCATGAGCCTGATGCCGTTCGCCCAGATCGCCACCCGCATCGGCGGGGCGCTCACGGTCACGGGGACGCTGGTGGTGATGCGGTGGGTGAGCGGGGGGTGAGCGGGGCGGACGAGGTCCGGTTCCGCCTGTGATAGCCTGTCGCCGGGAATGCTGTTGCGAACGGACGGAGCGAGGGAATGACGACCCACATGCTCAATGACGACGATCTGCCGCTCCTGCCCGGCAGCGATCTCTCGAAGGAGGATGTCCAGCACCGGATCGACGATTGGATCGCGCGGTTGGGAACCCTCTTCCAGGGCGCTGAAGCGTGGGCCGATGCGCATGGCTGGACGGCCTCGCACCCCGGTACGGTCGCCATGAACGAAGACCTCGTACAGAGGCATGACGTTGCGCCTGCGGAGCAGCCGATTCTCAGAGTCGAGGGTCCGCAGGGGGCCTATGCGGTCTTCAAGCCGAAGGGATTGTGGGTGATCGGCGCCAATGGGCGCGTCGATCTCTACACCTCGAAGGGGGTGTACGTTCTCATCGATCAGGCGGACGAATTCCGGGAACCGCTCTGGCGACTCTTCAGGGTCCGCGAAAAGCCGGAGGGCATTCCCTACACGCCCGAACTCCTGGCCGAACTGGCTTGAGAAATGCAGCAACTGCCGCGGATCAAGGCTGCCTATGATTGGTTCTACGGGCAGTGGCAACGCGAAGCGAGCCGGTTGGCAGAGGCGGGAGACGTGTCTGCCCTCGCGAAACTCGACGAGAAGCGCGACACGCTGGAACGGGGCGTTTTCGTTCTGATGTTCGGTCAGTTCGAGGTGGCCGTGGATTCCATTTTTCAAACCGCGAGGACCCGTCGCCTCGGAGAAGCGGATTGGGCGCTTCGCAGGGGATGGGACACTGGTTCGCTCCAGGGGCGGAAGATCCCGCTCGAGACGAAGCTGTCCCTGGTGCTGGACCGTCGCTCGCCGACCTTCGGGAAGATCCTCGGGACCTACGCGACCCGGAATCACTGCGCCCATGGCGGCATGGAGTTGTCCGTGGGATCCATCGATTCCCTGGCGGCCGAACTCTACGCCTGGCGCAGCGAACTACGGCCGTAGGCTATTCTGCGAGAATGGGGCGCGGCGGGCTGCCGGTCAGGGTCCCCCCGAACGACGGTTGGCCGCACTGTGCGCCCGTGCGGTATCCTCCACGCCCTCGCACGCGAACGGCGAGACCGGGGCGTTCACGCCGCGCCAGCGGCCGAAGCGCCACGGCACGAACCACCGGGCACGGGGCGGCAGCGCCTCCGGCACGAGGTCGATGCCATGGGTTCCGAAGGGGCCACAGCGGCAGATTCGCGACAGGCCGATCCAGCCGCCGGCCCAGAGCCCGTGTCGCCCGATCGCTTCGTCCGTGTAGGCGGAGCACGACGGCCAGTGCCGGCACTGGCGGCCGATCAGGCCCGACAGGGTGAGCTGGTAGGCGCGGATCGCCCCATGGGCGGCGCGCCGGACCATGCTCAGGCGGCCGCCTGTGGGCCTGCGGCGGCCTGCGGATTGCCGACGGGCGTGCCGGCGGCGATCTGATCCAGGGCGTTCACTACGGCGTCGAAGGTGAGCAGCGTCGAGGCGTGGCGGGCCTTGAAGTCGCGCACGGGCTCCAGCACGGCGAAGTCCGCCCACGGGCCCTGGGGGCCGGGGCCGTTCTCCTTCAGCATCGCCCGCATGGCCTCGCGCGCGCGCCGCAACTCGTCGGCCGTGGCCCCGACCACGTGGCGGGCCATCAGGGAGGACGACGCCTGGCCCAGGGCGCAGGCCTTCACCTCGTGGGCGAAATCCGTGACGACCCCGTCGGCGACGCACAGGTCCACCGTGACGGTGGAGCCGCAGAGCTTCGAGTGGGCGGTGGCGCTGGCGTCGGGCGTGGGCAGGCGCCCGAGGCGGGGAATGTCGGCGGCGAGTTCGAGGATGCGACGGTTGTAGATGTCGTCGAGCATAGGCGGCGTCCTCTCGGCAGGATCCCTGCAGCAGCCTCGTTCGAGGCCGGCGTCCGGTCCCGGTTGTCTGATCCGCGCGCCCCGCATTGCGCGGCGACGCGATAACGACGATATAGGCGCCAACGCACCGTTTCGCGAGGAGGCGGATCGTCGATCCGGGCTGCGCCCACGGCCAGGGTCGCGCCTGCGGCCAGGGCGTCCCCGCCGGCCGATGCCCCAGACGGCCAGTGGTTCGACGATGTACGCCAAGCCCGACAGCAACACGATGACGACCCGGATCGCTCGGGCGGAAGATGCCATGGATGCTGCGCTCAAATCCCTGTCCTACCGCCTGACCGAGACGGAGGATTCGCGGATGGCTCCCAAAACCCCGGATACGGCGCGTCCGAACGGGTCCGCTCCGGCGGCGTCCCTCAACGGCATGCGCAACGACAACGCCCCGGTGCCTGCTGCGGAGATCGCTCCCGAGATCGCTCCCTTGCCGGCCTCCGCCAAGCGCGTGCCCGAGGCCATCGCCACTGGGCGCCCGAGTCGCGAGGAGGCCGAGGCCGCCGTGCGGACCCTCCTGCGCTGGGCCGGCGACGATCCGAACCGCGAGGGCCTGCGCGACACCCCCGCCCGCGTCGCCAAGGCCTACGGCCAGCTCTTCGGCGGCTACGAGCAGGATGCCGACAAGCTCCTCGAGCGGGTGTTCGAGGAGGTCGAAGGGTATTCCGACATCGTCCTCGTGCGCGATATCCCGTTCTACTCCCATTGCGAGCACCACATGGTGCCGTTCATGGGCCTCGCCCACATCGCCTATTATCCGACCAAGGGCGTGGTCGGCCTGTCGAAGCTCGCCCGCGTGGTCGATACCTTCGCGCGCCGGCTGCAGACCCAGGAGACCATGACGGCGCAGATCGCCGACGTGATCGAGAGCATCCTCAAGCCCCGTGGCATCGCCGTGATGCTCGAGGCCGAGCACCTGTGCATGGCCATGCGCGGGGTGCAGAAGGCCGGCGTCTCGACCATCACCACCCAGTTCCGCGGCGCGTTCCGGAACGACGCCAACGAGCAGGTCCGCTTCCTGACCCTCGTGCGCAACAAGCCCTGAGCGTCGCGATGACGATCGCCTTCGCCGCACCCGGTACGAAGGCCGCGGTCGAGGAGGGGACGGTCTTCACCCCCCGCTTCGACGCCAACGGCCTCATCGCCTGCATCGCCGTCGACGCCACCGACGGGCAGGTGCTCATGCTCGCCCACATGAACGTCGAATCCCTCGCCCGCACCCTGGAGACGGGGGAGGCCTGGTACTGGTCGCGCTCGCGCGGGGAGCTCTGGCACAAGGGCGCCACCTCCGGTCAGATCCAGCGCGTCGTCGAGATGCGGGTCGATTGCGACCAGGACGCGGTCCTCATCCGCGTCGCCGTCGGCGGCGACGGCGGCTGCTGCCACACGGGGCGGCGCGACTGCTTCTATCGCGCGGTCGAACTCGGATCCCCGGACGGTCCCGTGCGCCTGCACGCCGGCGCGGCACCATGATTCCCGCGGCGACGATCCTCCCGCCATGACTTGTCTCCCGCCATGACCTGGGCGCCATGACCTGGGACGGGTCGGGCGGCGAGCGCGGGCGCTTCGGCGCCGATGCCGTCGAGCCCGTCGCGGCCCCTGCCCCGCGCAGCCCCCGCATCGGCCTGGCGCTCGGTGGCGGCTCGGCCCGGGGCTGGTCGCATATCGGCGCCATCGAGGTGCTGGAGGAGTCCGGAATCCACCCGGGCGTGGTGACGGGCTGCTCCATCGGCGCCGTCGTCGGTGGTTGCTATGCGGCGGGCCAACTCGGCCTGCTCAAGACCTTCGCCCTTTCCCTGACCAAGCGCCGCGTCGTCGGCCTCCTCGATCTGCGCCTCGGCTCCGGCCTCATCGCGGGGGCTCGCCTGCGCCAGCGCCTGGAGCGCGACCTCGCCGACCGCCGCGTCGAGCATCTCGCCGTCCGGTTCGCCAGCGTGGCCACCGATCTCGGCAGCGGCGAGGAGGTCTGGCTGACGCGCGGCAACCTCGTGGAGGCGCTTCGCGCCTCCTACGCCCTGCCGGGGGTGTTTCCGCCCGTGCGGCTCGGCGGCCGCCTCCTCATGGACGGGACCCTGGTCAACCCGGTCCCCGTCGGCCTCGCCCGCGCCCTCGGGGCGGACGTGGTGATCTGCATCAATCTCAACGGCGACCCGCGCGAGGCCGGCGGACCGGTGGTCCTCGACCCGGACGAACGCGCGGACGAGGCGCGGCCGGCTCCGGCCCCGCGCCGCCGCCGGTCCTGGGCCCTGTTCCGACGCGGCCGGCGCGCACCGCCGGAGACGCCGAGCCCCGGCATGGCCCGGGTGATGCTCGATGCCTTCAACATCACCCAGGACAAGATTTCGCGGGCGCGCCTGGCCGGCGATCCGCCCGACGTCACCATCTCGCCGCGCCTCGCCGAGATGGGATTGTTCGAGTTCCACCGCGCGGCGGAGGGGATCGAACTCGGCCGCCAGGCCGCCCGTGCCGCCCTGCCGGCCATCCGCGCGACCCTCGCGTCGGCGGCCGCCAGGGTCTGATCGCCCCGTCCCTCGATCGGGGCGAGGGCGCGGCGCGGAGGGGTCACGCCATGGTGATGTAGTCGCGCATGGCCTGATGCTCCGCCTCCACGGCCGCGATCCGGCGCTTGACCACGTCGCCGATGGAGATGAGGCCGGCGAGGCGCCCCTCCTCCAGAACGGGAACGTGGCGGAAGCGGCCGTCGGTCATGAGGTGCATCACGTCCTCGACGCTGGTGTCGCGGGCGCAGGTGACGACGGTGGCGGTCATGTGCTCCGAGACCAGGGCATCGAGCGCCCCGGCCCCCTGGCGGGCGAGCGCCCGCATGATGTCGCGCTCGGACAGGATGCCCAGCACCGTGCCCGCGGCATCGCTGACGACGACGGCGCCGATGCGCTTCTCGGCGAGCAGATGGATCGCTTCGTCGAGGGTGCGCTGCGGCTCCACGGTGACGACGGAGCGGCCTTTCTCGGCGAGAATGCGGGCGACGGTCATGGGTCTTTCCTTCCTGGTGGGGGCACACGGCCTTGCGGCCGGGTTTGCCCCTGGCTCGCGGTTCTTGGTCGATCGGCTCCGGCGTCCCGGTCTCGGACGCGGGGAGGCTCTGTGGCGATTGTGTGGCCCGCGTCGCGTTCTGGCAAGCGGCCGCGCGCGTGCGAACGCCGGGCGCGCGTTTCCCGACGGACCGGGTGGGCGTCGCCCCCGTCCGGCGAAGGCAGCGATGGCCGGTTCGTCAGCCCGGATGACGGTCGATCAGCGGCAGCAGGAAGAACCCGACGAGGAAGCCGCCGAGATGCGCGTCCCAGGCGACCGCCGTCGCCTCGGCGCCGAGCGGCAGAGCGATGATGCCGAACAGGAAGTTGGTCGCGAGCCAGATCACCAGGAACACCACCGCCGTGCGGTTGCGCATGAGTTCCGGGATCGTCTGCAGGCGCTGGCGCGGCGCCAGGTGCCACGGCTGGGCCGGCGTGAAGGCGGGGGGCGGCTGGAACACGAAGCGCGCCGCGGCGGCCATCAGGGCCGAAACGCCCGCCGAGGCGCCGATGAGGGGCGCCGTGCTCAAGGGATCGAGCACCACGTGCAGGGCTCCCCCGGCGACCGCGCCCACGAGGGCGAGGAGTCCGAAGCGCCAGGCGCCGTAGCGGCGCGCCACGGGCGAGCCGAAGGCGGCGAGCCAGACGGTGTTGAAGATCACGTGCGTCCACGAGCCGTGCAGGAGGGCGTAGGTCGCGAAGGTCCAGGGGCTCGCGTCCGGTTCGGCCGCGATGTAGCGGGCGAAGGCCTGGCGGGCATCCATCACTTCCGGGTCGCCGGCGGCGGAGGCCGCCGTCAGCAGGTCCGCGATGCGCGACGGGTCGATGGCCACGCTCCACCGCCCCGGGATCAGGGCGAGGTGGATGAGGGCCCAGATGTCCCAGGCATCGGGGAGGATGAATTCGCGCAGGGCGTGGATGCCCAGCAGCACAGCGATGGAGGCCGTGACCACGCCCGGCATGTTGAAGATCGGAACGCGGTTCTGGCGCGGCAGGTCGGGCATGGCATCCATGGCGCCACCATGTTCGGGCTTTCGCGGACGCGGCAACCCCCGGATTCGCGAAACTTGCAGGGGAAACCTGCCGCGGCGGATGGACGGAACCCTTAACCTTAAGGATATTAACCTTACACAAGAGTTAAGCGCGCGCGTCCCGAAGGGGCGGCATAGGGTGTGCGCAGGGATGAAGAATTCCTTCACGGCACGGCTGCCCGTGTCCCGAAATGGAACTCATCCCGAAGATGCCCCCACGGGCCGTGCCACCGCAGGACACCATGAAGCATCCGACCAGTCGCCTGCTCCACAGTTACTGGGATGGTCTGCGCCGGGAGCGGGCCGCCCCCGAGCGCAGCGAAATCGAACCCGGTGCGATTCGCAACCTCCTCGCCGACAGCCTGATCCTCGAGGTCGACGTGCCGGGCAGCGCCGCGTCGGTGCGCCTGGCCGGCACCCGCGTCTGCGCCCTGTTCGGCCGCGAGCTGCGCGCCGACGCGTTCTCGGACCTGTGGGGCGCGCCCGACGCCGACCCGTGGCGCCTCGTCGAGACCGTCGCGGTGGACACCCTCGGCATGGTGGCCGGGCTCACCGGCACGACGGTGCGCAACGAGACCATCGACCTCGAACTCATCCTCCTCCCCCTGCGCCATCGGGGGCAGACCCAGACGCGGATCCTCGGCGCCCTCAGCCCGCATTGCGTGCCGCACTGGCTCGGCCTGCGTCCGGTCACGCGCCTGCGCACCACCTCCCTGCGCGTGCTGGAGCCCGCCCCGCGGCGCATGGACGACGCCGAGGCGGCCCTGCGCAACCTGCCGACGCCCGCCAACGACTCGCTGCCCTTCCGCCGCGGGCACCTGCTGGTCCATCCGGGCGGCCGGGGCTGAGCGCTCCGTCGCCGATGTCGGTGCCGACTTAGGCGAGACGGCCGGGCGACGATCAGGGATTTCGAAGGCTGAAACGATCCAACAGGGTTGGGCCGGGCTCGAATTCGCGGGCCGCCGTGATCAAATCATCGAGATCGTTCACGTAGAGGCCAAGTCGTCATGGCCGGAGAGGCATGGTTTCGGCCACGCTCTGCAAGAGCGACCATAGGCCTGCCGGCTCCGCGACGCCTCTGTTCCTGGGGCGGATCGCGTCGATGGCGAACTACACGTAGGGCGTGATTTCGGCCGGGTTGCTGAAGGGTTTCGTAACCAAGGGTCGTCTAGGGTTCGTTACCGTTACGAAACCGAGACCTTGGTCCATCATGCTTGAGGCCCTCGTACGCCCCGAGGCGAAACTGACACGCGGCATCCGCGCATCGGACCTTCGCCGCCATCAGCGGGTCAAGGTCGCCCTGCTCGGCCGCTACATGCTCACCGACCGCCGGGAATTTCCGTGCCAGACCGTGGACATGTCGCCGGGCGGCGTGCGCCTCACCTGCGTCGAGCCGGGTCTGCTCGACGAGCGCGTGGTGCTATATCTGGAGGAGATCGGCCGCCTCGAAGGCACCATCGCCCGCCTGATGCCCGAGGGCTTCGCCGTGCGCCTCAGCGCGACCCCGCGCAAGCGCGAGAAGATCGCCTCCCAGCTGACTTGGCTCGCCAACCGGGAGAACCTCGGGCTGCCCGAGGGCCGAACCCACGAGCGCCTCAAGCCCGTCAACCTCGCCACGACCCTGCGCTTCGACACCGGCCGCGAGATTCCGGTGCGGATCGTCGACGTCTCGATGTCCGGCGTCGCCCTCAGCACCGGCATCGTACCGGCCCTCGGCAGCAGCGTCGTGGTCGGACGGACCCCCGGGCGGGTGGTGCGTCACTTCGAGGGGGGCATCGGCGTGAACTTCCTGCTGCCGATCTCGCCGGATCTGTTCCACGAAGGCCTTCGGCTCTGACGGGAATGCACGCGCGCCGGCCCGCACCGGATCGCGGGCCGGCCCGATGGTTTCCGGACCGTGAATCCGGCGCCGCACTTCCTAACGATGGCGGAAGCGGCGGGTTGGTCCTGTCGCGCGGGAGCTGACGCCACCGGGCCGAATCGATAAAATTGCGCGGATCGGCTTCAGCGCGGGGCAGCCGCCGCCACCGCATCGTGACCTCGTTGACGACGGGGGTTGCGATGCGCGGGATGAAGACGATCGCTCTGGGAGCCTTGGCGGTGCTGGCCACGGCCCTGGGTTCGACCGCCCCCCGCGCCCAGACCACCCTCGCGGCCCTGCCGGCCCCCGCCACCCTCGCGGCCCCCGTCGGGGCCGCCCGTCCCATCGCCGCGTGGGTCGCCTTCTGCGAGCGCTACGCCGCCGAATGCGCCATCGACGCGAACGAGCCGGCGCGGATCGCCCTGACCCCGGCGGCCTGGACCACCATCGCGACGGTGAACCGCCGGATCAACGCCCAGATCCGCCCCGTGACCGACCTCGACCACTGGGGCACCCCCGACCGCCCGGCCTGCCGCGCCGGGCCATGCGGATGACCGTGGTCATCGACGAGAAGGGCGAGGGCCACGCGGTGCTCACCCTGATCACCGACCGGGGCGACTTCGTCCTCGACAACAAGACCAGTGCCGTCCTGCCGTGGCACCGCACCGGGTACGTCTTCATCAAGCGCGAGGGCACCGAGGCGGTGGCCTGGGTTTCGCTGGGCGGCGTGACCTCGCCCACCACCACCGCGAATCGCTGACGCCGGCCCGCCCGCAGCGATCGCCCCGATCGCGATGCGGGCGCGGATGCCGCCCACGCGGCGAATTGGAACCGGACGCTGCCGAGGCGGTTAACAGGAGTTTAACTTTACGATTGAGCGCCGGGCTCGGCCGTGCCAACTTTGCCGTATCAGCAATGTACGGCAGGGCGACCCGGATGCGGCACGCGATTCTGCACAGCCTCGGCGAACCGACGACGAGCCAGGGGGGCGCCCTTCGCGAGCGTCTCGGCCGCTTGGCCCGCTGCTCCCTCGTCGGCTCGATCCTGCTCCTCGGCGGTGCCGGGACGCAGGCCCGGCCCGCCCAGGACCGCGCCCTCGCCGCCCTCCCCGATGCGCCCGCCCTCGCCGCCCTCCCCGATGCGCCCGCCCTCGGTGCCGGCACCGATGCGCGCCCGGTGGCGGCCTGGAACGCGTTCTGCGGGCGCCATCCCGGCGAGTGCGCCGTCGATCTCGCGGAGCCGACCCGCATCACCCTGACCCCGGCGGTCCGGTCGACCCTCGACGCCGTCAACCGCCGGGTCAACGCGCGCATCCGCCCCCTCACCGACATGGCCCATTGGGGCGTCGTCGACCGCTGGGATTTTCCCGACGACGGCGCGGGCGATTGCGAGGATTTCCAGCTGTTGAAGCGGCGGATGCTGGTGGAACGCGGCCTGCCCCGGCGCGCCCTGCGGATGACCGTGGTCATCGACGACATCGGCGAGGGCCATGCGGTCCTCATGGTGCGGACCGACCGGGGCGACCTCATCCTCGACAACAAGACCAACGCGATCCTGTCCGGACCGCGTACGGGCTACACCTTCATCAAGCGCGAGGGCCAGGACGGGCCGGCCTGGGTCACCCTCAACGGCGGCGCCTCGCCCGTCGCCACGGCCAACCGGTAGGCGTCAGGCGCCGACGATCAGGTGGGCGAGATCGAGGGCGACCCGGCCCGACATCAGGCTCCAGCCGCAGGCGATCATCGTGGCGATCATCACGAAGGGGATCGGCCGGCGCTCGAAGCGCCGGCCCCGCACGGTGTTGCGCAGGATGATGAAGGGAGCGCCGAAGGCCAGCATCGGCAGGGCCGCCACGGCGGTGACGCCGCCGCGCTCCAGCAGGCTGAAGCTCGCGCGGTGCTCCGTGAACAGTTCGAAGGCGCTGGCGAGCAGACCCGACAGGGCGAGGCCGACGCACAGGGTCTGGAGGGAGTCGAGGGCCGAGGGGGTGAGGGTCATCACGCAAACGCTCCACGCTTAACGAACCGTGAAGCCCACTCTGCCCTGCCGTTTACGAAACGTTAAGACTTTCTTCGTCTCAGGGTTAAGTCCGCGCACAGGCCATCGGCCGATGGCCCGTCGCGCCGGAGACCCTTGGAGCGTCGACCCGAAAGGTGGACGCCGGATTTCGGAAAAGTCGACGCAAAATCAAGGCACTAGAGCTTCGTCCTGGATACGATATCCAGGACGAAGCTCTAGTCTTCCAGGTCGATGTCGAGGATCGCCATGGCGAAGTTGAACGAGCGGTCGCCGTCCTCGTCGTCCACGGAGACCACGCCCAGGAACTCCTCGCCGATATAGACCTCGGCCGAATCGTCCTTCTTCGGGCGGGGCACGAGGCGGATGTTGGCGTTGGCGAAGGTCCGGCGGAGGAAGTCCTGTACCTTGGTGATGTCGGTCTTGGTCACGCTGATCGCCTCTCGCGTTCGGGGTCGGATCGGCCCGCACCCGGTGGGCGGGTTCGTCCGGGACCGCTTGCCACGCCGCCGGGGCCCGGGCAAGCACGGGGCAGATTCTTCCCCGGGCGGCGTCCTCTTCCCCGGACGGCGTCGGACCGATGCCCGCGCGCGTCCGATTCCGAAAGCGCTCAGATTCCGTCGGCGATGTGGATGAACGCGTCGAAGCCGAGCAGCTGGTCCATGGCGCGGGACGGTTCGGCGCAGCCGGCGGTGCCAACGACGCGGGCCGGCACCCCCACCACCGTGGTGTGCGGCGGAACGGCGCGCAGCACCACCGAGCCGGCCGCGACCCGGGCGCATTCCCCGACCTCGATGTTGCCGAGGATCTTGGCGCCGGCGCCGATCATCACCCCGCGGCGGATCTTCGGATGGCGGTCGCCGCCCTGTTTGCCCGTGCCGCCGAGCGTCACCGCGTGCAGGATCGAGACGTCGTCGTCGATCACCGCCGTGGAGCCGACGACGAGGCCGGTGGCGTGGTCGAGGAACACCCCGCGCCCGATCTGCGCCGCCGGGTGGATGTCCGTCTGGAACACCTCCGACGAGCGGCTCTGCAGGTAGAGGGCGAGGTCGCGCCGGTTGTGGGTCCAGTACCAGTGCGCGAGGCGGTGGGCCTGGAGGGCGTGGAAGCCCTTGAAGTACAGCACCGGCTCGATGGCCCGGGTGGTGGCCGGGTCGCGGTCGAGGACCGCCCCGATATCGGCGCGGAAGATCTCGCCGAGACGCGGATCGTCGGCGATGGCCTCGTGGAAGCCGTGGGCCACGAGTTCGGCCGGCAGGGATTGATGGCCGAGGCGCGCCGCGACCCGATGGGCGATCGCCGCTTCGAGGGTCGAGTGGTTGAGCAGCGTCGCGACGATGAAGGAGGCGAGCTGGGGCTCCTCGCGCACGAGGGCCTCCGCCTCCGCGCGCACGCGGGTCCAGATCGGATCGAAGCTCGCGACCGTCTCCCGGTCTGCGGGTCTGGTCAGGGAAGAACGGACGGACATGGGCTCCTCCTCGAAACAGGCCTCTGAAACGGAATCGGGTTCACCGGGATCCCGGTCCATGGAGACCTGGTTCGTCGAAAAATCGGTTCGTCCGCCACGAGGGCGGTACACTACGCGGAATCACTGCCGAAGGTGAGGGGCCGCGTGCGGCGAGCCCTACGGAGAACGTTTGCCCCGGTGCGGTGCAGCACGAGGCCCGTCCTTAGCGTGTGGTGCGAGGCCATGCCGATCAAGGGCGCCGGGTGGACGCAGCCTCCGCGCGACGGACGTTTCAGGCGCGGTGGGTCTGGCCCAGGTTGCCGAAGCGAGCTTCGATGGCGGCCGCGAGGCGGTCGACCATCGTCTCCACGGGAACGTCGGAGGTGTCGACCACGGAGGGGGCCCGCGCGTAGAGCGGCTCGCGGCTGGCGAGGACCGCCCGTAGCTCCTGCATGGCCGAAGGGTGGTCGCCCGTGGTGGCGAGGTCGCCCTGCTCGCGCACGCGCTGCATGTGCTCCTCGGGCCGGGCCCGCAGCCACACCGTGAAGAACGCCTGCAGCAGGAGGTCGTAGGTCAGGGGCTCGGCGACGATGCCGCCGCTGGTGGCGAGGATGAGGGGGCCGGGATGCTCGGTGAGGCGGCGCAGGGCCGCCTGCTCCAGGCGGCGGTAGCCCTCCTGGCCGTAGATCGCGAAGATCTCCTTCACCGACAGGGCGTTCTCGCGCTCGATCTCGGCGTTCAGCTCGACGAAGGTCCAGCCGAGGCGCTCGGCGACCCGGCGCCCGAGGGTCGATTTCCCCGCCCCGCGCAGGCCGACCACGGCCACCCGCGGCTGGGGCGTCTCGCCCCCGGCGGGGGCTTGGCCGGACAGAATGCCCTTGGCCAGGGCGATCTGCTCGCTCGACGCGTTGCCGAGGAGGTCGCGGACCACGTGCCAGTCGGCCGCGTTGTCCTGATCGGCGATGAGGTCGTCGAGGCGCACGCCCATGGCGTTGGCGACCCGGCGCAGGAGGATGATCGAGACGTTGCCCTGGCCGCTCTCGAGTTGCGCGATGTAGCGCTCCGACA
Source organism: Methylobacterium sp. Leaf87 (assembly GCF_001422775.1). NCBI lineage: Bacteria > Pseudomonadati > Pseudomonadota > Alphaproteobacteria > Hyphomicrobiales > Methylobacteriaceae > Methylobacterium > Methylobacterium sp. Leaf87. The sequence goes on along the minus strand of NZ_LMMI01000007.1, from coordinate 6,033 downwards.
GGCCGGACGTGTGGGACAGGAGCTTGCGCGAGAGTCCCCGGAGGGTCCGGGCGTGGCGGACGCGCCGGCCGAGTTCCGTCAGGAAGAGCGATTCTTGTTCTGCAGCGCCGGCCATGCCGTCGTTCGTCTTCCTAATGCGCTGGCAGGCCCGACGCCTGCGCAACTACTGAATCTCAACTGACCATCACCCATTATCAACCCACGACGACAGCATCGTGAGAATTCGGGTGGAGGATGGATGACGCCGTCGGAACAAACCCCGAATATCAGGTCGTGCCAGCCGCCTCGTATGCAGATCGTATCGCTCGAGGCCGCGACGGCTTTCGGAAAGCCGCTTGGCGGCGGAGTTCCTGTGCAGCGCAGCATGTGAGGCTGCGGGTGCAGGAGCGCAAGCGCTTCCCGGAGGCGGATTAGGAAAAAACACGGTGTCGTCCGCCTGCCCGGCACTGGCCCCGAAAAACGTCACACCGACGAAAAGTCGGGAAAACGGGGCTGCCCGACGCGGGATCGAACCAGTCGGACCCGCGATCGATCGAAATTCGAGCGCGAGACGGGTCGTCTCACTGGTCGGCAGGCAGGGCCGTAGCTTCGAGGACCATCGCGCCGCCGGTCTTTCTCGCGACAATTTGCCGCCGCGAGACGGCGAGGAGCACCGCGGAGGGACGGCGTGGGGGCAGCGGAACTTCCACCAGGTCGCTCGGGGCGGCGTCGACGGCATGGGGGGCCGTCATGGACATCGGAGTGGTCGGCGCCGGTGCGTTGGGCGCGATGGCGACGGGGGCCGGGTCGAGGCTCGCCATGGCCGTGGGTGCGCCCGCGAGCGAGGCCGGCCGGCGCGGCGGCAGGGGAACCTCGACGCTTTCCGTCGGGACGCCGTTGGCCGTCGGGCTCGGCGCATAGGCCAGGGCGGTGTTGGCGGCGGCGAGGTTGGGATCGAGGGCCGCCGTGCGATCGAAGGCGCTGGTGAAGGCGGCGCCGGATTTCGCCCCGGAGGCGACAATGGTCACGCCCTCGGGGACATCCGCCGGGATGCCGAGGCGCTTGGCGGCGTAGTAGTAGCCGCGGTTGTAGTAGCCGTAGGCCCGGGCGAGGTCGCCCTTGGCGGTTTTGTAGGCGCCGGCGAGGTAGGCGACGCCGTAGCGCAGGTTCACCGCCGGATCGAACAGGCCGGCCGCGTCGCCCTGGTAGCCGAGGCCGCGCGCCGTGGCGGGCTTGATCTGCATGAGGCCGAGCGCGCTGCCGCCCTTGGCGTTCGGATTGTAGTTGCTCTCGCGCTTGACCACCGCGTGGACGAAGCTCGCAGGCACGCCGGCCGCGCGGGCCTGCTCCTCGATCAGCGCGTCGATGTTGTCCCGTGCGGTCTTGCCCTGGGCGCAAGCCGGCGTGGACAGGATCTGGGTCGGGACGACCAGCGCGGCGACGGCGAGGAGCAGGAGGCGCTGGTTCATGCGGTGACCCGGATCGTCCTTGTTCTGAGCGGCCAAGGTCGGGGTCAAATAAGGCTGGAAAGCGACCCGGTGCCCCGATTGCGGCGACCCGGCCGGGCTTTCCCCACGTGCTGTGGCGCACATGATACACACCCGGGAAACGTGGGGGGCGGTCCCGCGGCGGATTTTCCCTGTCCGCGCAACGGCCTGGCCCAACCCAGGCGCGCCACGGGGTTCAGGCCGACGGGCGGTGCAAAACGAATTCTTCGATGGCGCGGGAAAACCCCTCGCTGTCATTGTCGGCCGTGACGGCCCCGGCCGCCGCCTTCACGTCCGGGCCCGCGTTGCCCATGGCGATGGACAGGCCGCTGCGGGCGAACATCGGCACGTCGTTGCCCGCGTCGCCCAGGGTGGCGATCCGGCTGCGGTCGATTCCGAGGCGCCGGCTCAAGGCGTCGACGAAGCCGCCCTTGCCGGCGCCGGCCGGTGTCACGTCGAGGTAGTACGCCTGGGAGCGGTGCACGTCGGCCCCCTCCCCCAGGGCGGCGACCAGGGCCGTCTCGCAGGCGGCGAGGTGCTGGACGTCGGCGCCGACGCCGACGATCTTGGCCGCGTGGTCGAGGAGCGGGTCGAGATCGGCCACGACGTTCGGCTCGGCCCCGAGGGTCCGCCGTTCGAGGTCGGTGTAGGGCGCACGCGGATCGCGCAGGTTCCAGGCCCCGTGGGCGAACACCCAGATGTCGAGGCCGTCCCGAGCGAGCCGATCGACGGCCTCCCGCGCGACGGCGGCCGGGATCAGGGTCTCGGACAGCACGGTGAGATCGGGTGCCACCAGGGTGCTGCCGTTGAACGCACCGAGCGGCAGGCGCAGGTCGAGCGCCGCGACCAGGCTTCCGAGCCCCATCGGCGGGCGGCTCGACGCGACGGTGAAGCCGATGCCGGCCAGGCCGAGGCGCTTCACCGCCGCCCGGGTGGCCGGCGTCAGGCGCTTGTCCGAGGTCACCAGGGTGCCGTCCACGTCGGAGATGACGAGGGCGATGGGCGGGGCGGAGGCGTCCATGGGCGGCCTATGTCTCGTTCCGGTTCTTCTCCAATCCCAGGCGGGCCGCGATCGTTGCGGCGACATCCACCGCGGGCGCGTCGATGCCGACCACGACGGCGTTCTCCTCGGGCGCCGGCGGCTCCAGGATGGTGAACTGGGTGTCGAGGAGGGAGGACGGCATGAAGTGTCCCCTGCGCTGGGCGAGCCGCCCTTCGATGAGGGCGCGGTCCCCCGCCAGGTAGGCGATCCGGACCTCGGGACGCCCGCGCACGAGGGCGTCGCGATAGGCCCGCCGCAGGGCCGAGCAGACCACCACGCCGGGCTCGCGGGTCTGGAGCCGGGTGTCGATCCAGGCCGCGATGGCCGCGAGCCAGGGCGCGCGATCGTCGTCGTCCAGGGGATGGCCCGCGTGCATCTTGGCCACGTGCGCGGCGCTGTGGAAATCGTCCCCATCGACGAAAGCCCAGCCGAGACGTTCCGCCAGGCACGCCGCCACGGTGCTCTTGCCCGAGCCCGAGACGCCCATCACCACGATCACGCCGGGACCGCCATTGAGGGACGCGAGAAGGCCTGCCTGCATGCTGTACCCAGGTCCGTCAGGTGGGCCGTGTCGCCTGCCCCGAAGGCGCGGGTCAAGGGGGGAAGGGACACGGGGAAAGGGGCACGGAGCCGTGCCCGACGCGGCAGGATCGAACCACATTCCGAAGTCCCTGTCCCAGGATCCCGGGGCGGACCGGCCTTCACTTCGTCGCGAGAGCCGCCTCGCCCGCGCGCCCGGTCGGTTCGGCGCTGGGCATCGGCGCGGGATCGAGCACCCGTGCGCGCACGCGCTGGGGCCCGAGGGTCATGGCGAAGAAATCGTAGGCGCCGGGCCGGTCGTTCGCCATGAGGAACTGGAAGTGCATGCGGAACGGCCGCCACCGGACCCTGCGGTAGGTCTCCGGGCCGATGATCTCCCGGAACCGCGCGGAGCGCACGAGGGGATTGGCGATCGGCCGGTCCCCGAGGGCCAGGGGCAGATCGCGCACGGGATTGAAGCCCGGAAAGTTCATCCAGTCCTGCGGCGCCTGATAATCGACCCAGACGAGGCGCGGACTGGTGCAGAGATCGGCGATCTCGGCGCGCAGGCCGTGCGCCCGCGGCTGGATCGCCACCAGGGGCAGGCCCGACCCGAGGGTGACGAGGGCGAGACTGGTGCTCCCCGTGCCGAGGTCCGGGTCGCGCGCCAGCAGCCGTGCGGCGACCTCGACCGCCGTCAGGGCGCCGGAGGAATGGCCGAGCAGCATCACCTCGTCGATGGGGGTTCCCGCCTCCGCGAAGGCGGCGAGGCGGGCGATCACATGGTCGGTGAAGGCGGTGAGGCGGGCCTCGTAATCCGGGCGCCAGCCCTGCCCGTGCTGCCAGTTGAACACCCAGTCGTTCAGGAGCTGCCAGAAGAAGATCCGGTTGAGCATGGCCTCGATGGCCTTCACCCAGCCGAGCCCAGCGAGGAGACCGAGGGGCACCGTCGCCCAGAGCGGCCAGCCCAGGCTGTGCCCGAATCCGTCGCCGAGATGCGCATGGACGAAGCCCGCGATGGCGAGGGTGGCCAGGACGAGGCCGACGAGGAGGACGAACGGATAGAGGATGACGTTGCCGTACTTCCAGTTGAGCCGGTAGAACCGCAGCATCTGTCCGGCCAAGACGGCGTGAAGGGTGCCGAGGACGAGGAGCCCCGCGCTGATGAGGCGCCAGCGGCGAAAGTCCCGGACCACGAGGTCGTCCCACAGCAGAACGTCGTAATGGGTCCGCGCGCTTCCCGTGGCCGGCTCGTCGGCGACGGTCCAGCTCTGGACCAGGCCGTCCGCCTCCAGGGTGGCGGGGCCGATCCTGGGCTTGGGCTGCCCGAAGCGCTTGGCGTAGCGGGTGAGTTCGCGCACGAACAGCAGCCGGTAGCGGGTGCGCCCCTCCGGGTCGTAGCCCGGGACATAGAAGATCTGGCGCCGCCGGACGGCACCCGGCATCGCCTCTGGCAGGGCCGGTGGGGTGTAGTCGAACGAGAGCATGGCGCATCGGTTTTCATGGCTTCGGGAGGTCGAAGCCTGCACGGTCAGCGACAAGGGGCACGGCGCTGAGGTTCCGGCAAGCGCCGAGACAAGGTTGTGGCAAGTATCGCGCCCCGGCGGATCGACGGCCCGTCCGGCCGGTGTACAGCGGGGATGGCGCGGGCGCTCGGCCGCTCACGGGGGGACTGTGACCCCCCCGCCACGGACAGGGCGGTGGCGATGGTCTAGGCAGCAGGTGAGAGAAACCGACAGGCGATCCTGCATGCGCGTTCTGCCCCTGGCCCTCTGCACCGCCCTGGCGGTGTCGGGCTGCTCCTCGATCCTACCCGGTGCGGGCCCGACGACGGGCGCCATCGTGGACGGGGCCGACGTGTCGACGAGCGAGGGCACGTTCGCGCGCTACGAACTCGTGNCGTCGCTGCAGGTGCGAGGCGGCTATATGGATGACGGCATGCCTCGTGTCCGGTTGTTCCTCGATCCTACCCGGTGCGGGCCCGACGACGGGCGCCATCGTGGACGGGGCCGACGTGTCGACGAGCGAGGGCACGTTCGCGCGCTACGAACTCGTGGATCTGACCGCCGCCACCATCGAGGCCCTGCGCGGGCGGCCGCTGGACAGCCTGCTGGCCTCGTTCGGCGATCACCGCCCGTCYCTCGAGCCCGTCATCGGGGTGGGCGATTTCGTCGCCGTCTCCGTATGGGAGGCCGGCTCGGGCGGCCTGTTCTCCGGCCCGCTCGCCTCCGACCGCTTCTCCGCCGGCTCCAAGGCCGCCACCATTCCCGAGCAGGTGGTCGCGCGCGACGGCGCCATCTCGGTGCCGTATGCCGGGCGCATCCCCGTCGCCGGGCGCCGGCCCCAGGACGTGCAGGCCCTCATCGAGACCGARCTCGCCGGCAAGGCGATCCAGCCCCAGGTTCTCGTCTCGGTGACGAAGGCGGTCTCGCAATCCGTCACCGTCTCGGGCGAGGCCGTCACCGGCGCCCGCGTGCCCCTGTCGGGCAAGGGCGACCGCCTCCTCGACGTCGTCGCCACCGCGGGCGGCGTGAAGGTGCCCGTCAACGAGACCTTCGTGCGGCTCTCGCGCGGCAACCTCACCGCCACGGTGCCGCTCACCACCGTGGTCTCCAACCCGCGCGAGAACATCTTYCTGCGCCCCAGCGACGTCCTGACCCTGGTGCGCGATCCCCAGACCTTCCTGGCGGTGGGCGCGCTCGGCAACTCCACCGAGATCCCGTTCCAGGCCGAAGGCATCACCCTCGCCCAGGCGCTCGCYAAGGCGCGCGGCCTGTCCGACTTCCAGGCSGACCCGGCCGGCACCTTCATCTTCCGGTTCGAGCCGGCCGCCGTGGTGCGCCGGCTCAAGCCCGGCAGCCCGCTGCTGGGCACGCCGCTGGTRCCCGTGGTCTACCGGATCAACATGCGCGACCCCAACAGCCTGTTCCTCACCCAGGCCTTCCGCATGCGCAACCGCGACCTCGTCTACGTCTCCAACGCCCCCTTCACCGAGGTTCAGAAGGT
>NZ_LMMI01000006.1:0-99573 GCF_001422775.1 Methylobacterium sp. Leaf87 | reverse complement strand
TGACCTGACCGGTATTTTGGACCGAGCCAATTGGAAGGCTACTGCATGGTGGCGGCCATGGGTAGCCGGAAGGCCAGATCCGGGAGGGTGACAGGCGCAGGTGGCCGGTAGCCCAACGACGAATGCGGCCGAACGCGGTTGTAGGTATTCTGCCAGATCCCAATCACGGTCTGTGCCTCCTTGAGCGAGTAGAAGATCTCTTGGCGTAGACACTCGTCCTTTAGCTTGCCATTGAAGCTCTCGCAGTAGCCATTCTCCCACGGCGATCCTGGTGCAATGTACTGGATCTGCGGGCCGGTTTTGGCGACCCATTTCCGCAAAGCCTTCGAGATCATCTCTGGACCATTGTCGCAGCGGATGTTCTCTGGGATGCCGTGCAGACACATCGCATCGGCCAGCGCCTCGATCACGCCCAGGCTGTTGATGCGCCGGGCCACCTTCAGCGCCAAGCACGCCCGGCTGTGCTCGTCGATCAGCGTCAGGATGCGCAGGCTCCGCCCGTCGTGGGTCTGTGTCTGCACGAAATCGAAGCTCCAGACGTGATTGCGATGGAGAGGCCGCAGCCGCACGCAGGAGCCATCGTTCAACCACAACCGGCTTCGCGGCCGATGCTTTTGCGGGACCTTGAGCCCCTCACGACGCCAGATCCGCTGAACCCGGTCCTTGCCCACCTGCCAGCCCGCTGCCTGCAGCAGCGCGGTGACACGGCGGTAGCCATAGCGTCCGTATTCAGACGCCAAGGCGATGATGGCGCGGGTCAGCGCATCCTCGTCAGCCGGCACAGTCGGTATGTAGCGTTGCGTGCCCCGGTGCTGGCCAACGATCCGGCAGGCATGGCGTTCTGAGAGACCATACTTCTCCCTGATGCCGTCGACGGCCTGCCGGCGTCGCTCCGGGGCTATAAGTTTCCCGCGGCGACGTCCGCCAGCACCTGCTTCTCCAAAGACAAATCAGCCACGAGCCGGCGCAATCGCGCGTTCTCACGTTCCAGATCCTTCATCCGGCGCGCCTGGTCGATCTGCAAGCCGCCGTACTCCTTGCGCCAGCGATAGTAGCTCTGCTCGGAGATCTCGGCCTCCTTGCAGGCCAGGGCCAAACTCTTGCCCTGCGCCGTCTGAACCTCGATCTGGCGAAGCTTCAGCACCACCTGCTCCGCACCCGTCTTCTGACCTCGCCGCATGTCCAGCTCCTTCGGTCCTGGCTGATCCTCTCAATCAGCCCGGTCCAAAGCCAGCCAGTCACGTCAGGGACGAGCCGAAGGCCACGGGGATCTGAACCTCGATCTGGCGAAGCTTCAGCACCACCTGCTCCGCACCCGTCTTCTGACCTCGCCGCATGTCCAGCTCCTTCGGTCCTGGCTGATCCTCTCAATCAGCCCGGTCCAAAGCCAGCCAGTCACGTCACGGATCGGGCGGGGGAACGGCGTCACGCTGCGCGCAGATCGACATCATCCCGACGACACTCTCGATAGCCTCGGCGCGGGTGGCGACCGGCACCGGCATTCCGATCAGGACGGGGATGCCTTTCGGCAGATCCTTGAACTCCAGGTCGGCGTGCCAACCGTCATGTTCCTGGTAGACGTGGACCCCGCACGCCTTCGAGAGTTGCCAGTAAGCCTCGGCGGACGCCGCCGTGTTGGTGAATGTCTCGATCTGGACGCCGGTCACGTCGATGAGCTGGCCCTTCAGATGCCGTAGCAGGGCGGCGGCCCTCATTCGGTTCTGCGGGTTGCGGTACTTGTAGGCCATCGCGACGCCTCACTCGCCTTCAGCAAAATTGCCGGCGGCGACGAAGAATGTCCCCCTCCATCATGCAAGCTTCAAATCGCGCAGGCCAGCGCACCTAAGGTCCCGCCGGCTGCTGCGACCGATGCGGAACTCTGGCGATACAGATAGGTAACTTTGGGTTTTGGCCTCCGATTTCTCGAGGGAGGCGATGCGGATCATTGGATCGGGCATCACTGACGGCCCCACCGGCCGCGAATCATCAGAGGGGGTCGGTGCCGCAGGGTTCCGGCCCCTTCGTCCATCGAGGGCGGTGTCGTGATCCGGCGTGTGCGATGCCGCACCGGCGCGGTGGGCCTTCGTCGCGCCACCCCTGACATCGTATCGCGCGCAATCCAATTACGGGTCTCGAAGCCTCGACATCTTCCAGGATGCTGTCCGCTTCCGTTCGTCCTTGAAACAACGCGAGAGCCTACAATGCCGAGCCTGTCCGACCCGATCCGCATCGGCGCGATCGAAGCCAAGAATCGCGTCTTCATGGCCCCGCTCACCCGCGGCCGCGCCACCCGCGCCCACGTGCCGACGCCGATCATGGTGGAGTATTACACCCAGCGCGCCGCGGCCGGCCTCATCATCACCGAAGCCACCGGCATCAGCCAGGAAGGCCTCGGCTGGCCCTACGCTCCGGGCATCTGGTCGGACGAGCAGGTCGCGGCCTGGAAACCGATCGTGAAGGCCGTGCACGAGGCCGGCGGCCGTATCGTCTGCCAGCTCTGGCACATGGGCCGCATCGTCCACCCCGACTTCCTCGGCGGTGCCAAGCCGATCTCGGCCTCGGCCACGACGGCGCCGGATGCCGCCCACACCTATTCGGGCAAGAAGCCCTATGCCGAGGCGCGCCCGCTGCCCGTCGAGGAGATTCCGCGCCTCCTGGCCGATTACGACCGCGCTGCTCGCAACGCCATCGCGGCCGGCTTCGATGGCGTGCAGATCCATGCGGCCAACGGCTACCTCATCGACCAATTCCTGCGCGACGGCTCCAACTTCCGTGACGACCGTTACGGCGGCTCCATCGAGAACCGTATCCGCCTGCTGACCGAGGTGACCCGCACCGTTGCCGATGCCATCGGGGCCGACCGCACCGGCGTACGCCTGTCGCCCAACGGTGACATCCAGGGTGTGGATGATTCCGACCCCGACACCCTGTTCGCCGCCGCCGCCGCGGCCCTGTCGGAGATCGGCATCGCCTTTCTCGAACTGCGTGAGCCGGGCCCCGAAGGGACCTTCGGCAAGGCAAATCATCCCCCTGTCGCCCCGACCATCAAGGCGGCCTTCGGGGGCCCGCTTGTGCTGAATTCCGATTACGACGGCCCCAAGGGGCAGGCCGTGCTCGATGCCGGGCACGCCGACGCCATCGCGTTCGGGCGACCGTTCATCGCCAACCCGGATCTGCCCGCCCGTATTGCCGAAGGCGCTCCCCTCGCCAAGGACGAGCAGAAGACCTGGTACAGCCAGGGCCCGGAGGGCTACGTCGATTACCCGATCCGGTCCGGTGCGAAGGCCGCCTGACGCGCGAGGGCTCTGAGATACGGGCGGCCTGCCGACATGGCCGCCCGACGCGACGTTCGGTGCCAGATCTCCGATAGGGCGCCGGATGTGACACGGACGGGGAAGGAAGCGCGGCCATCGTTCCGAAACGAGCTTTGACGGATCTCTCAGGCGCCCTATCTGAAGACGCTGACGAGGACGCTCCCTTTTGACCGTAATCACCTCCTGCGATGGCCCGGGTAACGACTGGACCGAGGCCGAACGGCTCGAAGCCCTGCGTGATACGAACATCCTCGATAGCGGCCAGGATCCGGCCTACGACGATCTCGTTCGCATCGCCGCGATCGTATGCGCCGCTCCCGTCGTCCTGATCAGCCTCGTCGATGAGACGCGCCAATGGTTCAAGGCGCGCCTCGGCTTCGAACCGACGGAGACGCCGCGTACCCTGTCGATTTGCGACCACGCGATCCAGAATGGTCCGCTTCTGGTGATCCCCGACCTGACGGCCGATCCGCGTACCGCGGACAATGCCCTCGTTCAGGGCGAGCATCGCCTGCGCTTCTATGCCGGTGCGGTGATCCGTTCCAAGCGTGGTCTTCCGCTGGGAAGCCTGTGCGTTCTCGACAAAGTCGCCCGGCCGGACGGCTTGACCTCGCTTCAGACCGAGACCCTCGAGGCCCTGGCGCGTCAGGTCGCGACCTTGATCGAACTGCGACAGGCTCGGGAGGCGGTCGCCGTGCGCGAAGCTGACCTCGCCGCGAGCGAGCGTCGGTTCCGTGTCATGACCGCCGCCATGCCCCAGATGGTGTGGACCACGCAGCCGGACGGATTCCACGATTTCTACAACGACCGCTGGTACGAGTTCACCGGCGTGCCCTACGGCTCCACCGATGGCGAAGGCTGGAACGGCATGTTCCATCCCGACGATCAGGCCCGAGCCTGGACGCGCTGGCGGCACAGCTTGGCCACCGGAGACCCCTACGAGGTGGAGTACCGCCTCCGACACAAATCGGGCGTCTACCGCTGGACCCTCGGCCGCGCGATGCCCCTGCGCGATGCGGAAGGTCGCATCGAGCGTTGGTTCGGGACCTGCACGGATATCGAAGATCTGAAGCGCGCCGAGGAAGAGGCGCGCAAGCTCGCGGCCATCGTCGAGCATTCCAAGGACTTCATTGGCATCGCCGACGAGGACGGCCAGGTCCTCCATATCAACGCGGCCGGCCGGCGGCTCGTCGGCCTCGCCGATGCCGATGCGGTCCTCAGGACCGCCGTGCCCGACTACTTCGTCCCGGAATGCCAAACGACCGTGACGGAAACCGTTTTGCCGGCCGTGCGGCGGGACGGTTGGTGGGAGGGGGAGCTCACCTTCCGTCATTTCGCGACGGGGGAGGGAATCCCCGTGCTGTATAGCGTTTTCCCCGTGAGCGACACGCGTGGTGCCCTCATCGGCTATGCGACCGTGACCCGCGACCTGCGCGAGCGCAAACGCGCCGAGGAAGCCCGCGATCTGCTGATCAAGGAACTCTCCCACCGCATCAAGAACATCTTCGCCGTGGTCGAGGGGATCGCAGCCCTCTCGGCCCGGACCGATCCGGCGGCCCGTCCCTTCGTCGCGGCCTTCCGCCAGCGCCTCGGTGCCCTCGCCAACGCACACGAGTACGTGCGCCCGCACTCGCCTGCGAGCGCGCCGAAGGTGAAGGGCCAGACCCTGTTCGGCCTCATGCGCCTCATCATGGCGGCCTACGTCCAGGACGGCCGCGCGCGCATCGTGCTGCAAGGCGACGATATCGCCGTCGGCGACCGGGCAGCGACCGCGTTCGCCCTGATCATGCACGAGCAGGCGACCAACGCGATGAAGTACGGTGGCCTGTCCACGGAAGCCGGCACCGTGCGGCTCACCGGACGCCGCGACGGCGACACGTATGAACTCGTCTGGGCCGAGTCCGACGGCCCACCCGTCTCCGGGCCACCGACGCGCCGCGGGTTCGGCACCGTGCTGGCCGAGCGCAGCGTCGCGGGGCAACTCGACGGCACCCTCGAGCACGCGTGGAACAGCGACGGACTCGTGATGCGCCTTACCGTGCCGGCCGCCAACCTGACCACATGAGCCGCGGCCCCTATCGGCTCGTCGTCTTCGACTTCGATGGGACCCTCGCCGATAGTTTCCCGTGGTTTGCCCGTGTCATCAACGATGTGGCCGATCGCTATCGCTTCCGGCGGATCGCTCCGCATGAGACCGAGGTCCTGCGCGGCCTCGATGCCGCGGGTATCGTCCGCCATCTCGGAATCGCCCCGTGGAAACTCCCGTTCATCAGCCGTCACATGCACGCGTTGGCGGCCCGTGACATCGCTGAGATCTCGCTGTTTCCCGGGATTCGGACGATGCTGGCCGACCTCGCTGCGGCGGGTATGCCGCTCGCGATCGTCAGTTCCAACACCCGGGCCAATATCGAGGCAGTGCTCGGGCCGGATGCCCGGCGCTTCCGGCGCTACGCCTGCGGTGCGTCGCTGTTCGGAAAGGCCAAGCGCCTGAGAGCCCTGGTCCGCGACGCAGGTTTTACCCCCGGTTCGACCCTCTACGTCGGCGATGAGATCCGTGACCACGATGCGGCCCGGTCGGTCGGATGCGACTTTGCCGCCGTGGCTTGGGGCTACACCCGTATCGAAGCCTTGCGGGCCACGGGTCCGGCGCTGATGCTGACGCATCCGAGTGCCATCGTACCCGCCGTCGTTGGGCGCGTGTCTGCATAGACACACAGCGTCCGAAAGTAGATCGAACCGAGTGCGGCGGATTGCGCGCGCTGTCTCAGGCGCGCACGACTCGCCCCCGGATATTGAATGCGGAATCGCCATGTCGATGCAGAGTCAACGCGGTGGCCGGGATGGGATGTCCCACCTTTCTCAAGAGACCGCCTACGGCTCCAGGCCGGACCCGCAGGGACTATCTCCCAATATCGTCGCCAGTCTCGCCTGCGGCTTGCGGGCCGTCTACGAAGCCCGGCCGGAGACCGATGTTGCGGATGCTTTCGCCGATCTACTCATGCGGATCGAGGCCGCCGAGCGCGCACGGGGCTGAGACCGCCGGACGGCGTACGCGCGGGCCGAGCCGGCCTTTCGCCGACATCGTGTCCACACCGACTAACGAACCAAACCGATCATCGCTAACACGCTGCCAGAGCGAAGAAATTCTTGACCTGACGTGCACCTTTCGAGTGCGTCAGTGCACTAGTCCGACACCGTAGAGCGATGGTTTCCTCCGGCATGCATATGCCGCATCGGAGTGTTCGAGACGCGGGGCGCTACAGGTTTGCCGTTCGCCCACACAATCCGTAAGGCTTTCGCGGTAGCATCTCGGACCTGCGCTCGCCTCCAAGTCGATCCGATGCTCTCGATCCCCGACGTGCCGACCCTTCGTCTCTGCAGCATTTTGGCGAGCGCGGCGTTCGTTGTCGTCTATCTGTCCCTGTGGCGTGCGAGAACCGGCCAATCCTATCTGCTGGATTGGGCGGCGAGTTTCGCCCTCTACGTGGTGACGCTTCTGGGATACGCGCGCTTCGGCTACCACCCGGTCATCGCGGGAATCCTGTGCGGCCTCCTCGGCCTCGGCAACGTTCTCATCCTGACCGGAGTGTACCGGTTCGACGGCGTGAAACCGTTCCGGCCCTGGATGGCCCTGGTGATCCTCCTGCCCTGCGCCGGCTATCTCGGTCCCGCCCTCCTGGGGTATCCGGTGGCCGCCCAGATCGGCGCGACGCTCGGCCTCGTCTTCGACATGCTCGCCGTCGGCACGATCCTGATCGGCGGCCGGAAACTGACCTCGACCGGAGGACGACGCATCGCCGGGTTCGCGCTGCTCGGCTACGTTCCGGGGTACGTCGTAGCGATCCTCATCCTAGCGACCGAAGGCGCGATTCCCGATGTCGTGGGGCTCGTGCCGATGCTGTCGGACCAGATGCTGCTGGCGATCCTGAATCTGGGGCTCATCGCCATGCCGGGTGAGCGTGCTCAGAGCGCCCTGCGCCGGATCGCCCTGCGCGACGCTCTCACGGGTGCCCTGAACCGCGCCGGCCTCACGGCCCATGGCCCCACGACCGTGTCCGCGGACACCGCCGTGGTCGCCATCGATATCGATCACTTCAAGGCCATCAACGATCGGTACGGGCATGCGGCCGGCGACGCGGTACTGGTGGACCTGGCGACCGTCGCCATGCGCCGCATCTCGGGGCGCGACCTCGTGGTGCGTCTCGGCGGGGACGAGTTCGTCGTCGTTCTGACCGACGCCACCCGGGGTACCGCCTTGGCGTTCGCCGACGATCTACGGCGGAGCTTCGGAACGGTCCCCGATCTGCCCGCCTGGACCGCAAGCATGGGGGTCGCGATGGTTGCACCCGGAGAAACCAGCCTCCTCCCGGCCCTCGCACGGGCCGACCGGGCGCTGTACGACGCCAAGGGCTCGGGCCGCGATCGCGCCGCCGCCTGAGCCGATTCTCGCGCAACGCTCCGCCGCCCCTTCGTTCAGTCCAGCGAAAAGGCCGCCTCCGTGGTGCGGAAGCGGCCTCGATGGAAGCGTGACAGCGAAGCCAAATGCGCTCTTACTGCCCGGCGCGTGCGCCCGGGACGACGCTTGCACCCTTCCCGCTGCCGAAGGGCTCGTACCGCGTCAGACCGCGGAAGAGTTGCGAGATGAAGGCTCGGTCGGCACCGCTCGTCGGGGTCGAGCGCTCGATGAAGTCGAACACCTTGCCGTCCTGCAAACCGTAGAGCGCCACGCGCTCGACTTTGAAGGCCGGGGTGAAATACACGGCCGTGACCTTCTGGTCCTCGATCTGCTCGCCGAGGAATAGCACCGTACGGCGGGTGTTCTGGCTGATGTAGTACCAGCTCTTGTTGCCCACCGTGGACACCGTGGAGGGGGTACCGAGGATCGTCAGCACCTGCTCGGCGCTCATGCCGGGCTTCACCGTCGCCAGAGCGGCCTGATCGATCTGATAGCCGTGGCGCAGATCCTCGCCGATGCAGCCGGCGAGCCCGGTACCGATGAGGCCCAGGACGGCAAGGCGCGCGAGCGACGGAACGAAACGGCGCGACATCGACCACCCTTGATCTCGTTGAAGAACTGAACGCGTCTGCGGCCTCGAGCCCGACACGGCGACGGATCGCCCGCGGAAGCCGCAAGACGGTTGCACCTTGACCATGCGTTGCCGTACCCCGGGGTTATGGTTTTGACAAGGCAAGCGGGGCCACACCCGGCCCTTCCGCAGCGTCCGCGGCGCGCTGTCCACACGGGAAGGCGAGGCGCATGATCGGCCGTCTGTTCGGGCGAACCAGCCCCCGCGAACGCATGATCCGTGACCTTCACGTGCGCATCAACGCCGCCGCGCGGGTTCCGGCCCTCTACACCGCCCTTGGCGTGCCCGACACGGTAGAGGGGCGCTTCGAGTGTTTGAGCCTGCACGTGATCCTGGTGCTGCGGCGGCTCAACCGGCTGCCCGAGCCCGCGGCGGACGTGGCGCAGGACCTCATCAACGCGATCTTCCTCCAGCTCGATTCGTCCTTGCGGGAGAGCGGGATCGGTGATTTCGGAGTGCCCAAGCGCATGAAGAAGCTCGGTGCCGCCTTCTACGGCCGAGCGGCCGGCTACGATGCGGCCCTCGATGCGGGCGATGGGGACGCTCTCGCGGGGGCACTGGCCCGCAACGTCCTCGGTGGTGCCGCACCGGCTGACGCCGCGGACCTCGCACGCTACGTGACGGCGAGCGACCGGCTGCTCGCGAGCCTCGACCTCGACGCCCTCGTGGAGGCCGGGCCACGCTTCGCCGCCATCGAATCCGCCGCTCAACCGGCGAACCAATCGGGAGTTTCGCGATGACACGGGATCAGGCGGTCGGACCGCTTTCACGCTCGATCCGGGTCGACCGCATGGCGCGCGCCCAGGGCGACTTCATCGTAACGGCGACGCCGGAGGAATGCGCGGCGCTCGCCGCCGATTTCGGTATTCCGGGGATCCGCGACCTCGTCGGACGCTTCCGCGTCGGCGGCACGCTGGAGAACCTGTCGGTGACGGGTTCCGTCGAGGCCGTGGTGACTCAGATCTGCACGGTGAGCCTCGACGAGTTCGAAGCGCCCGTGCACGAGACCGTCGATGTGGCGTTCACCGATGGCGAGATCCCGACGGGACACGACGCCGAGGAGATCGACGTGCCCGATCCGATCGTCAACGGACGCGTCGATTTCGGGCTGCTGACCGCCGAGTTCCTGGCCATGGGTCTCGATCCGTATCCGCGGAAACCCGGTGTCACGTTCGCCGAACCCGAGCCCGACGTCGACGGAGCGCCCCTCGCGGGCCTGCGGGCCCTGCAGGGCGGCAAGGACTGAGCAGTCCTTTAGGCGGCTCAATCGACGGCTTTGCCTCCATCGGGGCAGATTTCGTTTGCCCGGCGGGCGCGAGTCGCTATTTTCCGCCGCGCCGTGACCGAGGCCGCCCCGATCCGGCCCTCGTCCGCGCGCGCTTTCTCGTTCACGAGGCCTTCGGCGAACTTCATATGTCTCAGAGAGTGTGCATCTCGCTCGACGCCATGGGCGGCGACCACGGCCCAACCACGGTGGTACCGGGCGCCGCCATCGCCCGCGAGCGCCATCCGGAGATGACGTTCCTGATGTTCGGGGACGAAGCGATCCTGGCACCCCTCGTCGAAGCCGAGCCGCGCCTGAAGGGCGCCGTCGAGATCCGTCACACGGCCCTGGCGATTGCGATGGACGAGAAGCCGAGCCAGGCCGTGCGCACCGGGCGTGGAAAATCCTCCATGTGGAAGGCGATCCAGGCGGTGAAGGACGGCGAGGCCGATGCCGCCGTCTCGGCCGGCAACACCGGCGCCCTCATGGCCATGTCGAAGATCTGCCTCAAGACGCTCGCCGGCATCGAGCGCCCGGCCATCGCCTGCCTGTGGCCCACCGTGCGCGGCGAGAGCGTAGTGCTCGACGTCGGCGCCACCATCGGGACGGATGCCGACCACCTCGTGGAGATGGCCCTGATGGGCTCGGCCATGGCCCGCATCGTCTTCGATATCGACCGGCCCACCGTCGGCCTCCTCAATGTCGGCACCGAGGAGATGAAGGGCAACGAGGCGGTGAAGGAAGCGGCCCGCCGCCTGCGCGAGGCCGACCTGCCGAATCTGAGCTATCACGGCTTCGTCGAGGGCAACGATCTCGGCCGCGGCACCGTCGACGTGGTGGTGACGGAGGGCTTCACCGGCAACATCGCCCTGAAGACCGCCGAGGGCACGGCGAAACAGATCGGCACCTACCTGCGTGCGGCCATGAGCCGGACCCTGTCGGCCAAGATCGGATACTTCTTCGCCCGCCAGGCGTTCAAGGCTCTGCGCGAGAAGATGAACCCGAGCCGGGCCAATGGTGGCGTGTTCCTCGGCCTGGAGGGCATCGTGATCAAGAGCCACGGTTCGGAGGACGCGCACGGCTTCGCGGCCGCCGTCGACCTCGCCCACGACATGGCCCGGCACGACCTCATGCGGACCATCCGCGACATGCTCGAACTGACACCGGCGGGGGCCTCGGCATGAGGCTTCTCGGGTGGTCGAGGACACAGCGATGACGTGCCTGCGCTCCGTCGTGGTCGGCTGCGGCTCCGCCCTGCCGGCCCGATGCGTCACCAACGACGAGCTCGCCAAAACCGTCGAGACCTCGGATGACTGGATCGTCCAGCGCACGGGCATCCGCCAGCGCTACCTGTCGGACGCGTCAGAGACGACCTCGCTGCTCGGCACCCGCGCGGCGCAGGCGGCCCTGGACGACGCCGGTCTCACGGCGGCCGACATCGACCTCGTGATCTGCGCCACCTCGACGCCGGACCACACCTTCCCGTCGACGGCCACGCAGATCCAGGCCGGCCTCGGCATGACGGGCGGCGTCGCCTTCGATCTCCAGGCCGTGTGCGCCGGCTTCGTCTACGCCGTCACCACGGCCGACAAGTTTCTCGTCACCGGCGCGGCCCGGCGTGCCCTCGTGGTCGGGGCCGAGACCTTTTCGCGCCTACTGGATTGGGAAGACCGCACCACCTGCGTGCTGTTCGGCGACGGTGCCGGCGCCGTGGTCCTCGAAGCCCGCGAAGGCGAGGGCACCAGCGCCGACCGCGGGGTACTCACCGCCAGTCTGCGTTCCGACGGACGCCATCGTGAAAAGCTCTACGTCGATGGCGGCCCCGGCTCGACGGGCACCACCGGGCACCTCCGCATGACCGGCAAGGAGGTGTTCCGTTTCGCCGTGGGTTCCGTCACGAATGTCATCGACGACACGTTCCGGGCGTCCGGCACAACGGCCGAGGACCTCGACTGGTTCGTGCCGCACCAGGCCAACCGGCGGATCATCGAGGCGTCGGCCGACAAGCTCGGTATCGCCCGCGACAAGGTGGTGCTCACCGTCGACCGGCACGGCAACACCTCGGCAGCCTCGATACCCCTCGCCCTCGACGTCGCCCGCAAGGATGGGCGGATCAAGGATGGCGACCTCGTGATGATCGAGGCCATCGGCGGCGGCTTCACCTGGGGTGCGGCCCTGATCCGCTGGTGAATCACCCGCACGGTTGACCCCGGCACCAACGCCGATTAGCGTGCCCTCTCAGACAGATAAGCAATAAAACACGAATCGATGCCGGGGGTATGCGCATGTCGGGAAAGACGGTCACACGCGCCGATTTGAGCGAGGCCGTCTATCAGCAGGTCGGCCTCTCGCGCACGGAATCCTCGGCTTTGGTCGAGACGGTGCTGTCTGAAATCTGCACGTGTCTTGCCAGTGGCGAGACGGTGAAGCTGTCGTCGTTCGGGTCCTTTGTGGTTCGCAGCAAAGGGCGGCGTGTCGGCCGCAATCCGAAAACCGGTGTCGAGGTGGCCATCGAGCCGCGTCAGGTCATGGTGTTCAAGCCGTCGAACGTGCTCAAAGCCCGCATCAACGGGCTGAATGGCGCCGGTGATCACGACGACGACGAATGAGGACTCCGATGTCGCTGGCCTCCGCCGACCCCCGCGACACGCCGGACCGGGCCGCTCAGGAGAAGAGTGCGACCGCCTTCCGCACGATCAAGGAAGCGGCCGACGAGCTCGAAGTTCCTCAGCACGTTCTGCGCTTCTGGGAGACGCGGTTCGCGCAGGTCCGCCCGGTCAAGCGGGCAGGAGGACGGCGCTACTACCGACCCGACGACATCGACCTCCTGAAAGGCATCCGCAGCCTGCTCCACGGGCAGGGCTACACCATCAAGGGGGCTCAGGCGATCCTACGCGAGAAGGGGCTCCGCTTCGTCCAGAGCGTCGGGCGTGGCGAGGCCGAAATCGCTGCGGCGTTCCCACCCGAGAACGACGGACCCG
Organism: Methylobacterium sp. Leaf87; assembly: GCF_001422775.1. Classification (NCBI taxonomy): domain Bacteria; kingdom Pseudomonadati; phylum Pseudomonadota; class Alphaproteobacteria; order Hyphomicrobiales; family Methylobacteriaceae; genus Methylobacterium; species Methylobacterium sp. Leaf87. The sequence goes on along the minus strand of NZ_LMMI01000006.1, from coordinate 86,927 downwards.
AGGAGCTGGATGCGCCTGGGATCGACGGATTGCCCGATGATGCCCGTCCGGTTCTCGAAGCCGTCCTCGACGACCTCTATGCCTGCCGGTCGATCCTGAACGATCTGCAACGCCTATCCGACATGGACGCGTCGACCGACGAGCCGGGGCCCCACCCCTGACGGCCCGCGACGGTCCCGGGACGGACACTGCCAAGTCCGATCGGGACCCTCGACGCGTCGCCTCCGCATCCCCACATCGCATGGACGCGTTCGCCCGCCCGATGCCCTCGCACGGAGACGCGGTCCGCGCCGGAGTGTTCTCGATGCTGCTTGCCCGTTCGACCGCCGCCCTCGTCGCCGGTCTGTTTCTCACCGCACCCGCCTTCGCGCAGACGACCGTGACCCGCAGCGAGACGGCCGCGCCCGGCAAGTCCGTGCGTCTCGCCATCGTTCCGAACCTGAAGAAGGACTGCACGGCCGGGCCGATGCCGGAGATCCGCGTCAGCGGTGCGCCGAAGAACGGGTCTCTCATCACCAAGGTCGGCAAGATCAAGACCCCGGCCAAGTACCGCTGCCCCGGCAAGGAAGCGGCCGTGCAGGCGCTCTTCTACCAGAGCAAGGACGGCTACACCGGCACCGACGAGGTGACCGTGGACGTCAAGGATTCCGACGGAAACGTGCAGACCCAGAACATCCGCATCACCGTCGATGGGTCGAAGAAGGATGCGCCCGCCAAGGATGCGACGAAGGCCGGCACCGACCTCTGAGGCGGACGGAACGCCCACGAGCCGCGCCGTCGCGCATGGTCTGGCTCGGGATCGCCGGGCGCCCGACGATCCCCTGAAACGAGCGGCGTGACACGCGACACAGGCTGGCCCCATGCGATGATCGCACTGCGACAAAACTGGGCCTGTCAGTTGCATCTCAGCCGAGACAGGATGAAGCTGTCGCTGTCGTGAGGGGATCGGAATGCCTATGCCGTCGACGAACGACCTGTTCCAGAGCTTCGCCCGTGGTTACGAGGCGCGCCGCGATACGGAGATGAGCCTCTCCGAATTTCTCGAAGCGTGCCGCGACGAACCGCTGATGTACGCTACGGCGGCCGAGCGCATCCTCGATGCGATCGGCAAGCCGGAATTCGTGGACACCGCCAAGGACCCGCGCCTCGGCCGGGTGTTCATGAACCGCACGATCCGGGTCTACCCGGCCTTCTCCGAGTTCTACGGCATGGAGGAGACCATTGAGCGGATCGTCTCGTTCTTCCGGCACGCCGCACAGGGCTTGGAGGAGCGCAAGCAGATCCTCTACCTCCTCGGCCCCGTGGGTGGCGGCAAATCCTCCCTCGCCGAGCGTCTGAAAGCCCTGATGGAGGTTCACCCCATCTATGTGCTGAAGGCCGGCAATGAGGTGTCGCCGGTGTTCGAGAGCCCGCTGGGGCTGTTCGACCCCGAGGTGATGGGGGCCGAGATCCAGGAACGCTACGGCATCCCGCGCCGTCGTCTCACCGGGCTCATGAGCCCCTGGGCGCTGAAGCGCCTGGACGAGTTCAACGGCGACATCTCGCAGTTCAAGGTGATCAAGGTTCGGCCCTCGCGCCTGCGCCAGATCGGTATCGCCAAGACCGAACCAGGCGACGAGAACAACCAGGACATCTCCAGCCTCGTCGGCAAGGTCGATATCCGGCGCCTGGAGACCCTGAGCCAGGCCGATCCCGATGCCTACTCGTATTCCGGCGGCCTCAACCGCGCCAACCAGGGCGTCCTCGAATTCGTCGAGATGTTCAAGGCGCCGATCAAGATGCTGCACCCGTTGCTGACGGCGACGCAGGAGGGCAACTACGTCGGCACCGAGAATATCGGCGCGATCCCGTTCACGGGCATCATCCTGGCCCACTCGAACGAGTCCGAGTGGCAGACCTTCAAGGGCAACAAGAACAACGAAGCCTTCATCGACCGCATCTACGTCATCAAGGTGCCGTACTGCCTGCGGGTAACGGAAGAACAGCGGATCTACGAGAAGCTCGTCTCCGGCTCCGAGCTGTCGCAGGCCGCCTGCGCGCCCGGCACCCTGGAGATGCTTGCTCGCTTCTCGGTGCTCTCGCGCCTGCGCGAGCACGCCAACTCCAACGCCTTCTCGAAGATGCGGGTCTACGACGGCGAGAGCTTGCGCGAGGTCGATCCCAGAGCCCGCTCTATGCAGGAGTACAAGGATTCGGCCGGCGTCGACGAGGGCATGGACGGGATCTCGACCCGCTTCGCCTTCAAGGTGATGGCCGCGACTTTCAATCACGACACCACGGAAGTCTCCGCCGACCCCGTGCACCTCATGTACGTGCTGGAGCAGGCCCTGCGCCGCGAGCAACTCCCGCCCGAGACCGAGAAGCGCTACCTCGAATTCATCAAGACCGAGCTGGCGCCGCGCTACGCAGAGTTCATCGGCCACGAGATTCAGAAAGCCTACCTCGAATCGTATCACGATTACGGTCAAAACTTGTTCGACCGCTACATCGACTATGCCGATGCGTGGATCGAGGATCAGGACTTCAAGGATTCCGAGACGGGCCAATTGTTGAACCGTGAGCTTCTCAATCAGGAGCTTACGAAGATCGAAAAGCCGGCCGGCATCGCCAATCCCAAGGACTTCCGCAACGAGGTGGTGAAGTTCGCCCTCCGGTCCCGGGCGCAGCATGGTGGTCGCAACCCGTCGTGGACGTCTTACGAAAAACTGCGGGAAGTCATTGAGCGGCGGATGTTCTCCCAGGTCGAGGAGCTGCTGCCGGTCATCTCCTTCGGTTCGAAGAAGGATGGCGACACCGAGAAGAAACACGGTGAGTTCGTCGATCGGATGGTGGCGCGCGGCTACACCGAGCGGCAGGTGCGCCGACTGGTCGAATGGTACATGCGGGTGAAGCAGGCCGGATAGGACGATCCCACGACGAAGGCGTCCGCCGTCAGGCGGCCGCTTCCGGCCCGTCGAAACCCGCGAGACTCTTGAGGGCGAAGGCAAACACACCGGATGCACATCGTCGATCGTCGTTTGAATCCCGGGGGCAAGAGCCTCGCCAATCGCCAGCGCTTCTTGCGCCGCGTGAAGGACATGGCACAGCGCGCCGTGCGGGAATCCGCCCGCGAGAAGGACATCAAGGATCTCGGCAAGGACGGGCGCGTGTCGGTGCCCCTGGACGGGGTGCGGGAGCCGCGCTTCGCCCGCCAGGCCGGCACGGGACTGCATGACCACATCCTGCCCGGCAACAAGACCTACGTGGAGGGAGACCGCATCGAGCGCCCGCCCGGCGGCGGGGGCGGCAGGGGCTCCGGCGAGGGCGGGGAGGGCCAGGAGAACAGCGAGGACGCGTTCCGCTTCGTCCTCACCCGCGACGAATTCCTCGAACTCTTCCTCGAAGACCTCGAACTGCCGGATCTGGCCAAGCGCCGCCTCTCGGTGGTGGAGACGGAAGGGTTGCGGAGGGCCGGCTACACCGTGTCGGGCTCGCCCGCGAACCTCGCGCTCACCCGTACGCTGCGCAATTCGATGTCCCGGCGCATCGCCCTCAAGCGCCCGAAGCCCGATGAGCTGGCGGCGTTGGAAGCCCGCATCGCCGTGACGCCGTCGAGCCATCCCGACCTGCCCGACCTGCTCCTGGCCCTGGCGGCCATGCGCGAGCGCACCAAGCGCATTCCCTACGTCGACCCGCTCGATCTGCGCTACCGCCGCTTCGAGGCCTATCCGCGCCCCGTGGCGCAGGCGGTGATGTTCTGCCTCATGGATGTGTCCGGCTCCATGACGGAGCACATGAAGGATCTGGCCAAGCGCTTCTACATCCTGCTGCACATCTTCCTGACCCGGCGCTACCGCCACGTCGAGATCGTCTTCATCCGCCATACCGACAAGGCGACGGAAGTGGACGAGGAGACGTTCTTCGGCTCGCGCGAGACCGGGGGCACCCTGGTCTCGTCGGCGCTGGTGGAGATGAAGCGCGTCATCACCGAGCGCTACGACCCCAACGACTGGAACATCTACGCGGCGCAGGCCTCGGACGGCGACAACGTCTCGTCGGACGGGCCGACCGCCACGGAGTTGCTCCGTGCCCATATCCTGCCCGCCTGCCAGCACTTCGCCTATCTCGAGGTCGGCGACGAGAACGGTCCCCGCGCCGGCTTCGTCGAGCACCGCACCACCCTGTGGCGCACCTACGAGGGCTTGGCCAAATCCGGCGGCGCCATCGCCATGCGCAAGGTCAACCATCGGCGCGACATCTATCCGGTGTTCCGCGAGCTGTTCGGGCGCAAGGACGCGCGGGCGGAAGCGGAAGCCTGAGGCGACGACGGCTTTCTCCTCCCCGTCGCGGGGAGGGGAGGCGAGACGAACCGCTTGGGATCAGAGGACGACCATGGTCGGCAGCATCACCCGCCCCACGTTCGATCCGGTGCCGGGCGCCCGGACGCCCCTTTTCACCGGCAACGACTGGGACTTCGACACGATCAAACGCATCCACGACGCCTGCGAGGCCGAGGCGCGGGAACTCGGCCTCTCGTGGTACCCGAACCAGATCGAGATCATCACCGCCGAGCAGATGCTCGATGCCTATGCCTCCATCGGCATGCCGCTGTTCTACAAGCACTGGTCGTTCGGCAAGCACTTCGCCCAGCACGAGGCCAGCTACCGCCGCGGCATGATGGGGCTCGCCTACGAGATCGTCATCAATTCCAACCCGTGCATCTCCTACGTGATGGAGGAGAATACGGCGACGATGCAGACCCTGGTGATCGCCCACGCGGCGTTCGGCCATAATCACTTCTTCAAGAACAACTACCTGTTCAAGCAATGGACCGACGCCGACGGCATCCTCGACTACCTCGATTTCGCTAAGGGCTTCATCACCCGATGCGAGGAGCGCTACGGCCACGGGGCGGTGGAATCGGTTCTCGATGCCGCCCACGCCCTCATGAACCAGGGTGTCCACCGCTACCCGCGTAAGAAGCGGCCCGATCTGGCGTCCGAGCAGCGGCGCGAACGGGAACGGGCCGAGCACGGCGAGCAGGTCTACAACGACCTCTGGCGCACGCTGCCACAGAAGATCGCCGGCGTGCGCCCCGACCTCGCCGTCGAGCGCCGCAAGGCGCTCCTCGAACTGCCCCAGGAGAATCTGCTCTACTTCCTCGAGAAGGCCGCCCCACGCCTCAGGCCGTGGCAGCGCGAGATCCTGCGCATCGTGCGCCTGGTGGCGCAGTACTTCTACCCGCAGCGCCAGACCAAGGTGATGAACGAGGGCTGCGCCACCTACTGCCACTATCGGATCATGAATTCCCTCTCGCAGAGGGGCCTCATCGGGGAGGCGGCGTACCTCGAATTCTTGACCTCGCACACCAACGTCATCCGCCAGCCGAACTACAACGAGCGCGGCTACGGCGGCCACAACCCCTACGCCATCGGGTTCGCCATGATGCAGGACATCGCCCGCATCGTGGAGCAGCCCACCGAGGAGGACCGGGCTTGGTTCCCCGACATCGCCGGCACGGGCGACGCCATGGCGACCCTGCGCGACATCTGGGCGAACTACCGCGACGAGAGCTTCATCGCGCAGTTCCTGTCTCCGAGGCTCATGCGCGAGATGCGGCTGTTCCATGTGGTCGACGATCCGGACGAGGCGGAACTGCGCGTCGAGGCGATCCACGATGAGCGCGGCTACCGCAAGATGCGTCGCTCCTTCGCCCGCCAGTACGACGTCGCCTGGCTCGATCCGGATATCGAGGTGATGGATGTGGATCTCGAAGGCGATCGTCGCCTCATCGTGCACCACAAGGCGCTCAACCGCATCACCCTGCAGAAGGACGATGCACGACGGGTACTCCAGCACCTTGCCGACCTGTGGGGCTATGACGCCATCCTCAGGGAGATCGATCCGGCGACGGACGACGTTCTGGCCGAGCACCACGCAAGCGCCCGGCCGATCTTCTTCTGATCGACCCGTTGCCGCGCGCACTGGCGGCGGGCGGCGGTGAAACGAGAGACGGGACATGAAAAAGGCCGAGGTGCGATGCACCTCGGCCTTTTCTCGGAGCGGCGGATCCAGCCTCCGGGTGTTTCCGTGCTTTGATTGGTCGGAGTAGCAGGACTTGAACCTGCGACCCCCTGTCCCCCAGACAGGTGCGCTACCGGGCTGCGCTATACTCCGTCAGATCGCTCCGAAATCCGCCGTTCCCCTCTCCCGAACCCATAACACGCATCTCTGGGGGGAGGTGCGATCGACCGGGCCGGTGGCGAGTGCGACGCCCCTTGCGGGGTGGAGGCGTCTTAGCTTTCCGCCCTCCGGGACGCAACCCCTAAGGTGGCTTCGAACATCGGATGAGGGCGTTCGAAGCCATAGGTTTCTCAGGCGTGCGACGGGGTCGCGTGGGGATCGTGCTTATCGGGCGTGGTGTTGTCCGGGTTCTTGCCACGCTTCTTCGCGATCCAGATCAACAGGTTGCGGATCACGACATAGAACACCGGGGTGAGGAACAGGCCGAACAGGGTCGCGCCGATCATGCCGAAGCACACGGCGGTTCCGAGGGCCTGGCGCATCTCGGCGCCCGGACCCGTGGCGATCACCAGGGGCACGGTGCCGAGGATGAAGGCGAAGGCCGTCATCAGAATCGGGCGTAGGCGCAGGCGGCAGGCCTCGACGGCGGCCGCCACCGGCCCCTTGTGCTCCGTCTCCTCGAGCTGATGGGCGAACTCGACGATCAGGATGGCGTTCTTGGCCGCCAAGCCGACGAGAACAATCAGCCCGATCTGCGTCAGGATGTTGTTGTCCTGGCCGCGGAACTGCACCGCCGCGAGGGCGGCGAGCACGCCTGTCGGCACCACCAGGATGATGGCGAGCGGCAACGCCCAGGATTCGTACTGGGCGGCCAGCACGAGGAACACGAGGAGCACGCCGAGGGCGAAGACATAGACGGCCGTGTTGCCCGTGGCCTTCTGCTGGAACGCGATCTCGGTCCAGTCGTAGGAATACCCCTCCGGCATGGTCTGGGCGATCTTCTCCATGGCCTCCAGAGCCTGTCCGGTGGAGATCCCCGGCTTGGCGTCGCCCTGGATCGGCACCGAGTAGAACAGGTTGAAGCGCTGGACGATCTGCGGTCCGCTGATCTCGCGGATGGAGGCCAGCGTTCCCATGGGCACCAGGGCGCCCGTGGACGAGCGGACCTTCAGCTGCTCAATGTCGCGCTTCTCCAGGCGGAACGCCGCGTCGGCCTGCATCCGGACCTGGTAGATACGGCCGAAGGCGTTGAAGTCGTTGACGTAGGCACCGCCGAGATTGGATTGCAGGGTCGCGAACACCGACGCCAGGGGTACGTTCAACATCCGCGCCATGGTGCGGTCGATGTCGATGAAGAGCTGCGGCGTGTCGTTGCCGAAGGTGGTGAAGACGCGCTGCACCTCCTTGCTCTGGTTGGCCTGGGCCAGAACCTCGTTGGCGGCCGCCAGCAGCGGGCCGATGGCCGAGCTCTGCCGGCTCTCGATCTGCATCTTGAACCCGCCGCCGTTGCCGAGGCCGCGTACGGGGGGGGGCGGGATGAACAGGACGCGGGCTTCCTGGATCCCGGCCGTGGCCTTGAACACGTCGCCGGTGATGACGGCGGCGGTGCGTCCCGTCGCGGCCCGCTCCTTGGCCCCCTTCAGGGTGAGGAACATCACCGCGCCGTTGGTAGTGTTGGTGAAGGTCGCGCCGTCGAAGCCCGAGATGATGACGGCGTTGGCGACGCCATCGACCTTGCGGGCGAGTTCGGCGGCATGCCTCACCACCGCCGTCGTCCGCTCGAGGGCGGAGCCGGCGGGAAGCTGGACCACGCCGATGAGGTAGCCCTGGTCCTGCTGCGGGATGAAGCCCGTCGGAACGGTGGTGACGAGGTGGAGCGTACCGGCGAGCACGCAGCCGTAGACGATCAGCATGCCGATGAGGCCGATCACCCGCCCGGTCAGGAACTGGATGATCCGGGCGTAGCCGTTCGACAGAGCGTCGAAGCCGCGATTGAAGGTGTTGGCGCACCACGCGATGAAGCGCGCGAGGAAGAACTTCGGCGGCTTGTGCTCGTGGTGGGGCTTGAGGAGCAGCTTGCAGAGCGCGGGGGATAGGGTGAGCGAGTTGAACATCGAGATGATGGTCGACGCCGCGATGGTGAGGGCGAACTGCTTGTAGAACTGCCCCGAGATGCCTGGGATGAACGCGGTGGGGATGAACACCGCCGACAGCACGAGGGCAATGGCGACCACGGCGCCGCCGACCTCGTCCATGGTCTTGTGAGCGGCGTCGCCGGGCGAGAGCCCCTCGGCCATGTTGCGCTCGACGTTCTCCACCACAACGATGGCGTCGTCGACCACGATGCCGATGGCGAGCACGAGGCCGAACAGGGTGAGGTTGTTCACCGAGAAGCCGAAGGCCGCCATGGCCGCGAAGGTACCGATGAGCGACACGGGAATCGCGATCACCGGGATCAGCGCCGTGCGCCAGCTCTGGAGGAACACCAGCACCACGATGACCACGAGGAGGACGGCCTCGAACAGGGTCTTGTAGACCTCGTGGACGGATTCCTCGATGAACTCCGTCGGGTTGTAGGCGATCTTGTACTCGACGCCGGGGGGGAAGTTCTTGGCGATGACGTCCATGGTCTGGCGCACCTGGCTCGCCGCCTCGAGGGCGTTGGTCCCGGGCCGCTGGAACACGCCGACGCCCACCGCCGGAGTCGCGTTGAGGAAGGACTGGGTGGTGTAGTCCTTCTGGCCCATTTCCGTGCGGCCGATGTCCTTGATACGCACGAGGCGGCCGTCGGCGGCCTTGACGATGACCTCCGTGAACTCCTCAGGGGTCTGGAACCGTCCCTGGGACTGAACCACGAGCTGGAACGCGTTCGACGCCGGAGCTGGGGGCGCGCCGAGGGCGCCGGAGGCGACCTGCACGTTCTGCTCCTGCAGCGAGGTCAGCACGTCGGTGGTCGAGAGGCCATAGGCGGCGAGCTTGTTGGGGTCGAGCCAGATGCGCAGGGCGTACTCGCTGCCGCCGAACACCGTGATGTCGCCGACGCCGTCGAGGCGCAGCAGCTCGTCGCGTATCCGCAGATAGATGTAGTTCGAGAGGTAGTTCTGGTCGTAGGTGTTGTCGGGCGAGAGCACGTGCACGACGAGCATCAGGTCGGGCGAGGCCTTGCGGACGGTGACGCCGAGGTTGCGTACGTCCGGCGGCAGGCGCGGCTGGGCCACCGAGAGGCGATTCTGCACCAGCACGTTGGCGATATCGAGGTTGGTGCCGACCTTGAAGGTGACGGTGAGCTGCATGTTGCCGTCGTTGGTCGACAGCGACGTCATGTAGAGCATGTTGTCGACGCCGTTCACCTCCTGCTCGATGGGGGTGGCGATGGTGGCGGCGACCGTCTCGGCATTGGCGCCCGGATAGGAGGCGCGCACCACCACGGTGGGCGGTACGATCTCAGGGTACTGCGAGACCGGCAGGGAGGCGTACGAGACGTAGCCGATGATCAGGAACAGGATCGACGTCACGGACGCGAAGATCGGTCGATCGACGAAGAAGTGGGCAAAACGCATGGGGTGAACCTCTCGCCGCTCCAGGGTGGTTCACCCCGGACGGGACCGTCTTGTCGTCAGCGGACGGGCGCACGGATCACGGACGATCCGGGTGCACGCTCTCCTCAGGTCTTACCGGCGATGGGCCGGACGTTCGTCTCGCGAGGCACCTTGCCCCCACCCGGCGCGCCGCGAAACGGGCGTGTCGTGCGACGACCCGGGGGCCGCGGCACGACACGTGATCTTGCCGGTGCCCGTCGATCCTGCGCAAGCGGACCGGTCTACGGACACGGGAACGGGGAATCGCTGTCCGTCAGCTCTTGCGGGGCGGCAGCGTCGACGATTCGGCCGTGACCTTGGCGCCGGGGCGCACGCGGGACAGGCCGTTGACCACGACGTTCTCGTCGCCCTTCAGCCCGTCGCGGATCACCCGGTAGCCGTCGACCTTCGGACCGAGTTTGACTTCGCGCGAGGCGACCGAGCCGTCGTCCGCCACGAGGTAGACCACACGCTTGTCCTGGTTGGCCGAGACCGCGTCGTCCGGCAACAGAATGCCCTGGTACGGCTTTGTCGCGGGCAGCGACACGATACCGAACAGGCCCGGCTTGATGAAACCGTCGGGGTTCTCGACGGTGGCGCGCAGGAGCACGGTTCCGGTGGCGTTATCGACGCGGTTGTCGACGAAGTCGAGGACGCCCTTGCGGGTCGGCTTCTCTTCGCCCGTGAGCGCAATGAGGATCGGAACGCCCTTGCCCCGCTGGGTCTGACCCATGCCGATCCCGAGGGATCCCTGGTACTTCAGGAACGAGCGCTCATCGACTGTGAAGCCGAAGAAGATCGGGTCGAGGGACACGATGGTGGTCAGCAGGGTCTGGTCGGTGATGACGATGTTGCCCTCAGTGACGAGGCGCCTGCTGATGCGGCCCGAGATCGGGGCCTTCACCTCGGTGAAGTCGTAGTTGAGCTGGGCCTGGCGCAGCTGCGCGTCGGCGCTGTCGACATCGGCCTGCGCGGTCTGCGAAGCTTGGCGGCGCTGGTCCGTGACCTGCTCGGAGATGTTGCCCGAGCGGCTCAAGGTCTGGGCGCGATCGAGGTCGGTCTGCGAGAAGTTCAGCCGCGCCTTGGCGGAGACCAGGGCGGCCTGGGCCTGATCGAGGGCGGCCTTGTAGGGGCGCCGGTCGATGACGAAGAGCAGGTCGCCCTTCTTCACGTTGGCGCCGTCCTGGAAATTGAGCTTCTCCAGGTAGCCCGTGACCCGGGCACGGACATCGACGATCTCCACGGGATCGAACCGGCCCGTGTACATGTCGGTCTCGACGATCTCGCGAACCACGGGCTTGGCCGTGGTCACCTTCGGCGGTGGACCGCCCGGCGCCTGGGCCAGGACCGGAAGGCCCGCCCCAACTGGAAGCCCAGCCAGGGCGAGACCGAGGGCCGGAAGAAAACGGAAGAGCGGACGCCTGCGCATATCGATAATCCCTATGCCCTTCGAGCTAGAGGTACGGTGCCGCCCATGGAGTGCGCTGCCGCACATGGTCGCTCGTCCGCCTGAAACCGAACGCGGTGTTCGCGAATACGGCCTGATCCGGTGGTCGAGCCGCGAAGCTATCGCGTGATCGGCTCGCCGGCGCCGTACCAATCCTTGAAGCCGCCGATGTAATGGGCGTCGATGGCGAGCCCCGCCCGCTGTGCGGCTGCCAGGGCGTGCACGGAGCGGACGCCGGCAGCGCAGGAGAACACCGGACGCCTGCCATCTTCCGACACCAGGGCGGCGATGGCGTCCGGATCGAAGGTCGAGAGCGGGTGCGTGACCGAGCCCGGGATGTGGCCGCTGGCATATTCATGCGGCTCGCGCACGTCGATGAGCAGGATCGTCCCGTCGGCGAGCCCCGTCTTGACCGTATCCCGGTCGAGATCGACCACGTTCATTGATCCATCCTCGTTCGTCCGCTGTTGTTTTAAGCGCGTGGGGAGGTGGCCGCAACGCGCTCGGCCAGAACCGCGTCGACGCCGGCGAAATGCCCTGTCCAGTCGGGCGGTGCGTAGCCGTCGAGGCGCGACTTCAGGTCCGCCCACAGGGGGGAGGCGGGAGCGCTCAGCGCCTCGATGGCTTCGCGCCAGCCCGGACCGTCGAGGGGGTCGAGGAGGTGGGCGAAGCCGCTTCCGATCTCGCGATGCACCGCAAGATCCGAGGCGACGACGGGCAGGCCGCAGGCTGCGGCTTCCACAACCGGCAAGCCGTACCCTTCTGCGAAGGAGGGCATCAGGAGTGCGGTGGCCCCCTGAAGCAGGCGGGCGAGGCCGTGGCTCGATAGACCGCCGACCTCGATCACGTGCGCCCGCATGGCCGGGCAGCGCTCCAGCATGTCGATGATGTTCTCCGCCTCCCAGCCCCGGCGTCCGACGAGGACGAGGCGCGGCGTCGCCGGGCCGTGGCGCTGGGCGAGGTCGCGCCAGAGGTTGAGCAGGCCGAGATGGTTCTTGCGCGGCTCGATGGTGCCGCAGGCCACGAAAGTCGGACGGTCGGGCACCAAGTTCGGGGCGCCTGAGGCCGGCTGGAACACCGGTTCGACGCCGAGCCAGGCCACGGTCGTCGGGCGTTGGGGAAGGCCACGGGCCGCGAGATACCCCGAGAGATGCGCCGCGACGTCGGCCGAGTTCACGAGGATATGGGCCGCATGGGCCGCGATGGTCCCCATTCGGGTGGCGTGGCGCTCGGCTTCGCCGGGTCGGCCGTATTCCGGATAGGCGATGGGGATGAGGTCGTGGACGAAGAAGACCGGGCGGATGTCGCGGCGGTCGTAGAGCCAGTCGAACCGCTCCGGCATGTCGAGGCGTAAATGCGAGGTGTGGAGATAGACCGTCCCCTTCGGCAGGCGGTCTGGGCCGCGTGCGCGCAGCACCGTCCAGGCCGTGCGGGCCTGGAGGCGTCGGCGTGCGGCGGTGTCCGGGCGCCGCGGCGGGCTCGATGTCTCGCGCACGGGTGAGCCGAGGGCTCCGGCAAGGCGGCGATAGACCGGATCGTCCTCCGCCGCGCGATCTTCGACCCAGCCCGCCGCCACAGCCTCGACGATCGCGGCGGCCTCGGCCCGTTCCAGCACCTTCGGGCCGAGGGCCGTCGAGACGAGGCCGAAGCGCGCACCGGTCTGCCTCAGGACATGGCGGGCGTAGGCGAGGTCGACCCGGTCGATTCCGCTGGGCGAGGCGTGACGAAGCCGGGTGATGAGGCGGGTGAGGTCGAAGGCGATCGAGGAGACGGGCATGATCCTCCGGTTGCGTTCAGGCGCGGCGCCGTATCGAGGCGCTTGTCTCGGCATCGACTTTTCCGAAAGCCGGCAACCACCTTTCGGGCCGATGCCCTATATGCGTGCCACAGCCCCGCGCCGATCCCTTAGTTAAAGGGATCGATCAACGCCACCCGCAACGCCGTCTGGCCAACCCGAGCAACGCCCCCGTGTCTCCCGGTTACCTGCCCTTCGCGGGCGCCCTCGATCTGCCCGCCTACACCTGCGACAATTGCGGGTTCTGGCAGCGCCACTTCACTGCTCCGGCCGGTTGCCCCATGTGCCTCGACGCGCGCCACGTGGTGCCGCAGAACGGATGGCAGTTCTGGACGGAGGCGGAGGCGCAGGCGCGCTTCCCCTGCCATTGGGAGGAGCTGGAGCCGGGTGTCTGGCGGTTCTGGAACGACCCGGTCTCGGGAATCGGGCCAAGCGCGTATCTGATTCAGACGCCACACGGCAACATGGGCTTCGAGGCCTGCCCGGTCTTCAGCGAAGCGGCGCTCAAGCACATCGCGAACCTCGGCGGCATGCAGGTGCTGTCGTCGTCCCACCCGCACGCCTACGGCGCTCTGGTGCAGCTGCAGGACCAGTTCGACCCGGAATTATGCCTGCCGGCCGCCGACTTCGTGTGGAGCGCAGCGCTTCAGGTGTCGTGGCCCTACGACGATTTTCTCGAGCCCCTGCCGGGACTCGAACTCCACCGCACCGCCGGACATTTCGATGGCCACGCCGTGCTGTTCGACCGATCGCGAAAAATCCTGTTCTGCGGCGACGCCCTGAAGTTCGAGCTCGACCCGAAGGATTTCCGCCGGGCCGTCACGATCTCGGCTCACAAGGCGTTCGTGCGCGGGGTGCCGCTCACCACGAACGAGTTGCGGCGCTACCGCGACGTGTTCGCCCAGCTCGACTTCACCCAGACCTGGACGCCGTTCGAGCCGGCCGCCAATTGCGGCCGGGCCGAGGTTCTGGCGCTCCTCGACGGCATGCTGGCGACCCGCCCGCATGCCGCCCCGGTCGCCCTCGATTCGCTCCGCGGTTGAGGATCAGGCACGCCCCTCGGCGGTCTGACCGAACATCACCTTCTTGGCGTCCTCGCTCATGGTCTTGCCGAAATCCGGGTTGACCTCCGGTGCACGGGCATAGGCCGCCTTTGTGGCCGGGCGCTCCGCGATGGTCGTGAACCATCGCGCGAGGTTCGGGAAATCCGAAAGGGTCTGGCCCTGCTTCTCGTAGGGCACGATCCACGGATAGGCGGCCATGTCGGCGATGGAATAATCCGCACCGGCCACGAACGCGCGATCGGCGAGGCGCCGGTCGAGGACGCCGTAGAGCCGATTTGTCTCGTTGACGTAGCGGGTGATGGCGTACGGTACCTTTTCGGGGGCGTACTGGGTGAAGTGATGGTTCTGGCCGAGCATGGGCCCGAGGCCGCCCATCTGCCAGAATAGCCATTGCAGCACCTCGGCGCGGCCACCCAGGTCTCGCGCGATGAACCGACCGGTCTTCTCGGCGAGGTACAGCAGGATCGCGCCGGACTCGAAAAGCGACACCGGTTCGCCACCGCCCTCGGGCGCGTGATCGACGATGGCCGGCATACGGTTGTTGGGGGAGATGGCAAGGAAGTCGGGCTTGAACTGCTCGCCGGTGCCGATGTTCACGGGCTTGATCGTGTAAGGCAGACCGGTCTCTTCGAGGAACAGCGTCACCTTGTGGGCGTTCGGCGTTGGCCAGTAATACAGGTCGATCATGGAGCATCCTTGATTCGTGCGCGAAGGCGATGAGCGCAACGCACGGTTACGCGCGCCGACCGTCGAACGGTTCACGCAGGCCCCATTGATCCCAGGACATGCCGGCGTTCAATGGGTTTGCGGTTCGCCGGGATTCGGCTTCGATGCCCAACCGATTTGGCCGGGATCTCTTGCGGGTACAGATCGGAGCGCGTCAGCGTCATGGGAAGATCGAGGGTGATGACGGCTCCCACCGGCGGTCCTGGCTATCTCGATCTGCCCCTGTACGCTCGTTGCGACGAGGCTGAAGACAATGTGTAGGCCGAGGCCGCCCTGGTCGCGCCCCGTCGTAAAGAACGGATCGAACACCGTCCCGAGGTTCTCAGACGGGATACCGGCGCCGTTGTCGGAGCGGGATGATCGACGATGGTCAACAGAATGGTCCCCGAGACCGGCAAACGAACGATCGGGTTGAACATCGTCTGTCCCCCAACGCGACCGTCCGGCACCGTCGCCCTCGACAGCCTGTCTGCGTTGGCCGAGCAGAGCCCCCCGAAAGCGCTGGTCGTTCGCATGACGGACTGCGCTGTCACACGCGATCAGGACCGGCCGCAGCCGGATGCCTCGCCGTCCCGCCAAGGGGAATTGAGCTGGCGTGTCCGCTCGCGGCCCGGCCGCTCGCCGCACGGGGTGCAGCTTCGCGCTTCGGCCTCACGCACGAGGCGCTCGGCCATGGCCCGCACCGCGTCCTCGCTGTCGGCGACATGACCGAAGGTGACTTGTCGAATTCAAAGACGTGGTCGGGGCCATAGCGGAAGCCCTCGGGCCAGAGACCGAGCAAGTGATCGAGCGTTGACTATCAGGAGGTCGACGTCGTAAACTACGTTAGTTATTGATGCCGACCAGATCTAAGAAATAGTTTAATCACATGATAAAATCAATATAGATGTCTTGCTTAAGGTTGGAATTTGGTCGTGAGGCAACACTGAATTAATTTCAAATACATGAAGGTGGCTTCCTAGGCCCTATGCCCGAGGGGCAACGACGGAAACGGCCGGGCGTCGCAGTACGGGGCCGGCCGCAAAGCGGCGATGCAACGGACGGGCTTTCCGGCGGATGTCCCCTATGTCGGGGTCATGAGAAGAACCCTCACAAACGCCGTCCGGGCGATCGCGCTTCTCGTCGTCACCAGCGCATCCGCGGCCGGGGCGCCACCCTTCATCCTTGTCGGCCTCGACGGTAAGACCTTCTTCGATCCCGCAGGCGGCCGCAACGGCCCGAATGGCCACGATTCCGTCGGCATCCTCGATGTCAGCGACGAGGCAAGACCTCGCCTCGTTCATACCCTGCCCCTCGACAATTCCGTCTACGGACCACCGACCAACCTCGGAATCACCCCGAACGGTCGGCTCGGCCTCGTCGCGAGTTCCGTCCTGATGCGGCAGGAGGGGACCGCCTGGTACGCGCAGCCCGACGACCGGCTCCATGTCATCGATCTCGCTGCCGTGCCGCCCCGTCTTGTCGAGACGGTCAAGGTCGGTCGTCAGCCATCCGGGATCGCCATCGACAGGTCCGGCGGCCTGGCATTGGTTGCCAACCGCGAGGGTCGCAGCGTCACCGTCCTGACCATTGCCGGGACCACGGTGCGCACGGTCGCCACCATCGATGTCGGCGACGAAGCGGCGGCGGTGGCCTTCGCGCCGGACGGGCGCCGGGCCTTCGTCGCGAAGAACAAGGCCGCCAAGCTCGGTGTCCTGTCCATCGACGGAACGCAGGTGCGCTCCGAAACCGGACTCGATCTGCCCGTCGGCCCCGGCGTCTACGGTCTCGCCGTCACGCCGGACGGGGCCGTCGCCCTCACGGGCAATACCGGGCCCGAGCCGAGCGACGGCCATGCCGACACCGTGAGCGTGATCCGTGCCGATGGGACTCGTCCCGTCGTGATCGATCATCTCGGCATCGGCGACACGCCCGAAGCCCTGGCCATCGCCCCCGACGGACGCCACGCCGCCGTCTCGGTCGTACGCGGGGCGAGCGCACCGCACGGCAGTCCGGGCTACACGCCGAACGGGGCCGTGGCGCTGCTTTCCATCGCGCCCGACGGCCAGGTCCGGCGGGTCGCCGAAGCCCCAGCCGGGGCTGTGACGCAGGGCATCGTCTTCAGTCCGTCCGGTGATTACGTCTACGTCGGCAACTACGTCGACCGGACGCTCGGCGTCTACCGAGTCGTGGGGGATACCCTCACGGACACCGGCCACCGGGTGACCCTTCCGGGACAACCGGCCTCCCTCGGCGGGCGATAGGCGGCCCTCCAGCTACTTTTGGGGCGACGCCCGTCGGCGGCGGGTCCGCCTCAATCGCCCATCGGGAAGTGCTCGATGAAGCGCACGCCCTGCCAGAGCTCGATGGCGTGGCCATCGACGAGCGCTTTCGCACGTGCGCAGGCCTCCTCGTCGTTCCGCGAGTCGAGGCGGACCGACCCGACGAGCGAGCCATCCTTCCCGAGAACCAGAGCGCGGTAAGCGGGCTCGATCTCCGGGTTCGTCTTGCCGCGGCTTCCCGAGCTATTCTTCGCCATAGGGATGTAGAGCTCCGGCATGGAAGAAGGCAGCCGTCACCGCGGCGCAACCCGACCGCTCGCGCGAGGTCGGCGTCCTTTCTCGGCGTGTGGATCGACGGCGTAATTAACTTGGATCAATTGGCTGTAAAAAGGTGTCTCGTGCACCCGGATCGGACTCCGGGCGGCCGGTGCCCGTTGGGTTCGGCCCTTCGCGCTGCGGACGGCTCTCGGCGCGTAATCCTCAGGGGGCTTCCCCTCGAACGAGCACGACACACAGTCTGGCGATCCTGATGGGATCCTTATGAAATCGCCCGCGCTTCCATCTCGAACCCTCATGCGGAACGCGTCCACAAGGGTCAACGAGCACGGCCAGTCCCAACACCGGCTCGCCGAACCGCAACGGACGCACCATGCCGGACATTACGTTCATCGCCCTCGGGCTCGCTTTCTTCGGCCTGGCCGCCGGCTACGCCGCGCTCTGCGAACGCCTCTGAGCTCCGCGCCATGACCCTCGACCTGACACTCGGCGCCCTCACGGCCCTAGGGCTGTTCGGATATCTCACCTACGCCCTCGTCCGCCCCGAGCGGTTCTGACGGAAACCCTCCCCATGACCCTCAATGGCTGGATTCAGATCGCGTTGTTCTGCGCGGTCGTGGTGGCGCTTGCCCGCCCCCTCGGTGGCTACATGACCCGCGTCTTCGCGGGGAAGCACACCCTCCTGTCGCCCGCGCTCGGCCCCATCGAGCGCGGCCTCTACCGCGCCGCCGGCATCGATGCGCGGCAGGAACAGCACTGGCTGGCCTATGGGCTATCGATGCTGACCTTCCACGTCCTCGGCTTCCTCGCCCTCTATGCGCTCCTGCGCAT
The DNA here is from genome assembly GCF_001422775.1 of Methylobacterium sp. Leaf87. Lineage (NCBI taxonomy): Bacteria > Pseudomonadati > Pseudomonadota > Alphaproteobacteria > Hyphomicrobiales > Methylobacteriaceae > Methylobacterium > Methylobacterium sp. Leaf87. Next base: position 68,946 of record NZ_LMMI01000006.1, on the reverse strand, counting down.
CCAGGCCGCGCTGCCGCTGAATCCGGACGGCCAGACGGCGGTCGCGCCGGACCTCGCCTTCAACACCGCCGCGAGCTTCGTCACAAACACGAACTGGCAATCCTATGGAGGCGAGACGACGTTGTCGTACCTCACGCAGATGCTGGGCCTGACCCACCAGAACTTCCTCTCGGCGGCCACCGGCATCGCCCTGGCGGTGGGGCTGGTGCGCGGGTTCAGCCGGGCTTCGAGCCGCACGATCGGCTCGTTCTGGGTCGATCTCACACGCACCACGCTCTACGTGCTGCTGCCGCTCTGCATCGTCTACACGCTGTTCCTGGTGTCACAGGGGATTCCCCAGACCCTCGGGGCGGCCGTGGAGGCGACGACCCTGGAGGGCGCCAAGCAGACCCTCGCGGTCGGCCCCGTGGCGAGCCAAGTCGCCATCAAGATGCTCGGCACCAATGGCGGCGGGTTCTTCAACGCCAACGCCGCGCATCCGTTCGAGAACCCGACGGCCCTCGCGAACTTCGTTCAGATGGTCTCGATCTTCGCCCTTGGCGCGGCGATGACCAACGTGTTCGGCCGGATGGTCGGCGACGAGCGCCAGGGCTGGGCCATCCTCGCCGCCATGGCCGTTCTGTTCCTCGCCGGTACCGCCATCGTCTACGGAGCCGAGAGCGCGGGCAGCCCCGTCCTCAACGGACTCGGGCTGACCGGCGGCAATATGGAAGGCAAGGAGGTCCGGTTCGGGATCCTGGCCTCTGCGTTGTTCGCCACCATCACCACGGCGGCGTCCTGCGGCGCGGTCAACGCCATGCACGACAGCTTCACAGCGCTGGGCGGCATGGTTCCGCTCATCAACATGCAGCTCGGCGAGATCATCGTCGGCGGCGTCGGGGCGGGCCTCTACGGCATCCTGGTCTTCGTCATCGTGACGATCTTCGTCGCCGGCCTGATGGTCGGACGCACCCCCGAATACCTCGGCAAGAAGATCGAGGGCCGCGAGGTCAAGATGGCGATGCTCGCGATCCTGTGCCTGCCACTGATGATGCTCGGCTTCACGGCCCTGGCGACGGTGGTCGTGGCCGGCCTCGCCGGCCCCGCCAATGCCGGTCCGCACGGCTTCTCGGAAATCCTCTACGCCTTCACCTCGGCGGCGGCGAACAACGGGTCGGCCTTCGGGGGCCTGACGGCGAACACGGCCTTCTACAACACCACGCTGGGCCTCGGCATGCTGTTTGGCCGCTTCTTCGTCATTGTCCCGGCGCTCGCCATCGCGGGCTCGCTCGCGGCGAAGAAGACCGTGCCGGCCTCGGCCGGGACTTTCCCGACGGACAGCGGCCTGTTCGTCGGGCTCCTCGTCGGCGTGATCCTCATCGTCGGCGGCCTGACGTTCTTTCCGGCACTGGCGTTGGGGCCCATCGTCGAGCACCTCGCCGGCGGCCTGGGCCAGACCTTCCCGGCGGGCGGCTGAGATGCGTCACATCACGCTGCCCCGCCGCACGCCGACCCGGCGCGCCCTCGCCAAGCACCGGCCCCGCCCGCGGACGTGGAGTCGGGTCGACCGGCACCGATCCGCCCTTCGCATCTCGGACGTCGTCCTCGTCCTCCTGGGGCTGGCCCTGCTCGGCGCCCTCTGCCTCGGGGCAGCGGTGACTCTGCTCGGGCGAGCGCTCGCACCCTGACCGTCCCGATCCGCGCGGCGCTCCGGCGCTTCGGCCTCCTCAGAATCCCCCGCTCCGGATAGACGCCATGACTCGCCCAAACGCCACAAGCCTGTTTCAGGCCGCCCTCGTCGGGCCGGCCCTCGTCGGCGCCCTGACCAAGCTCGCCCCCCGGACGATGGTCCGGAACCCGGTCATGTTCGTGGTCGAGGTGGTCGCCGTCCTGACCACGATCCTGTTCGTCCGGGACGTCGTCACGGGCGGCGCCAACCTCGCCTTCTCGGCCCAGATCGTCCTGTGGCTCTGGTTCACCCTTCTGTTCGCCAACTTCGCCGAGGCCATCGCCGAGGGACGCGGCAAGGCCCAGGCCGACAGTCTCCGGCGTTCCCGCACCGAGACCATGGCGAAGCGCCTCACCGGACCCGGACGGGATCACGAGATGGTGCCGGGGAACAGCCTTACTGTCGGCGACGTGGTGCTGGTCGAGGCGGGCGACATCATCCCTTCCGACGGAGAGGTCATCCTCGGCGTGGCCTCCGTGAACGAGGCCGCCATCACCGGCGAATCCGCCCCCGTCATCCGCGAATCCGGCGGCGACCGCTCGGCCGTCACCGGCGGCACCCAGGTGCTGTCCGACGAGATCCGGGTGCGAATCACGGCCGCCGCCGGCTCGACCTTCGTCGATCGGATGATCGCCCTCGTGGAGGGCGCGGCGCGGCAGAAGACCCCGAACGAGATCGCGCTCAACATCCTGCTCGCGGGGCTCACCCTCGTCTTCGTCTTCGCCGTCGCCTCGATCCCGAGCTTTGCCGCCTATGCGGGCGGCACGATTCCCGTCATCGTCCTCGTTGCCCTGTTCGTGACCCTGATCCCGACCACCATCGGGGCGCTCCTCTCCGCCATTGGCATCGCCGGCATGGACAGGCTGGTGCGCTTCAATGTCCTCGCCATGTCGGGCCGCGCCGTGGAAGCCGCCGGCGACGTCGATACGCTCCTCCTCGACAAGACCGGCACGATCACGCTCGGCAACCGGCAGGCGACGGAGTTCCGCCCCGTGCGCGGCGTGTCGGAGCGGGATCTGGCCGACGCCGCCCAGTTGGCATCCTTGGCCGACGAGACCCCCGAGGGCCGGTCCATCGTGGTCCTGGCCAAGGACCGCTACGGCATCCGGGCCCGCGACATGGCGAGCCTGAGCGCGACCTTCGTGCCGTTCACGGCGCAGACCCGAATGAGCGGCGTCGACCTCGACGGATCCTCCATCCGCAAGGGTGCCGTGGAATCGATCATCGGGTCGGTGAGCCGGCAGCCCATGGCGACCCACGGCTCGAGCGTCGCCCTGGATTACGGCCCGGGCGCGGCCCCGGAGGCGATCCGAGAGATCCAAGCCATCGCCGAGGACGTCGCCAAGGCCGGCGGCACGCCCCTCGCCGTCTCCCGCGACGGCCGACTGCTCGGCGTGATCTATCTCAAGGACATCGTGAAGGGTGGCATCCGCGAGCGTTTCGCCGAGCTGCGCCGGATGGGCATCCGCACGGTGATGATCACCGGCGACAATCCCATGACCGCGGCCGCCATCGCCGCCGAGGCCGGTGTCGACGACTTCCTCGCCCAGGCGACCCCGGAGGACAAGCTCGCGCTGATCCGCCGGGAGCAAGCTCAGGGCAAGCTCGTCGCCATGTGCGGCGACGGCACCAACGACGCCCCGGCCCTGGCCCAGGCCGATGTGGGCGTCGCCATGAACACCGGCACCGTGGCGGCCCGCGAGGCCGGCAACATGGTCGACCTCGACAGCGATCCGACCAAGCTCATCGAGATCGTCGGCATCGGCAAGCAGCTTCTCATGACGCGGGGCGCCCTGACCACGTTCTCCATTGCCAACGATGTCGCCAAATACTTCGCCATCATCCCGGCGATGTTCCTCGGGCTCTATCCTCAGCTCCAAGGCCTCAACGTCATGGGGCTCGCCTCTCCCGAAAGCGCGATCCTATCGGCCATCGTCTTCAACGCCCTGATCATCGTCGCGCTGATCCCCCTGGCCCTGCGCGGCGTGTCCTACCGGGCGGTCGGGGCGGGCGCTCTGCTCGGCCGGAACCTCGCCGTCTTTGGGGTCGGCGGCATCCTTGTGCCGTTCGTGGGCATCAAGGCCATCGATCTGACGATCACCGCCCTGCACCTCGTCTGAGCCGCACCTGCCTGCTACCGTCGAGAGCTCCGTCATGTTGAATCAGCTTCGCCCCGCCCTCGTGCTCCTCATCGCCCTCGGGGTGATCACCGGGCTCGCCTATCCCCTGGCGATGACCGGCCTCGCGGGCGCCCTCTTCCCGGCGCAGGCCGCCGGGAGCCTGATCGAGCGCGACGGACGGATCGTCGGCTCCCACCTGATTGGGCAAGCCTTCACCACCGAGCGCTACTTCCAGGGCCGTCCGTCTGCGACCAGCGCCGCCGACCCGGCCGATGCGGGCAAGACCGTCCCGTCGCCCTACAATGCGGCGAACTCCTCGGGCTCGAACCTCGGCCCGACCAGCGCCGCCCTGGCCGAGCGCGTGCGCGCCGACCTTGCGGCGCGCCGGGCCGAGAACCCGGGAAGGAGCGTGCCCGTCGACCTCGTCACTGCGAGCGGTTCCGGCCTCGATCCGGACCTTTCCCCGGACGCTGCCCTGTTCCAGGTGCCGCGCGTCGCGCGGGCGCGCCGCCTGCCCGAGGACCGGGTTCGGGATCTCGTGCAGGCCCGCGTCCAGGGTCGCCTGCTCGGAATCTTGGGCGAGCCGCGGGTGAACGTGCTCGCCCTCAACCTCGCCCTCGACGACCTGAGGCCGGAGTGACCAGAGCCGGATGAGCCGCCCCCCGAAGAAGGTCCCCCCGCGCGACCCCGACCGGCCCTCGCCCGACGCACTGCTGGAAGCCGCGCGCCGGGAGGAGGGCCGCCGCGGCCGCCTCAAGATCTTCCTCGGGGCGGCGCCCGGCGTCGGCAAGACCTACGAGATGCTCACCGTCGGTCGCGCCCGGCTCAGGGCCGGTACCGACGTCGTCGTCGGCCTCGTCGAGGCACATGGACGGGCCGAGACCGAAGCCCTCGTGGCGGGCTTCGAGGTGGTGGCGCGCCGGGCGGTCCCGTATCACCGCACGGTCCTGGAGGAGCTGGATCTCGACGCACTTCTCGCGCGCCGGCCGGGCCTCGCCCTCGTGGACGAGCTCGCCCACACCAACGCGCCGGGTTCGCGCCACCCGAAGCGCTACCAGGACGTGGAGGAACTTCTCGATGCCGGGATCGATGTCTACACCACCCTCAACATCCAGCACGTCGAAAGCCTGAACGATGTCGTCGCTCAGATCACCCGCATCCGCGTCCGAGAGACGGTGCCCGACGGCATTCTCGACCGCGCCAACGACATCGAGGTCATCGATCTCAATCCGGACGACCTCATTCAGCGCCTGAAGGACGGCAAGGTCTACGTGAAAGCCAACGCCGAGCGCGCCCTGCGTCACTACTTCTCCCGCGGCAACCTCACGGCCCTGCGCGAGCTGGCGCTGCGCCGCACCGCCGACCGGGTCGACGACGAGCTTCTCAACCACATGCGGGCCAACGCCATCGCGGGTCCGTGGGGGGCGGGCGAACGGGTGCTCGTCTGCGTCAGCGAGGATCCGCGCTCCGCCGGCCTCGTGCGCCACGCCAAGCGCCTGGCCGACCGGCTGCACGCCCCCTGGACCGCCCTCACGGTGGAAGGTCCGCGGAGCCTCGCCCTCGACGAAGCAGCGCGCGACCGCATCGCCGACACCCTGCGGCTGGCCGACCGCCTCGGGGGCGAGACCGTGACCCTACCGGGCGGACGCCGGATCGCCGACAGCATCCTCGCCCATGCGCGCTCCGCCAACGTCAATCACATCATCCTCGGCAAGTCCGACCGCTCGCCACTGTTCGAACTCCTCAACGGCTCGGTGGTGCACGACCTCGTCCGACGCTCCGGGACCATCAGCATCCACGTCATCGCGGGCGAAGCGGCCGCTCCGGTTCCGGTCACGACCGTCGCCACTGAACCGACGAAGCGCACGTTCGAGTTCGTGCCCTACGGAGTCGGCCTTCTCGCGACCGCCGCGTCCCTCGCCCTCGCCCTCTTGGTCGAGCCGTATCTCGGCGTTGAGAACGCCGACCTGATCCTGCTCACCGCCATCGTCGCCGTCGCCGTACGCTTCGGCCTCGGGCCCTCCCTCGCCGCCGTCGTCGCCGCCTCGCTGTCGTACAACTTCTTCTTCCTGCCGCCGGTCTACACCCTCACCATCGCGGACCCGACCAACATCGCCGCGTTCCTGCTGTTCACTGCAGTCGCCGTGGTGGTCTCGAACCTCGCCTCCCGTTCGCGGCGGGACGCCCTGGTCTCGCAGGGGCGGGCCCGCGCCACGGAGCGCCTCTACGGCTTCAGCCGCACGCTCGCGGGCTGCGGCACCCTCGACGACGTGCTGTGGGCGACGTCGGCCCAGGTGGCGGCGATGCTGAAGGTCCGGGTCGTCATCCTGCTGCCTCAGGACGGGGCGGTCACGGTCCGGGCCGGCTTTCCGCCCGAGGACACCCTCGATGCGGCCGATCTCGGCGCCGCGACCTGGGCCTTCGACAACGAACGCCCGGCGGGCCGGGGCGCGGATACTTTGCCGGGCGCGCGACGGCTGTTCCTGCCCATGCGCACCGGCCGCGGCGGCATCGGGGTGATCGGGCTCGACGCCGACGGCGGCGGGCCGATCCTTTCGCCCGAGGGACGGCGACTGTTCGATGCCCTCGCCGACATGGCGGCCCTCGCCATCGAGCGCGTCCGGCTTGTGGAGAGCCTCGACCGGGCCGAGCGCGCCGCGGAGACCGACCGCCTACGCCAAGCCCTGCTGACCTCCATCTCGCACGACCTCCGCACGCCGCTCGCCTCGGTGTTCGGAGCGGCCACGACCCTGCGCGACCTCGACGATGCGCTCCCGCGCGACGCCAAGGCGGACCTTCTCGAAACCATCATCGCCGAAGCGGAGCGACTGAACCGCTTCATCGTCAACCTGCTCGACATGACCCGCCTGGAAGCCGGGGCGGTGGCCGCGAGCCTGACGCAGCAGGACCTCGGCGAACTCGTCGACACCGCCCTGCGCAGGCTCGGGCTGACCCTTGCCGGACACCGCGTGATGCTCGATGTGCCAGCCGCCCTGCCTGCCCTCCGGCTCGATCCCGTCCTGTTCGAGCAGGTGATGGTCAACCTCCTCGACAATGCCGCCAAATACGCACCGGAAGGGTCCGCGATCACGGTCGCGGGTTCGGTCGAAGGGGAACGGGTGCGCCTCCAAATCCTCGACGAAGGCGACGGCATGCCCGAGGCCGAGGTCGAACGGGTCTTCGACAAATTCTACAGGGTTCGGAAATCCGACAGTGTCCGGGCCGGAACGGGGCTCGGACTCGCCATCGCACGCGGCTTCGTCGAAGCGATGGGCGGGACGCTGACGGCCGCCAACCGGCGCGACCGGCTCGGCGCCGCCTTCACCATCCTGCTGCCCGTTCTACCGTCGGACCGCGCGAAGGACGACCACCCGGTATGAGCGTGAACATCCTGGTCATCGACGACGAACCGCCGATCCGGAAGCTCCTGCGCATGGGCTTGGCGACGCAAGGGTACGGCATCTGCGAAGCGCCGAACGCCCGTACCGCCCTCGACATCCTGGCCCGCGAGACGGTGGACCTGATCATCCTCGACCTCGGCCTGCCCGACATGCGGGGGCACGATCTGCTCCGGACCATTCGCAAGGATCACCGCGATCTGCCCGTCGTGGTTCTTTCGAGCCGCGACGACGAGGGTGGCAAGGTCGAAGCCCTCGATCTCGGCGCCGACGATTACGTGACGAAGCCCTTCGGCATGGGCGAGTTGCTCGCACGCATCCGTGCGGCCCTGCGCCACCAGCTCGCCGTCCAGGGCGAGCGGGCCGTGTTCGAAGTCGATGGTCTCAGCGTCGACCTCGTGCGCCGCATCGTCCGCGTGGGGGGCGCGGAGGTGAAGCTGACGCCGCGCGAGTACGATTTCCTGCGGGTCCTGGTTCAGCATGCCGGCAAGGCACTGACCCACGCCCAGCTCATGAACGCGGTCTCGACCTCATCCGACCCGCAATACCTGCGCGTCTACATCCGCCAGCTTCGCCAGAAGCTGGAGGCCGATCCCGAGCGGCCGCGCATCCTTCTGACCGAGACCGGCGTCGGCTACCGCCTGCGGGCGCCCAATGATTCCGCCTGACGATTCCGGTGCGCCTCCCCCTCCCTGTCCGCATCGCCTCGGTCCGTGGCGGGTGGGTGTCGGCGGTGAAGTGCCGGTGCCGGTTCGCGCTATCGCAGACGCAGCGATCCCTGCCTCGACACGGTCGCCCGGCACATCGGTGCTCCTTCGGCGTAGGCTGAAGGAGGCATGAGGACGACTGCGATGTCCAAGCGCGAAAGCGAGGATCGGGAGACGTTGCCCGAAAGGAAATTCGCTCTGCCGGGCGAGCGCAAGTATCAGATTGAGGACAGGTATCCGATCGAGGACAAGGCCCACGCGCGGAACGCCAAGGCTCGTGAGGCCTAGCAGGACGAGCGCGGCAACCTCTCGGCAGCCGACCATAGGCGGGTCTATGCCAGGGGCGATACGGTGCTCAGCCAAGGAGTAGCGCGGCGAGTGGCCGGATCTCGTCTGGCCTTCCGGTGGTCACGGCAGTCGCAACAATGGGGGCGCCTCAAACCATCGTGTCGCGCGAACTCGCCATACCCGATGGCGCGGTCGTGACGGTTGGATCGATTTAGGGCGGCCCTCAACAGCAACATCGTTCCGAAAGAGGGCCCAACGCCCGCCCGCCGTGCGTCGCTTCGTCGATGGGGTGCTCGCGTCGGTGAGACGCGTCGTCGGTGGCGGGGCGACGAGCTTCGGTACCCTGAAGCCCCCTCATCCGCAGGATCGAACGCCGTCGATGCGATCGCGCCGCTATTTCTCGAAGCGCGCCTGCAGGTTGTGGCCATGCAGCTTTGCCGACAGGGTGACTTTCGCGCCGGCCGCCAGGGGGGCCGTCAGGGGGCCTATGAGTTTGTTCGGCGCGGCTCCCTTCAGCGTCACGGTCTCGGTCTTGCCGCTCCGCAGCACGAAAGCCTTGGCCGTCAGGCCCGCCGTGTCCACGGGCCTGCCGTCTTCGTCCGAGATGAAGAAGGTCAGATCCGTGTCGGAACTGACGAACTCGATGGGGTGGCCGTCCACGACGGTGGTGGGTCCCCCGTTCGGACCGGCGGCCCGTGCGGGAAGAGAGACGGCCAGGAGCGCGGCAAAGGTCGTGGCGATGAGGGGGCGCATGAAATTCTCGCTGTCTCGTGGAGGTGGCGGATTCAGAAGGCCTCGGCCGGCGTACCCCGGGGGGCGACCGTGGAACTCCGTGCGGCATGGGCTTCGGCACGCAGGCGTTCCAGCGGCTTACGGCCGAAGGTCAGGAACAGGATCGGGGTCAGGATCGTGTCGAGCAGGGTAGCGCTGATCAGGCCGCCGAAGATCGTGACGGCGACCGGATGCAGGATTTCCTTGCCCGGCGCATCCGCACCGATGAGGAGCGGCGCCAGCGCGACCCCTGCGGAGAGCGCGGTCATGAGCACCGGCGTGAGCCGCTCGAGGCTGCCGCGGATGACGAGGTCCGGCCCGAAGGGCAGTCCCTCCTGGATCGCCAGGTTGAGCCAGTGGCTGATCTTCAGGATGCCGTTGCGCGTCGCGATACCCGTGAGGGTGATGAACCCGATCATCGAGGCGACCGACAGGGGCTGCCCTGCGATCCAGAGGGCGGCCACCGAACCGATCAGGGCGAGCGGAATGCTGCCCAGGATAATCAGCGTAAGGACGACGGAGCGATAGCGGCTGAAGAGGAGCGTGAAGACCAGCGCCAGCGAAAGCAGCGAGAGCAGGCCGATGGTGCGGCTCGCCTCCGCCTGGGCCTGGAACGAGCCTTCGAGATGGGTGACGTAGCCGTCGGGCAAGTTGGCGGCACCGATCTGCTCCCGGATGCCGGCAACGACCTTGACCATGTCGGCGCCGGCCGCCGTGTTGGCCTGCACGACGATGCGGCGGCGCGCATTCTCGCGCAGGATCTGGTTCGGTCCGTCCGTCTCGCGGATATCGGCGATCTGCCGCGCCGGGACCCAGCCGGATGGGGTCTCGATGAGGAGATCGCCGAGGCGCTGGGTGGTGCGCTGCGTGTCGGACAGGCGCATCACCACGTCGAAGCGGCGATAGCCGTCGACGACCCGCGAGACGACCTGGCCGTTCGACAGGCGGCTCAGCTGCTCCACCAGGGCCGCGGGCTGCACTCCGTAGAGGGCGGCCCGAGCGTAGTCGACGCGGATTTCCAGCTGCGGGATCAGCACCTGCTTCTCGACCTGCAGGTCGGCAATGCCGGGGATGCCGGACATGCGCCGGCGCAGGTCTTCGGCGACCGTGCGAAGGGTGTCGAGGTCCTCTCCGAACACCTTGAGGGCGATCTCCGCCCGTACCCCGGAGAGCATGTGGTCGAGGCGATGCGAGATCGGTTGACCGACATTGACGTTGACCGGCAGGACCGCGAGCCGGTTGCGGATATCGGCGACGAGCTCCGACTTCGAACGGGCACCGGGCTTCAGGTCGATCTCGAGATCAGACGAATGGACGCCCTCGGCATGTTCGTCGAGCTCGGCCCGGCCGGTGCGCCGGCCAACGGAGAGCACGTCCGGAATGCCCAGGAGCATGCGTTCGGCCAGGAGCCCGACCCGGTTGCTCTCGGTGAGCGAGATGCCCGGGTTGAAGGTCATGTTGACGGTGAACGAGCCTTCGTTGAACGGAGGCAGGAAGGCCCGGGGCAGGAACGTCGCGGCGATTCCGGACAACGCCACGGCGAGGGCCGCGAGGACCATGATCGGGCGGCCGTTGCCCAAGGCCGGGCGGAGCAAAGCGGCGACGCCGCGCTTGAGACCCCGGATCAGGCCGCTCTCGTGTTCGTCGAGGCGCTTCAGCCCCGGGAGCAGGTAATAGGCCATCACGGGCGTCAGGGTGATGGAGACGACGAGGCTCGCGAGAATCGAGATGATGTAGGCTTGGCCCAGCGGCGCGAACAGACGCCCCTCGATACCCGACAGGGCGAACAGGGGCACGAACACCAGCACGATGACCATCGTCGCGTAGACGATGCCCGAGCGCACCTCCTGCGAGGCCGAGACCACCACGTCGAACACCGAGCGCGGGTTGCCCTCGGCCCGGTTCTCCCGAAGGCGCCGGAAGATGTTCTCGACATCGACCACGGCGTCGTCGACGAGTTCGCCGATGGCGATGGCGAGTCCGCCCAGCGTCATCGTGTTGATGGACAGCCCGGCGAAGTGAAAGATCACCGCGGTGGCGAGAATCGAGACCGGGATCGCCGTGAGAGAGATCGCCGTGGTCCGGACGTTGAGCAGGAAGGCGAACAGCACCAGAGCCACCACGACGATGGCCTCCATCAGGACCGTTTCGACGTTGCGGATCGAGGTCTCGATGAAGTTCGCCTGCCGGAAGATGAGCCGGTCGGCCCGTACGCCCTTGGGCAGGGAGGCGGTGATATCCTTCAATGCGCTCTCCACGGAAGCGGTCAGCTGCACGGTGTCGACACCGGGCTGCTTCTCGACGGAGACCACGACGGCGGGGGCACCCATGTAGCCGGCGTCCCCGCGCTTCACCTTGGCGGCGAACGACACGTCGGCGACCTGGCGGAGGAAGACCGGCTTCTTCTCGACCGTTGCCACGACCATGTTGCGCAGGTCGTCGAGGTTCATCGTTCGGCTGAGGTTGCGGATGAGATATTCGCGCGCGTACTGGTCGGTGAAGCCACCGCCTGTGTTGATTCCGAACTGAGCGAGCGCCGTCTCGAGCTGGCCGTGGGTGACTCCGAGCGCTCGCAGGGCCGTTGGCTGGGGTGCGACCCGGAACTGACGTACCTCGCCGCCCATCGGGATGACTTGAGCGACACCCGGAATGGACAGGATGCGCGGCCGGATCGTGAAGTCGGCGATCTCGCGCAGCTGCATGGCCGACACGGTGTCGCCCGTCACCGCCACCATCACGATCTGCCCCATGATGGACGAGATCGGACCCATCATCGGATTGACCGTAGGCGGCAGCTGGGTCCGCGCCATCGCGAGGCGTTCCGAGACCTGCTGGCGATTGCGATAGATGTCCGTGTTCCAGTCGAACTCGACGTAGATGACCGACAGGCCGACCCCGGAGACGGAGCGGACGCGGGCGACGCCCGGAAGCCCGTTCATCTGCGTCTCCAGCGGGAAGGTGACGAGTTGCTCGACTTCCTGCGGGGCGAGGCCTTCCGCCTCGGTCATGATGGTGACGGTCGGACGGTTGAGGTCCGGGAAGACGTCGACGGGAAGCCGGATCGCGGTGAACGCGCCGTAGACGACCAGCACGGCGGCGACGGCCAGAACGACCAGCCGGTTTCGCAGGGATTGCGTGACGAGGAAGGTGAACATGGCGCCGGCTCCTTCAACGAACCTGATTGAGGAGTTCGGCGCCCTGGGTCACGATCCGCTTGCCCGGACCCACCCCCGACACCACCAGCAGGCGGGTAGCGTCGAGGGGCTCGACCTGGACCTCACGCGGCTCGAATCGCTCGGGCTGCGTGTGCTCGTAGACGATGTTCTGTCCGTTCGAGCCACGGACGACGCTGGCGCGGGGCAGCGCCAAGCCCTTCTGCTGCGTATCCGTCGCCGCCAGCACCGTCACGAACTGGCCCGTGCGCAGTTCGGCCGGCGCATTCTGAACGGCGAAGTGCATGGGCACCGCCTGACTGCGGTCGGCAAGTCCTGCGCCCATGTATTTCAGCGTCAGAACCCGGCCGTCCGCGAGGCGGGCCGTGGCGTCCTGGGTGCTCGCGAGGGCGTCGAAGCTCAGCGCTTCGACCCAGAGCCGCGCGGGATCGACGATATGGAACACCATCGCGCCCGGGCTCGCCATCTGCCCGGCGACGGCATTGGCTTCCGCGACGACGCCGGAGACCGGCGCCACCAGCGCCTCGGGCTGCTGACGGACGCCGTCGAGGGCGACGCGGCGGTCCGTCAATCCCTTCAGTTCGGCCTGCGCGTCGTCGAGCTGAACCTGTGAGACCGAGCCGCCCGGCGCCAGCTTGCGGAAGCGATCGACCCGCCGTTCCATGATGGTGATCTGCTGATCGAGTTCGCCCTGACGCTGGCGCATGTCGGAGACGTCGACCGCCTGGACCGGCGGGGTCACGGTCGCCAGCACCTCGCCCTTCTTCACCCGCGTGCCGAGACGCGGAAAGGCCTCCGAGGCCGGCGGCGACAGGCGGCCTCCGACGGACGACTGGACGACGCCGCTGCCGTTCGGATCGGCGATGATCCGACCGGGCAGCTCGGTCGTCCGGGCCAGGAGGTCGGAGGCCGTGACGATGGTCCGGACGGTCAGGATGCGCTGGGTGGGTTTGGGCACGAACACCGAGCCGTCGGGCATGCGCTGGGCCAGATCCTGGGCGCCGGCCGACGCCATGGGCATCCCGGTCGCGGCGCTCTCGCCATGGTCGTGCCCCTCATGCGCGAAGGCCGGCGGACCGAACAGCAGACCGGCGGCCAGCACGAGGATGCCGAGGGCCGGAGCGAGCCGCCGGCCTCGGACCAAGAGAGTCACCACCACGCCGAGGAGGAACCCGGCGCCGCCGATGATCATGGGGAGCGGGTCGGCCTGCCCGAGGTGCTGGCGAAAATCGTGAGCCACGGCGAGCCCCGCCGCCCAGGCCGGGGTGCCTGCACCGGCCGAGGGGACCGGCGGTACGGGAACGGTCAGGGTGACGGGGAAGATGTCCGAGGCACCGTTCGTCGTGACGGTGAACGGGACATCGTACTCGCCCGGCTTCTCGCTCCAATGCGCGTCGAGGCGGTAGCTCCCGTCGGCGGCGGCCGTCACCGTCGCGGTTCCCTCCGGAGTCTCCGCCGTCACCGAAGCGTCCGTCACCGGCTCGTTGGTCGACACCCGGTCGACGAACACGGTCACGGTGCCGTTTCGGGCAACCGCGACCAGCTCGAGGCCATCCGTCGATGAGGTGCCGCGAGGCGCCTGGGCGGCGGGCGCGGACTTTCCCGCATCGCCGTGGTCGTGCCCCTCATGTGCCCGGGGCGTCGCCGACCAAAGGCCGAACGTCAGAACCGCCGCCCCGAGGGCAGCCGGAAGCCGAATTGTCATCGTGTCGAAACCTTGCAGGATGGGACGGTCGCCGCACTCCAAAGGGAGGCGGCGTCAGGCGCGTCTCACACGAAGGATCGAGGTGGTTCCGCCAGAGCCTCCAGCACCGCGCTGGGATGCGCCCGATCCGTTGCCGGCATCACGCGCCCTGACTTTTCCCAGACGCCATCCACCGTGCCGGAGGCTTGAACAGCCAGGACCGGGCAGGAACAGCAGCCCGGGCAGGAACAGCAGCCCGGGCAGGTCTCCGGCGCCGCGGCTTTGCCTTCGTGCCCGGCCGCCGGAATTTCGGACGAAGCGTGGTGCCGGATCGGGTGATCCGGATCAGCTCGTCCTAAGCCTACGGCGGATGCCGCCGCACTTGCCCCGCCCGGCGGATGGGTGTGTCCGGCATGGCCCAGGACCATACCCATCACCATGACGGCGAGAACCGCGACCCGAAGGATCGTGGTGAGCAGCCGCGAGGGGAGTGAAGGAAGGTGCATGGCGTAAAGAGGCTAGCACATCGCGTTCTTGGACACAGCTCCCGTGTCGACGGATCACGCGATGGTCGGCAGACGCCTCTTCAGAAATCCGCGTGATGCGGGTTGGAATGCGAAAGCCGATGATCGGATCGGCACCCGCGAGACCGAATTTTCGCGGACCCGCGGCCGACGCCCGGCATATGGGCTGGCCTTGCGCATCGGGGCGGCCTTGGCGGCCTCCATTTACCAGGGCCCGTCGCGGTGATGCCGGCATCCGGGTTCCCTCATCGTCTTCGATCAGGAGATATGCGTCGCGGCGGGTGGCCGGACATCTTCGATCGGCCCGGGGTGCGTGGAGGCCTGCTCCGCCGTCTCCGCGGTGGGAAATCGCGTCGTTCCGCGCTCATCGCTGTCCAATCACTTCAAGGTGCTCCGCGAGGCCGGCGTGATCCGCAGCGAGCGTCACGACGTCGAGATGCGGGATCACTCGCGCTGGCGCGAAGTCGAGGCGCGATTTCCCGGATTGCTCGCCGCCCTCATCAACGCCTACGCCGCCGAGGGGGGACCAAGCCTGACCGGCGCGTGACCGGGAACGTGCGCGATTTCGTCAGTCCCGTCGCAACGTCGCTTCGGTCGATCCCTCGACGCGGCTCCCGCCGAAGATCACCTGCTGCCGGAGCGGGGGCCGTGCCAAGCGATAGATCAGGCGCGGCTCGGCAGGCGCACTCACGGCATCGAGACCGGCGCGATGCTCGGAGGACAGCGCGAGTTCGAGGGCCGCTATATTGTCGGCGACCTGAGCCGCCCGGCCGACGCCCATCAGGGTCGAAGCGACGCCGGGCCGGCCCACGACCCAGGCCAGGGCGACCCGCGCGGGTGATTGGTCGATTTCGTCCGCCACCCGGCGCACCGCCTCGACGATCTCCCAGTTGCGAGGCGTGAACAGGCTGTCGCCGAACGGGTTGGCACCATCGAGGCGCCTGTCGTCGGCCGGACGGACTTCTCCCGCCTTCGCCGCGTCCCTGGGCAGGCCAGACCCACGCGATGACGCCGCAGCGACGGTTGCGCGATCGTATTTGCCCGTCAGGAGCCCGTAGGCGAGGGGCGACCAGGGCACCATGCCCATGCCGAACTCGGCCGCGAGGGGAATATGCTCGTCCTCGACGTCCCGGTTCACCAGGGAATAGAAGTACTGGAGCCCGATCGGCCCGGGGAGGCCACGCACGGAAGCGAGTGTCGCGAGCTTGGCTGCGTACCAGGCGGGGGTGTTCGACACGCCCCAGTGGCGGATCTTGCCCACCCGAATGAGGCCACTCATCGTCTCCAGCAGTTCCTCGGCCGGCGTGATCCCATCCCACACGTGGACCCAGTACAGGTCGATGAAATCCGTCTCGAGACGTCGTAGGGACCCATCGATCGCCGTGTGGATGTGTTTGGCTCCGCACCCCCCCGCATGCGGTCCGTTTCCCGCAGCGAATCCGAACTTGGTCGCAACGACGATTCGGTCGCGCAGGCGGCGCTCCTTGACGAAGCGACCGACCATCGCCTCGCTGGTGCCGTTCGCGTAGACGTCGGCCGTATCCACGAAATTGCCGCCCGCCTCGACATAGGCATCGAACACGGCGCGGCTGCTGTTCTCGTCGAGTCCCCATCGCGCGGTCCCGAAGGTCATGGTGCCCAGCGCCAGCGGGCTCACTGCCAGCCCCGAACGACCGAGCGCCCGGTAATGCGTCAGATCCATTTTTATGCTCCCCCGATGAAGTGACCGAGCATTAGCGCCACGTCGTGGGGGGCGATAAGCCGGATCGGACGGCATGGGTCTGTGAACGGGATGCAGCAATGCGACGCGGTGAACTCGATGATCTCGCGGCCTTCGCGGCAGTGGCGCGCACCCGCAGTTTCACCCGGGCGGCGGCCGAGATCGGGCTGTCGCCCTCCGCCCTCAGTCATGCGATGCGCGGACTGGAAACGCGTCTCGGCCTACGCTTGCTCGCACGGACGACACGCAGCGTCGCTCCGACGCCCGCGGGCGAACGATTGCTGCGCTCCCTCGGGCCGGCATTGGAGGAGGTCGCGCGCGGCCTCGCGGCCCTGGCCGACTGGCGTGGTGAGCCGTCCGGCACTCTCCGATTGACGACGTTCGCCTTCGGCGCCCGAACGGTGCTCGAACCGTCCCTTCCCGGCTTTCTCCTCGCCTATCCGGCGGTCTCCGTCGAAGTGGTCGTCGATGATCGTCTCGCGGATCTCGTCGCGACGGGCTTCGACGCCGGAATTCGTTTTGGGGATTCGGTGGAGCGCGACATGGTCGCGGTCCGCGTCGGCCCGGACCTGCGCACGGTCGTGGTCGGAACACCCGCCTACTTTGCGGGTCACGCCCGCCCTGCGGTCCCGTCCGACCTCGAGGCGCATCGTTGCGTCAACTACCGGCTCGTCGGCGGCGGCGGCCTCTTGCCGTGGGAGTTCACCCAAGGCGGACGCGAGGTCCGCGTGCGCGCCGGCGGACAGTTCGTCGGGAACGACGGTGCGCTGGCCGGCGCGGTGGTGCGGGCGGGCGCGGGCCTCGGCTACATGCTGGAATGCGACGTGGCCGCCGATCTCGCCTCCGGCGACCTCGTGCAGGTGCTGGACGATTACTGCCCGCCGTTTCCCGGCTGCCATCTCTACTACCCGAACCGGCAAGTGACGCCTGCCCTGCGTGCTCTGGTCGAGACGCTCCGCTGGACGGGCGAAACATCCGCTTGAGCGAGACCGCGGGGCGTGCGAACGGGGCCTGCGCGTCGGTTCGCCCCGGCAAGACGGGATCAGACGATCGTCTCCGCCGAACCACGGTACGTTTCGGCAAACGGTAACCCGGGCGTCAAATCACCCGGCGCGCGAGGAAATCCAACATCAGCGATGCGACTTCGCGGTGGTGCGTCTCCAATGCAAAATGCCCCGTGTCGAGCAAGTGGATCTCGGCATCGGGCAGGTCGCGTCGGTAAGCCTCCGCGCCGGCGGCCAGGAAGAACGGGTCGTTGCGGCCCCAAACCGCTAGGAGCGGCGGCCTGTGGGTGCGAAAATACGCCTGGAACGCCGGGTAGAGCGCGACGTTCGTGCGGTAATCCAGAATCAGATCGAGCTGGATCTCTTCCGCACCGGGGCGTCGCATGTAGTGCAGATCGAGGGTCAGACCGTCGGGACCGATGCGACCGGCCGGCGCACCGTGCTCGTACTGCATATGGATCGCTGCTTCCGTGAGGGCGGCGCGGCACGCGATGCGGTTCGCCGGGCTCGGATCCCGCCAATAGGCCTGCCAAGGTTCCCACGCCGCGCTCAGACCCTCCGCATAGGCGTTGCCGTTTTGGGTGATGATGGCGCTGATCCGTTCCGGGTGATCCATCGCCAGACGCAGACCGGTCGGCGCCCCATAGTCGAAGATGTAGAGAGCATAGCGGGTCAGCCCCAACGCAGTGACGAACCCCTCCATGATCTCGGCCAGGTGGTCGAACGTGTAGGCGAATGTGGCGCGGGACGGGGCGACCGTGTTGCCGAAGCCGGGCAGGTCTGGGGCGACGATCCGATAGCGATCGGACAGGAGCGGGATGAGATCGCGGAACATGTGACTCGCGGTTGGGAAACCGTGAAGCAGGAGCAGCACGGGTGCGTCCCCAGGGCCCGCTTCCCGGTAGAACACCTCGACGTCCCCGACTTGTTGCTTACCGTAGCGTACCGACATTCGATCCTCCTGCCTGCCGAGTTCAGGAAAAGCCCGAATGCGGCCGAGAGGGCAGGGGCGGCCCGCTACGGCGCCCATGACGAGCCCCGATCCGAACCGCTTGACCATGCTGCATCGGTTCCGTGCCCGTCCGCGGCCTCGACAGCGCCGCTTGGCATCCGTGCTTTTCCTGTCGAAGAGGTAGCGTCCATCGCTTGCCGCAATAATATCGGATCTCTGCAAAGCTGTGTTTCAGGATCTGCAACGATGGATCGCCTCGATGCCATGGCGCTGTTCCTCGGCGTCGTCGACGCCGGCTCGTTCGCGCGCGCGGCCCGCCATTCGGGCGTCTCACCGGCGAGCGTGACGCGCGCGGTCGCGATGCTGGAGGAGCGCCTAGGCGATCGCCTCCTGCACCGCTCGACCCGGGGACTTCGCCTCACGGAGGTCGGCGAGCGTCAGGCCGTCGTGTACCGGAGCGTGCTGGCAGAGCTGGCGGAAGCTGAGGGGACGGCCAGGATAGCGGACCGGTTGGAAGGCAGGATCACCCTCACCGCGCCGGAACTCTTCGGCCGTGAAAAGCTGATGCCCGTCGTCGAAGACTTCCTCGCCATGCATCCGGGCGTGGCGATGCGTGTGCTCCTGGTCAATCGCGTGGTCAACCTGACCGAGGAGGGGATCGACGCAGCCCTGCGCCTCGCGGACCTGCCCGATTCGGGCCTTACAGCGGTAGGTCTCGGCGCCATGCGCCGGCTCGTCTGTGCAGCGCCCGCCTACCTGGCTGCGCTAGGCCAACCCGCGCGTCCCGAGGATCTTCGGACGCACCGCTGTCTCGGCGCGGAGGGGACGGAGCACGAACTCTGGCCCTTTACCGAGCGGAATCCCGCGCGGTCTCGTCCCATCACGGTGGCGCTGGAGCCACGTCTGGTCCTGAACAGCGCCAGGGCCTCCATCGATGCCGCGGTCCGCGGTCATGGCGTCTGCCGAGCCATGGCCTATCAGGTGGTCGAACATCTGGCGCACGGGCGCCTCGTTCCGGTACTTGCAGCGTTCGAGCCGCCGCCGAATCCGGTTCACCTCGTATTTCATCCCATCCCCCGCCGGAACGCGGCGCTGCGGGCCTTCGTCGATCACGCGGTGCCGAGGCTGAGGGCTGCGGTCGCGGCCGTTTCAATCGCCATGGAGTCGGCGCATGCCGCGCTCCACCCATCATCCGCGACCGAGGCACGATCCTGATGCGGGACCCCGTGTCCGGTTGACCGGCTCGGCGAAAGGTTGATACCCCTGCACTAGAACGGTTCCAAAAAATACAATTCGAGGCACGCCATGGCGCAACCGGTCTCCCTCCACGTCAACGGGCGCGCGGTGAGTGTGCGAGTCGACGATCCCGAGACGCCGCTGCTCTACGTGCTGCGCAACGATCTGCAACTGCACGGGCCACGCTTCGGCTGCGGGCTCGGACAATGCGGCGCCTGTACGGTGCACATCGACGGGGCGGCCGTCCGCTCCTGCATCACTCCACTCTCCAGCCTGAAACCCGGCCAGGCCATCGTCACCCTGGAAGGGCTCGGCTCGCCGGAGGGGCCGCACCCGGTGCAGGCAGCCTTCATCGCCGAGCAGGCGGCGCAATGCGGTTACTGCATCAACGGCATGGTGATGCAATCGGCGGCACTCCTGAGCCGGAACGCGAAACCGAGCGACGCCGAGATCAAGCAGGAACTCAGCGCCAACCTGTGCCGCTGCGGCACCCATGCCCGGATCGTACGCGCCGTGAAGCGCGCCGCGTCCGCGATCTGACCCGGGAGGCTGCCCATGTCCCGCATCACGACGCCCGATACGTTGCTGTCCCGCCGCGCGCTGCTCCAGGGTGGCGGTGCCCTGGTGGTGAGCTTCGCGCTTCCGCCGCGAGACGCCTCAGCGCAGACACCGCCGCCGATTCCGCCCGCGCTCCCAACCAAGGGATTCGCCAAGTCCGTGGCCGGCGACGAGGTCGACGGGTTTGTCGCCATCGGCGCGGACGGCCGCGTGACGGTGTTCTCCGGCAAGGTCGATCTCGGCACCGGGGTGCGCACGGCGCTGACGCAGATGGCAGCCGAGGAACTCGACCTGCCCCTCGAGTCCGTCACGGTGATCCAGGGCGATACCGGCGTGACACCGGACCAGGGCCCGACCTACGGCAGTCTGTCGATCCAGAACGGCGGTGCCCAGATCCGCCAGGCCGCGGCCACCGCCCGCCAAGCCCTGATCGGACTTGCGGCCGAGCGCCTCGGGGTGACCCCGGGATCGCTTCTGGTCAAGAACGGCACCATCCAGCCGAAGACGGGCGGTCCGGGCATCGCCTTCGGCGACCTCCTCAGGGAGAAGCGTTTCGCCCTCAAGGTCGACAAGGACGCCAAGCCCAAGGATCCGGCCCTCTACACCCTCGTCGGGACATCGGTGGCGCGCCTCGACCTGCCGGGCAAGATCACCGGGACCTTCACCTACATGCAGGATTTCCGGGTTCCCGGAATGGTGCACGGACGGGTGGTTCGCCCGCCCGCCATCGGGGCGACCCTGGAGGGGGTGGACGATGCCGATGCCCTTTCGCTGCCCGGCGTGATCAAGGTGGTCCGGGAGGGCAACTTCCTCGCCGTGGTGGCGGAGACCGAGTGGGGCGCCGTCAAGGCCGCCGCGGCCCTGAAGCCGCGCTGGTCGGCCTCAGCGACCCTGCCGGACCAGGCCCGGCTCTGGCAGCACGTGCGCGGCTCGAAGGTCAGCAAGGACGACGTCACGAGCAACGTCGGCGATGCCGCCGCGTCCCTGAAGGGAGCGGCCCGGGTGCTCGCGGCGACCTACGATTTCGCGATCCACACCCACGGCTCCATCGGTCCCTCCTGTTCCGTGGCGGAGTTCAAGGATGGGGCGCTCACCTGCTGGACCGCCTCGCAGATGACCCACGCCCTCCGGCGGCAGCTCGCGGCGATGACCCGGATGTCCACGGAGGACGTGCGTTGCGTCTATCTCGAAGGCTCGGGCTGCTACGGCCGAAACGGGCACGAGGATGCGGCGGCGGACGCGACGCTGCTCGCCCGCGCCGTGGGCCGGCCGGTCCGGGTGCAATGGTCGCGCGCCGACGAGCACGGCTGGGACCCCAAGGGGCCGCCGACTCTCATCGACCTCGAAGCCGGCCTCGATGCGGACGGCGCCTTGGTGGCCTGGTCGTCGCAGTTCTTCGTCCCCGAAGGGGGTGCCGGCAACGTGCCGCTCGTGGCCGCCGATCTCGCCAACCTGCCGCACGAGACGGCGCTCGCGCCCGGCAACATCGTTCAGAATTCGGCGATTCCCTACACGATCGCCAACGTGCGGACGGTCTGCCACCGCTTGGCCGACACGCCCCTCCGGCCGTCCTGGATCCGAACGCCGGGCCGGATGCAGAACACCTACGCCAACGAGGCCTTCCTCGACGAACTCGCCGCCGCGGCCGGCGTGGATCCGGCGGCGTATCGCCTGCGGGCGCTCAAGGACCCGCGCGGGATGGAAGTGATCGAGCGTGTGATGGCGCTGGCGAAGTGGGAGAACCGCCCGTCCCCCAAGGCCGAGCGGGACGGCGACGTCCTGCGCGGGCGCGGAATTTCCTACGTGCGCTACGAACTCTACCGGACCTATGTTGCCGGTATCGCCGAGGTGGAGGTCGAGCGCAGAACGGGAGCGATCCGGGTCTCCCGCTTCTTCGTGGTCCAGGATTGCGGGCAGATCATCAACCCGGACGGGGTGCGCAGCCAGATCGAGGGCAACGTGATTCAGACGGTCAGCCGCGTGCTCAAGGAAGAGGTGACCTTCGACCGCAGCGCGGTGACGAGCCTGGACTGGGCGAGCTATCCGATCCTCACCTTTCCCGAAATCCCCGAGGTGGTGATGGAGTTGATTGACCGACCCACCGAGAAGCCCTGGGGCGCTGGCGAGCCCTCCGCGGCCATCGTGCCGTCCGCGATCTCGAATGCGGTCTTCGACGCCACCGGTGTGCGGATGCGCTCGGTGCCGTTTTCACCGGTGAAGATGCAGGCCGGCCTGCAGGCGACCTGAGACAAACCGTGCGGGCCGGTCAGGCCGCCCGCACGGTCGCGAGGAAGTGGGCGACCTCGGCACTCAGGTGTTCGGATTGGCGCGACAGCTCGGAGGCTGCCCCGAGCACCTGACTCGCTGCGGCGCCGGTCTCCTCGGCGGCCCCGGCCACGCCCGCGATGTTGCCGGTGACTTCGCCCGTGCCCGCTGCCGCCTGAGCGACGTTGCGGACGATCTCCTGCGTTGCCGCCCCCTGCTGCTCCACCGCCGCGGCGATGGAGGTGGCGACGGTGCTGATCTCGCGGATGCGTCCGGTGATGCCGCCGATCGAGTCGACCGCCTGGCCCGTCGAGGCCTGGATCCGCAGGATCTGGCCCGAGATCTCGTTCGTCGCCTTGGCAGTCTGTTCGGCCAGGGCCTTCACTTCGGCAGCGACGACGGCGAAGCCCTTGCCGGCCGTACCCGCACGGGCTGCCTCGATGGTGGCATTGAGGGCGAGAAGGTTCGTCTGTCCGGCGATGTTCGAGATCAGACCGACGACATCGCCGATCCGGGCGACGGCGGCGCTGAGCTCCTGCACCAGCGCACCGGCCTGATCGGCTTCGGCGACGGCGTGGCGCGCGAGGTCCGCCGAGCCGTCGACCTGCCGGCCGATCTCCTGCACCGACGACCCGAGTTCCTCGGCCGCCGCCGCGACGGTGTTGACGTTCGTGGCGGCCTCCTCGGCCGCGGCTGCCACGGCGGAGGATTGCAGGGCGGTCTCCGCCGCCGTGCCGCTCATCGCACCCGCCGTCGCCTGCAACTCGGTCGCGGACGACGAGACCATGCCGATGACGCCGCCGACGGCCGCCTCGAACCCATCCGCCAGTTCGCGCATCGTGCGCTTGCGCTGTTCCTCGGCGGAGGCCCGCGCGAGTGCGGTCTCCTCTTCGAGCCGACGGGTGCGGATGAGGTTGTCCTTGAACACCTGGACGGCGGCGGCCATCGCACCGATCTCGCTGCGCTCGCCCGCGTTGGGCACGGCGATCGCGATGTCGTTGTCTGCCACGCGCTTCATCACTCCGGCCATGCGCTGGACGGGCGCCGAAATCGTGAACACGGACATCCAGCCGATCGCCAGCGTGGTCAGGACGACGACCGCGAGCACCGCGGCGATCCCCAGCCGAGCACTGTCGCCGAGCGCACTCGCAATCTGGACGCTCTCCTTGCCATGGATGTCGTTGAAGTCGAGATCGGCCTTGAGGGCCGTGCGGGCGGCGTTGAGCGCCGGCAGCATCCCATCGAGAAGATAATCGGTGGCGGCCTTCATGTCGCCGGCCTGCATGCGCTGCAGGAACTCTTCGCCCATGGCCGAGTACGCCGGGACGGTCTTCTTGATCGCCTCCCAAAGCGCCTCCTCGCCGTTGCTCACATAGGCGACGTAATCCTTCAGATCGGCCTTGATGTCGGCCATGCTGGCCCGCAGGCGGGGAAGGGATTGCGGACGGCGTTCCTCGCGGGAGACGAGATAGGCGAGTTGCCGGCTCCGGAGGGTCTCGAAGTTCGTGGCCAGGCGTCCGATGATCCGTGTCGACGGGAGGGCATTGCCGCCGAGCGTAGCCGTCGCTGCCGTCAAGGCAGACAAGCGCCCGTAACAGAAGGCACCCAACCCGAGATTGAGGGCGAGCAGCAGCAGGAGAGAGCTGATCAGGCGGGTTCGAATCGATAGATTGGCGATCAACTTGATCTCTCCGACATAGTAATATTATTCGAGAGAGACTTAATCTCAAATTCGTTAAGCGATCCCGACTGCTGTGTCAGTGTACGCCGCCGCTGCGGCCGATCGGGGCAGGAACAGACTGAATTTACATCTTTCGGTTGTGTTTGATCCAGCTTCCTAACTCGCGATCGCCACCAATACCGAGCGCGGACGTCCGGTCACTGGTCAGGATACGCACCATCTGCGCGGGTCGATCCGAACCCCAGGAAGGCCGGTCGAAGGCCACCCCGCGTGTAGGGGGTGCAGCCGCCCAAGCTACTCTGGCTCGAGCATGCCGGCATGCTCGTACAGGAATGCCGATGCGAATCGCCCTTCCGCTTCCGCCTGGTTCGGCGTCCGAACAGATGGGATCGAAAGTTTCGTAGCCTGCAGCCACGAGGTGGTTGCGGCACTCATTCGGTGTGAAGCGCCCGAAGGCCTGTTTGAGCGTGTCGTAGACGTCCACAACCGTGCGGGCACCCTGGGCTCGCAAACGGACCTTGAGCTTGGCAGAAGCAAGTTCGCTCGGATTGAAGTCGGGCGAGTAGGCCGGCAGGTAGAGCAGGCGGGCGCCGGCCGCCTCGATGCGCTCGCGGATGCCGCTGACCTTGTGAGCGGGCAGGTTGTCGAGCACGACCGCGTCACCCTGCTTCAGGGTCGGCACCAGGGTCTCCTCGACATAGCGGCGGAAGCGGATCCCAGTCATGGGGCCGTCGAAGAGCGCGGTCGCCGTCAGGCCGCTGGCCTGCAGTCCCGCCGTGACCGTGATGGTCTTCCAGTGCCCGAACGGCACGACCACCCGGCAGCGTTCGCTACGCGGCGCCCATCCGTAGCGACGCGCCATCTTCGTGTTGGTCGCGGTCTCGTCCAGGAACACGAGCCTGTCCGGATCGCGGTCGGGCTGGCGCTCGAACCAGGCCAGGCGCGCCGCCTTTACATCCTCCCGATCCTGCTCGGCGGCGTGCCTGGTGTTTTTTACGCGTGATGCCGTGGCGCTCGAAGAAGCGGGACAGGCGGCTGACCCCGACCTTCAGGCCGTATTCGGCCAGTTGGGCGCGCAACTCGTGCAGGAACAGTTCGGGCCTGGCCTCGTCGGTCTGACGGATCAGGTCGGCCTGGGCCTCGCTGAGGTGTGAATGCTGATCGCTGCCCATCGGCTTGGCCCATGTGCGTCCTTCCCGCACGAAGGCCTCGTACCGGCGCACGGCGCTGGCAGGGCTGACCTTGAACCGTCTGGCGGCTTCCCGGCGTGAGGTGCCTGCCTCGATCGCCACCACGACGCATTCACGCAGATCGGCTAATAGGGCCTGAGGGCATCCAGCTCTCCTCCTTGGAAAGGCGCGCATCGAATTACATCTGCGCTGCCCTCGAAACCCCGGTCGATCCAAGCCGATCGGACACCGCTCTAGAAGCTGCCACCCATCCCGCGAAAGCGGGTTCGTTGATCGAACGAGGCTGTGTGAAAAGCGGGCGCCACGCTGCGGCTGTCCGGCCGTCTGGGAGAGCGGCGGACAGACTTTTTTGACCACCTCCATCCTGATCGTTGCAAGATCGCAAGGAAGCTCAATGAAACCTGCGTCGTTGCTCGTTCGAGCTCTTACGCTCAAACATCGAACGATGATCAGAAATTTCTAGCTATATAAATTTGATCTGAGGCGTTTCGTCTTAGACTTTTTCTCCAACGGAGGCCCGGGATAACACGCTTTGTCGAAGCTGCAGATCGTCACCAAGATGACCGACCTCCTGATTGCCTGGACGATTGCGTCACGCACGATAACCCGACCCGCGTCATCGATGCGTTTGTCGACGAATTGGATCTCGCAGCCCTCGGCTTTGCCGGCGTGAGGCCCGCCGCGACCGGTCGACCGGGCTATCATCCCGCGACGCTGTCGAAGCTCGACCTGAACGGTACCTGGACCAGATCCCGTTGAGCCTGCGCTTTGAGCGGGAGGCCGGCCGCAATGTCGAGCTGATGTGGCTGATCGGCCGCCTAGCACCCGACTTCGATGCGATCGCGGACTTCCGGCGCGAGAACGGGGACGCGCTTCGCGCCACCTGCCGGCACTTCGTGGTGCTCTGCCGGCAGGTCGGCCTTCTGGCCGGAGGCGCCGTGGCCGTTGACGGCAGTCGGTTCAAGGCCGTGAACACGCGCGACCGAAACTTCACCCCGGCCGCGGTCTGAAGGCCCTTCGAGCAGGTCGAGACGCGCATCGTGCGCAACCTTGCGGCCCTCGATACCACCGACCGTCAGGAGGCCGATGCGGCGCAGCTTCGAAACCCAGGCCTGAAGGAGCGGCTCTCCGCACTCCGGGATCGGCTGCGCGCGCTGCAGGCGATGGAGACGCTCGTGGAGGTCGCACCGGACCGATAGATCCCGCTGACCGACCCCGATGCGCGGGCCATGGCGACGAACGGCAAGGGCACCGGGCTCGTCGGCTACAACGTTCAGGCCGCGGTGGACACGAGGCATCACCTCGTCGTCGCCCATGAGGTGACGAACCTCGGCCACAACCGCATCCAACTCGCCAACATGGCAGGCCAGGCGCAGAGCGCCATCGACCAGGAAACCGTCCAGGTCCTGGCGGATCGCCGGTACTTCTCCGGCGAGGAGATCCTGGCCTGCGACCGAGCGGGGATCGCGGTCACGCTGCCAAAGCCGACGACATTCGTGCGAAGGCCGAGGGCCGCTTCAGCAAGCAGGACTTCGTCTACCGGGCGAGCGACGACACATACCGCTGTCCGGCAGACCAGACGCTGACCTGCCACTTCGAGGGGATCGAGAACGGGATGACCCTGCGGCGCTACTGGATGTCGGCCTGTCCTGCTTGCCCGATCGAAAACCTTTGTACACCCGCCGAGCAGCGGCGCGTCACACGTTGGGACCATGAGCACGTGCTGGAAGCCTTCCAGCGCCGGCTCGACGAGAACCCGAACGCGATGCGTGACCGGCGCCAGACGGTCGAGCGCGTCTTCGGTACCCTCAAAGCCTGGATGGGAGCGACCCGCTTCCTGACCCGGGGGGCGGAAGAACGTGGCGGTGAGATGAACCTGCAGGTTCTTGCCTACAACATGAAGCGAGTGATCGCGATCCTCGGTGCCGGTCCGCTCATCGCAACCATCCGGGGGAAAGCCCGGCTTCTCTGCGGAACGCGCTGTCAGGTCCTTCCAGACCTCCGATGCGTTCTCACACAGCCTCCAGCGTGAACGAACGTTCATGACAACACACGAACTGAGGCACCACCCCGCCTTGAAGACGGCGCACTGATTGGTATTTTACATATGAACGTAGCCAGTAATGGCGTGTGGAACGTTCGCGAGAGGGCGTACGGCCTGTTTTCAAAAAAAATGTGGTGGATTACCCACTCTTTCCGCCGGTCTCGATAAAAGCACAGTAATTACGGTAGGTTGCTGACACGCAACGGCTTCGTACGCCCCGGCTGGTACATTCGGGTGGTACATATGCCTCCACCAATGGCTCGTCCCTGGAAGAATCACAGCAGCGGTGTCTACTACGTTCGGAACGCTGTACCGGCCCGGCTGCGTGCCCTCGTGGGCAAATCACGCGAAAAGGTTAGCCTCGGGACACACTATCCGGGGGAGGCCCGTCGGCGTCATACCGAGGCCGTCTTCGAGATCGAACGGCGGTCGCTCAATAATCAACGGGTCAGGCGGGCGACCTGGAGAGCTTGATCGAACATGGCGTTGAGCGACGCCGTGATGTCAGCGGGGGTGTTCGCCGTGTAGAAGAATCCGGGAGACGCGCAGCTCCGCAATGGTGTCGCGAGACCAGGGCTGAATCCGTTCACTAGATTGTTTTCTCTGGCGACATCTCCTCCGAAGTCCTGGAACTTGATGATATTGTACGGAATATAGAGCACCGACACGGTCGCGCCGGCATTCTTCAAGTCGGTGCACTTCGATGGGTCGATCTGCTTCGGCTTCGATCCATCCCAACGTGCATTGGGATACAGGAGAAATTTTGACGGATCGCCAGGGTAATAACGCTTGATTCCAAGCAGCAGGGAGTGGTTCTGATCATTCTGCATTCCATCCGTGATCAGGAACACAAACGGTTTGCGAGAGGTCGCTGCCGTGCCGTCGCCGAATGTCGCGATTGTGGATTTCATTTGGGGCAACACCGTTTCGAAATGCGTTCCCCCGCTCCCAGTCCCCGTGCTCGGATCTCCGTTAATGAAGAGTTGCGTGCTGCCAGTGTCGAGAAGGTTCGTCAGAGCGAGAGGCCAGGGTTTACTGCATTGAGCGGTTGTGCTGAGGGTCGCAAGGTCGCTCGTAACCCCTGCCAACGTCGCCATTTGATTGATGAACGGATACAGGCCGACCCGGTACTGGTTGGGAACGAGGGGTAGGGCGGCTCTCCTGATGAGTGAACAAACGGCATCGTTGACCGCGTCAGAGCGCAGCTGAATCTTGCCCGCGGCAAGATCCCATCCGACACGGCCAGG
This sequence comes from Methylobacterium sp. Leaf87, assembly GCF_001422775.1. Classification (NCBI taxonomy): domain Bacteria; kingdom Pseudomonadati; phylum Pseudomonadota; class Alphaproteobacteria; order Hyphomicrobiales; family Methylobacteriaceae; genus Methylobacterium; species Methylobacterium sp. Leaf87. The sequence continues at coordinate 40,676 of NZ_LMMI01000006.1, read as the reverse complement.
AAAGTGGCAGGCGAATTGGCAGCCCTGCCTGTAGTTGTCTTCCTTCAGGTCGTTGTTTTTGAGGGCTAGCTTTTCCATTCCCTCGTCCGAGGTCGGCAACCCCATCGAGCCGGACACATCAAGGAGCAGGTAGAAATCGAGATAGCTCGCGATATCCGCCGAGGCCGTCACCGTGTTTGAAATCAGCGTCGTAGGCGTCCCAAAAATCGGCCCGATGGTATTCTTGACGGTGGCCGAATAGCTCACCACTGCGGTCAGGGTTTGCGCATTGCGGCTTACCTGAGGTGTTGCAAGTGTGACTTGACCGAAGGTGATATTGCCCATGTTGGCGTTGAATGCGTTGACCGCTTTGGTGGTGCCGGCTGCGAGTGCGTTGGCCGAGACATTGGTCTGGCCGGCATTGCTGGAAATGTAGGCCTTGGCCGTGACGACCGCCGCGATGGCGGCGGCGTCGGCGGCCATGTCGAGCTTGGTCTTGTTGCTGGTTGCGATCCCATAATCGACTCCAAGACCGATCATGCCGATGATGGGGATCAGGCTGAGGCCGAACAGAACCGGGATACTGCCTCGACGCGAAGCAACGAGGGCCGCTCCGTGACCGCGAAGCCTGTTCACAGGAAGCCAGGACATTTCACAGCGATCCCATCGTCGTTCGTGATGTCGTACTTGATCTGCGTGGCGTAGCGCGGCTGCAGATAAATGGAGCGTGCAATGCGCACGGGCGCGATGAACGTGGCGCCGAACGTCGGGCGGAATAGAAACACGACGTCGACGGCGATGATGGAATCGGGTCCGAAGACGGATCGCGGAAGCGAGGTCCTCGAGGGCGCTGCGGCATCGGCGGCGGGACTCTGCGGAATCGCGCAGGGGCGATAATTCCCGCCGGCGGTCCCCATGCTCGTCCAGGCGACATTGGCCTGATAGCAGACGGTCGGATCGGAATTCGCCAGGCACGTCAGGATTTTCGGCGTGAAGACGATGCTGGCGAAGTTGATCGAGATGTCCTGCCACCATTCCAGATTTTGCTGAGGTGCATCCGTCATGAGATAGGGAAACAGGACCAGTGCCGCGTCGAAGCTGAAGTGCAGGTCGAGGCTGTTCACGGTGGCGATCGTCGACCCTTGGGGTGGGGCGGCCTGGGCGATCATCTGGCTGATCGAACTCGCGATCAGGTCGATCTTTCGTGATGCGTTCACATAGGTGATCAGCTGGATGCCGCCGGCCATGATGGCCAGGAAAACCGGCAGGATGAGTGCGAATTCGATGGCCGAGACAGCGCGCCGGTCACCCAGGAAGCGCCGCGTGGCGTGGAGTGGCCCGCGGCTCATCAGAATTGCTCGTTGCGGAACGCCGCCGATGAGACGGCGAGATAGGCCGGCGCGCCCCTGTAGACCGTCCCCCCGCTCAGCCAGGAGATGACCGCGACGGTGGGGAGCGTGATCGGATAGATAACCTGAAGATACTGAAAGTCGCCCCGAACACCGAGGGTGTAATTACCAGAACCGCTGGACAAATCGGGGATCAGCAAACCGCTCTTGTCCGGCTTCACGAAGGTATAATAGCCCGCTGGGCCGCCGGCCTTCGGAACCACATACAGATTGATGACGATGTTCTCGCAAGGAATCGGCTTCGGGAGATAGCTGCACAAGCTGGTCCGGAATGCCGAACTGCCCATCGATTGGGCCTGTGCAGAACCGGTTATGATCTGCCGGCTCGCTTGAGCGGTCGCGTAGTCGAGGACTTGGTTGAGATAAAGCACCAGGGCCGCACTCAGGATGAAGACGATCACCAGAATTGCGATAAGCGATACGATGGCGAACTCGACTGCCGTCGCGCCACGTTCGTCATACAGATATTGCTTCACCGTCCGCATGCGAGATTCTGGACTTACATATGTGAAGATCCGGTGAAAACCGTCGGCATCCGCCCCGCATCGTGCCCAATCCGCTTTTGAAACGCAGCGAAGCCGCGTGATCTTCTAAACCGCCCCTTCACCGAGAACGGTGTAAGGCACCGCTTGCACAACCTCAGGATGAGCCCCAAAAGACGTCTCCGAGGAGGGAGCGGACGGTGTCTGACGGGTTCATCGAGATCGGATGCGAGGGCGCAGAGCACGTCAGCCTCGCCGCTCATGCGAACGCGATCCCCGTGCTGCGGGAGATCGTCGTCCGCAACGGCCTTGCGGCGGATCTGAGCGAGATCGCGCTGCGGATCGAGAGTCGGCCGCCAGTTGTGCGACCCCTGATCCTGAGAATCGACCGGGTCGCGGCTGGCGCCAGCCACACTGTTTCGACATCCGACATGCGTCTCGACGCGGCCGCCCTCGCCGGCTTCACCGAGGCGAGCCACTTCGACCTCGTCGTGAGCCTGACGGAGGCCGGCGGCGCCGTGGCCGAGATCGTGCGGACCCTGCGTTTACTGCCGCCGACCCATTGGGGCGGCGCGGCCAGCGCCCCGGAGCTCCTCGCCGCCTTCGTCCGTCCCAACGACCCGGCCGTCGACGGCATCTTACGGGACGCCGCGACGAAGCTCCGGGCGGCCGGCCGCGACCCTGCGTTGAACGGTTACGCGGATGGCACGAAGGCGCGGGTCTGGGAAATGGCGGAAGCGATCTGGGCGGCGCTGGCCGACCGGCGCCTCGCCTACGTGCTGCCGCCGGCGAGTTTCGAGCAGACCGGGCAGAAGGTTCGGGGGCCATCCGACATTCTGGAGCGCCGGGTCGGCACCTGTCTCGACCTGTCGCTCCTCTACGCGGCGTGCCTTGAACAAGCCGGCCTCGGCCCCCTCGTCGTCCTGACGACGGGGCACGCCCTGGTGGGCCTGTGGCTGACGGATACGGCGCTGCCGGGCGCCGTCCTCGGCGACATGCAGACCTTGCGCAAACGGCTGGATCTCGAGGACATGATCCTCGTGGAGCTCACCCTGCTGACCCGAACGCCGCCGGCTCGGTTCGAGGCGGCCGTGAAGCATGGCGCTGGCCAGGCGGAGGAGGGCGCGCCCGCCGACCTCGATGTCGCTCTCGACATCAGGCGCTGCCGCCGACACGGCATCCGTCCCCTCGATCTCGGCGGCGCCCGGCCGATCGATCCGCCGCCCGTCGAATTCGCGTCCCTGGACAGGGGGCTGTCCGATCCGCCGCCGTTCCGGGACGAGGAGATCCGCCGGGTCGAACCTACGCCCGCCGGGCCCGTCGACCGCCTCGAACTCTGGAAGCGCCGGCTCCTCGACCTCACTCTGCGCAACAAGCTCCTGAACTTCAGACCCGGCAAGGCTTCCGTCACCCTCGCATGCCCGGATGCGGACACACTGGAAGATCGCCTCGCCGCCGGGCACGCCCTTCGGTTCATGCCCGCGCCCGAGGCCCCCGAGGGTCAAAGCACGAATGCGGCGCCGAGGTTTCGGTCGGACGACGCCCGGCGCCAAGAGGTTGCCACGGCCCTCGCCGGCGACGATGTCCACACGACGTTAACGGCGGACGAACTCGTTCGGCGTCTCCTCGATCTCTATCGCCTTGCCCGCAACGGCTTCGAGGAAGGCGGGGCCAATATTCTGTTCCTCGCCGCGGGCTTCCTGTCCTGGACGCGCAAACCCGGCGAGGCGGCTCACCGCGCGCCCCTGCTTCTCATCCCCGTCGCCCTCCAGCGGTCGAGCGCGCGGGCAGGGTTCCGCCTCACACGGCATGACGACGAGATTCGCATCAATCCAACGCTGATCGAATTGCTGCGCCAGGATTTCCGTCTGTCGCTGCCCGAACTTGAGGACGACCTGCCGCGCGACGGCGCCGGCATCGATGTCGCCGCGATCATCCGAACCGTGCGCGGCCACGTCCGTGACCTCAAGGGCTGGGAGGTCGTGCCGGACGTCGTCCTGTCGACCTTCTCTTTCACCAAATTCCTGATGTGGAAGGATCTCGTCGACCGAGCCGACCTCCTCAAACGCAACCCGGTCGTGCGCCACCTCCTCGAGACACCGAAGCACGCCTATGGCGACGGTACACCGTTCCCAGAGCCGGGTCGCCTCGACGCCGAGCACCCGCCCGAGACGGTGTTCGCGCCGCTCTCGGCGGATTCCTCGCAGCTGTCCGCCGTGATCGCGGCGGGCCAGGGCAAGGATTTCGTGCTGTTCGGCCCGCCCGGCACCGGCAAAAGCCAGACCATCGGCAACATGATCGCCCATTGTCTGGCACAGGGGCGCACGGTGTTGTTCGTCTCGCAGAAGACCGCCGCCCTGGAGGTGGTGCGCCGCCGCCTGCAGGAGATCGGGCTCGGCGATCACTGCCTCGAAGTCCATTCGACCAAGGCGCAGAAATCCAGCGTGCTCGCGCAGTTGCGAAAGGCCTGGCACGAGCGCGCGGCGCCGTCCCAAGCCGAGTGGGGCGCCGCCACGGGCGAACTCGGCATCCTGCGTACCGAACTCAATCGCCTCGTCACTGCGCTGCATCGTCGGCGCGAGAACGGAATGAGCGCCTACGAGGCCTTCGGCCGGGTCGTCTCCATGGGAACCACCGCCCCGCCCGTCACCCTGGCGTGGCCCGAGCACCGTGCTCACGACGCCACCACCCTCGCGCAGCTTCGGACCGCCTGCCGCGACCTGCGGCCCGTCTTGGCGGCCCTCGGTTCGCCCGTCGGCCATCCCCTGCTGGGCCTCGCGGCGAAGGACTGGTCGCCGGCCTGGCGGGATGCCACCGCGGCGGCGATCACAGCGCATACGGACGCCCTGATCGCCCTACGGGCCAGTGGCCAAACCTTCGCGCGAGACCTCGGCCTGTCGGAGCTGCTGTCTACGGTAGCCGGAACGCGGGGTCTCGTCGTCCTCGGCGCTTATCTCGTTCGCCCGGAGGCGGCGTGCGGCGTCGCCTTCCTGGCCGATGCCACGGGCGACCTGCGCCGGGCCGTCGCCGCGCGCGCACGGTTCCAAGCCGCACGGGACGCGGGGCTGGCGCGGCTCACGGCCCACTACCGCACGGGCCTCCTCGACGCAGACCTGCCGGCGCTCCTCGACGATTGGGTAGCGGCAGAGGGCGCCAACTTCCTCATGCGCGGCGGCCGGCTCAGGCGCGTCGAGGCGCGGGTGAAGCCGTACGTGGATGGTCCGATGCCGACCGATCTCGGCGCCGACCTCGCCGGGCTCATCGCCGTCGCCCGCCATCTCCGGGCCGGGTGCCCGGAGGACGCTCCGCTCGCCAGCCTCGAGCCTCCCTGGAACCGGCCCGAGACCAACGCGGACGCGTTTCAGGCGCCCCTCGATTGGGCGGAGAAGATCGAGAAGCTCGTGGCGGTTCTCGGTCCGCAGACTCTCGGACCACAGACCGCCGGGCCCGATGCCCTGCGCGACCACCTTGTGCGGTTCGTTCGGGGCGAGGGGCGGGGGCTTGCCGAGGGGGGCGGCATCGCCCGGGCCTACCGGGCGTTCGGCCGCGACCGGGCTGCCGTCACGCGGACCGGAGCCGCACTGGCACGCCTCGCCGGCCGCAACGACCCCCAGGAGCCCATCGAGCCGGGGCCGGACTGGATCGACGCCACCCTGAGGCGGATCTCGAATTGGGCCGGTGGGCTCGGCCGAGCGCAGGCGTGGTGCGCGTGGCAGGCCGCCTCCGCGACCGCCCGTGCCGCCGGCCTCGCCCCGCTCGTCGATGGACTGGAAACCGGCCGGCTCACGCCCGACGCGGCCGAGCCGGCGTTCGAGGCCGCCTACGCGCGCTGGTGGATCGACCGGGTGGTCTCCGATGATCCCGTCCTCGCCCGTTTCCTACCCGAGCGCCACGAGGATGCCATCGCACGCTTCCGCGCCGCCGACATCCGGGTGGCCGATCTCGCCAAGCGCGTGGTCCGCGCCCGGCTCGCCGACGGCGTCCCGGCCCCCACCGCCTTCGGCGCGGATCCCGAATGGGGCACCCTCTCGCGCGAGCTGACGAAGAAGGCGCAGCACATGCCCCTGCGCAAGCTGTTCGCGAAGATGCCCACGGCGCTGACCCGGCTGACTCCCTGCGTGATGATGAGCCCGCTCTCCATCGCCCAGTACTGGCCGCCGGATTCGACGCCGTTCGACGTGGTGATCTTCGACGAGGCCTCGCAGATCGCACCCTGGGACGCCATCGGGGCCATCGCGCGCGGCCGGCAGGCGGTGATCGTCGGCGATCCCGAGCAATTGCCGCCGACCAACGTCGGCGACCGGGGCGTCGACACCATGGAGGACGGGTCCGACGTCGCCGACCAGGAATCGATCCTCGACGAGTGCCTCGCCGCCAACATCCCGCGGCGTAACCTCGACTGGCACTACCGCAGCCGTCACGAGAGCCTCATCGCGTTCTCCAACGCCCGCTATTACGGCGGGCGGCTCGTCACCTTCCCATCGCCCGTCACCGACGATCGTGCGGTTCGCCTCACCCTGGTGCCGGATGGCCTCTACGAGCGCGGCGGAGCTCGCGTGAACCGGCCCGAGGCGCGGGCCGTCGTCGCCGAGATCGTCCGGCGCTTGCGCGAGCCATCCTTCGCCGTCGAGCGCCGGTCGCTCGGCATCGTCACCTTCAACGGCGAGCAGCAGCGCCTCATCGAGAACCTGCTGGACGAGCAGCGCCGGGCGCACCCCGACCTCGAACCGTACTTCGACCGCGACCACTGGCACGAGCCGGTCTTCGTGAAGAACCTCGAGAATGTGCAGGGCGACGAGCGCGACGCGATCCTGTTCTCCTTGGCCGTGGGACCCGATGCGACCGGCCGGGTCGGCAGTACCGTTTCCTCCCTCAACCGGGAGGGCGGGCACCGGCGCCTCAACGTCGCGATCACCCGGGCGCGCCGCGAACTCGTGGTCTTCGCATCCCTTCGTCCCGAGCAGATCGATCTCGGCCGCAGCGGTGCGCGCGGGGTGCGCGACTTCAAGCATTTCCTCGAGTTCGCCGAGCGGGGCCCAAGGGCGCTCGCCGAGGCGTTCGCCCCGACCGGCGGAGACGTGGAATCGCCCTTCGAGGCCGCCGTGATGGCGGCGCTGGCGGCCAGGGGCTGGACCGTCCACACCCAGATCGGAGTCTCGGGCTTCCGGATCGACCTCGGCGTCGTCCACCCCGACGCGCCGGGCCGCTATCTCGCCGGCATCGAGTGCGACGGCGCCACCTATCACCGCTCGGCCACGGCCCGCGACCGAGACCGTCTGCGCGAACAGGTGCTCGTCGACCTCGGCTGGCGCATCCGCCGGGTCTGGAGCACGGATTGGTGGATGGATGCGGGCGGCGCCCTCGAAAAGCTCCACGCACGCCTGACGGACGATCTCAGTGCCGACTGCCGGCAGGCCGCCGAGGTTTCGGCGGCCGCCGAACCGCCCGTGCCCACGGTTTCCGAACCCTCGAGTCCTTCGCCGGCCGAGGCGCCGACCGGTGGCTCCGCCGATGCCTCGCTGCCCGAATCCGACGATGCCCCACCAGCGCGGCTCTATGCCGACCGCGCGACTTCGCCCGACCCGGCGCCATCGACCCAAGTGAGCTATCGCCTCGCCGATCCGGCCGCTATCGGCGTGCCCATCGAACCGGCCCGATTCCACGAACTCGCCTACCGGCCGGTCCTGGCAGCGGCGATCGCGCACGTCCTCGCCGTCGAAGCACCGATCTACGAGGATGTCCTCGTGCGCCGCGTCAGTCGCGCCCATGGGATCGCCCGCGTCAGCCCGCCCGTCCGCGACGCGATCCTCGATGGCATCGACCGAGCCATCGCCCGCACGGACGACGAGGGCCGCGCCCTGCTGTGGCCGCCGGGCGAGGCGCCAAGCGGGAGCCGGCCCCATCGTCCGGCCGATCCGGCCGTGCGCGGCCATTCCGAGACGCCGATGCCCGAACTCGTTGCCCTCGCCGAAGCCCTGCCCGTAGGGACCTCGGACACCGACCGTGTCCGCCTCATGGCCCGCGCCCTCGGCCTCTCCCGGGTCGAGGCCACGACGCGCGCCCGCTTCGAGCGGGCCATCGCGTTCATCGAACGCCCTACGCCCGACTGAGGCCGGTCGGAGCCTCGCCTCAATGCCCAGCCGACGCCGGCTCCGTCTTGCCCGACCCGAACAGAGCGCGGACCCACCGGACGAGGGGTGCCAGGACGAACTGCGCCACGGGAATCGTCAGGCCCCCGGCAACGAGACCGATCAGGCCCGACAGGGTTGCGGTGGTGAGCCATTCTGCGGCGGCGGCAACGCTCGGAACCGCTGTGGCCATCCACTTCGCCGCATCGTGGACGAGGTGGGCGGGGGCGGTGACGCCGAAATGCTCCAAGCCGTGTAGCAGGATGCCGCCGCCGACCCACAGCATCGCGGCGGTACCGAGGATGGCAAGGCCGCTGAGGAAGTACGGCATCCCGACCACGAGGGCGCGTCCGAACCCGCGTGTCACCGGTCGCAGGGCGCGGTCCGGGCCGGAGGCGGCCCCCGGTCCCGCGTCGCGCAGGCCCAGCAGCGTCGAGGCCGGGCGGTCGTTGGCGGCCAGCGCCACGCCCGCATCGTCCGCCTTCACGATGAGGGCGACGGCGCCGTAGACGAGGAGGGTCACGCCGATGCCCACCACGGCGAGGATCGCCGCCTGGGTCACCGTCGATTCCGTGGTGAGGGAGGCCAGCGTGAGGGCCATCACCTCGGCCGAGAGGATGAAGTCGGTCTGGATCGCGCCGCGCACGCGCTGGTCTTCCTGCGCCTGAGCATCCTGCGGGCCGGTGGCGACCGCCGCCGCGGGGGCATGATCGGAGGCCGGCACGAAGGCATGGAGGATCTTCTCGGCGCCCTCGTAGCAGAGGTAGAGTCCACCCAGCATGAGCAGGGGCGTGATCACCCACGGCACGAGGTAGCTGAGCAGCAGGGCGCCCGGCAGCAGGAACAGGAGCTTGTTCTTGAGTGACCCCACGGCGATGCGCCAGACGATGGGCAATTCCCGCGCGGCAGCGAAGCCCACGACGTAGCGCGGCGTCACGGCGGCGTCGTCGATGACGATGCCGAGTGCCTTGGTGCCGGCCTTGCCGGCCTGGGCGACCACGTCGTCGAGGGAGGCCGCCGCCACCCGGGCCAGGGCCGCAACGTCGTCGAGTAATGCCAGAAGTCCGAAGCTCACGGTCGTCCATCCCCGGTCCGGCGCCATCCGCGTCGCGCCCCGGACAGAGGCATGACACGGATCGTCGCATCCGCAAGCCGAAGCGTGCCGATCGCAACCGACAAAGCACTGTATCCTTCCGCAACCGGCGGGTGGCCCGACCTCAACAGGCCGCGACGTTCACCGCGAGGCCCCCCAGGGACGTCTCCTTGTACTTGTCCTGCATGTCGGCACCGGTCTGGCGCATGGTCTCGATGACCTCGTCGAGGGAGACGCGGTGGATACCGTCGCCCCGTAGGGCCAAGGAGGCGGCCACCACGGCCTTGTTGGCCCCGAAGGCGTTGCGCTCGATGCAGGGGATCTGGACCAGACCGCCGATGGGATCGCAGGTCATGCCGAGATGGTGTTCCATGGCGATCTCGGCGGCGTTCTCGACCTGCTCCGGCGACCCGCCGAGGAAAGCCGCGAACCCGGCGGCCGCCATGGCGGCGGCGGAGCCGACCTCGCCTTGGCACCCGACCTCCGCGCCGGAGATCGACGCACGGGTCTTGATCAGCCCGCCGACAGCCGCGGCCGTCAGCAGATAGTCGCGCCCCCGTGCCTCCGACCAGTCGGGGCAGAAATCGCGGGCGTAGCGAAGGACCGCCGGCACGATGCCGGCCGCCCCGTTGGTGGGTGCCGTGACCACGCGGCCGCCCGAGGCGTTCTCCTCGTTCACCGCGAGGGCGAACAGGCTGATCCAGTCGACGATCTCATGGGCCGGTCGCAGGTTGCGCAGGCGCCCGGCCGTCAGGTCCTCGTGCAGGCGTCGCGCCCGGCGCCGGACCTTGAGGCCGCCGGGCAGTTCACCGCCCTGGCGCAGGCCGCGCTCGATGCAGGCGAACATGGCCTCCGCGATGGCATCCAGGCCCTGATCCACGGCTTCGGGCGAGCGGGTCGCGCCCTCGTTGGCCCGCTGCACGGCGGCGATGGAAAGGCCGGTGCGGGAACAGACCGCCAGGAGTTCCGCCGCACTGGCGTAGGGCAGGGGAAAGGCCGCCTCCGGTCCCGGCTCGGGCCCGGCTTCGGACACCACGAAGCCGCCGCCCACGGAATAGAACACCTGGGCGAGGCGGGAATCGTCCGCCGCATCGAGGGCCGTGAACCGCATCCCGTTGGTGTGGAGCGGAAGCACTTCGGTGAAATTGAACACGAGGTCGTGGGCGGGATCGAAGGCCGGGCCGCCGAGCCACAGGCGCTTGTCCCGGGCCAGATCCGCCACGAGACCCGCAACGGCGTCGGGATCGATCCGGTCCGGCGCATGCCCGAGGAGGCCGAGGGCCACGGCCACGTCGGTGCCATGGCCGCGCCCGGTCCAGGCCAGGGACCCGAACAGTTCGGCCCGGATGCGCGCGACGTTCGTCATGCCCCGGACGCGCTCGCGGAACCGCAGGGCCGCCACCATGGGGCCGACCGTGTGCGAGCTCGACGGGCCGATGCCGATCTTGAAAAGGTCGAAGGCACTGATCATCGGCGTGGGAATCCGGGTGGGTGACGGGGGCCGATGCGCGCGTCCTACGCCGTTTCGCGGACCCTCACAAAGCGAGACGGCGAGGCGGGGAGCAGGAAACGGGCCGCTCGTACGCCCCGCGCGGATCGTGGGCACGGAACGTATCTTCCCCGGGCGGCCGGGATGGGAGAACGGCCGCCTCCCGCCGCGGCGCCGAAACGGTCATTCCTCCAAAGATGAAATGCCGCCCGGGAAAGACCGCCCCGGCGCTTGAGATCGGGGCGGGAATCCTCGATTTCTTCCCATGCGCGCGTCGCGCCGGCCGGCTGTCGTGGGCGAGGGCGGATGGCGGCGAGTCGACGCGCGACGGATCTCCTACGGAACGGCACGCCCCATGACGCGGCATCAAGACATCCTCTCGGCCATCGGCGGCACGCCGCTGATCCGGCTGGCGCGCGCTTCCGAGGAGACCGGGTGCACGATCCTCGGCAAGGCCGAGTTCCTGAATCCCGGCCTGTCGGTGAAGGACCGCGCCGCCCTCTCCATCGTGCGGGACGCGGAGGCGCGCTGGCTCGTCCGCCCCGGCGGCACCATCGTGGAGGGCACCGCCGGCAACACCGGCATCGGGCTCGCCCTCGTCGCATCCGTGCGCGGCTACCGCACGGTGATCGTGATTCCCGAGACGCAATCGGCCGAGAAGAAGGAAACCCTGCGGCTCGCGGGCGCCCGTCTCGTCGAGGTGCCGGCGGTGCCGTTCTCGAACCCGAACAACTACGTCCACGCCGCGCGCCGCCTCGCCGAGGCGCTCAGTGCCACCGAGCCGGCAGGCGCGTTCTTCGCCGACCAGTTCGACAACGTCGCCAACCGGCAGGCTCATGTCGAGACCACCGGCCCGGAAATCTTCGCCGGCACGGACGGCGCCGTCAACGGATTCGTCTGCGCGGCCGGCACCGGCGGGACCCTGGCCGGCACGGCGCAGGCCCTGCGCGCCCTGAAGCCCAGCATCCGCATCGCGCTCGCGGACCCGGAGGGCTCGGCGCTGCACGCCTACTACACCGACGGCACCCTGAAGGCCGAGGGCTCCTCCATCACAGAGGGCATCGGCCAGGGCCGGGTGACCCGCAACCTCGAAAATTTTCGGCCGGACCATTCATTCCGCATCCCCGACCGCGAGGCCCTCGACCACGTCTTCGGCCTCATGCGCGAGGAGGGCCTCAGTCTCGGGGGCTCATCGGGGATCAACGTCGCGGGAGCGATCCGGCTGGCGCGGGAACTCGGTCCGGGCCACACCATCGTGACGATCCTGTGCGACGGTGCCGCCCGGTACGCCTCGAAGCTGTTCAACCCAGGCTTCCTCAGAGAGCGCGGCCTGCCGATCCCGGGCTGGCTCGAAGGGACGCCCGAAGCGCTCCCGGATTGGCGGGCGTAGGAATTCTTCGAGCGCGTCGTCCCTTCAAGAGCGCCGAACAGAACCGTCTGCTCTAAGCCGGAGCTGAGGGGAGCTACCGAAGGCGAGCCGTGATGCCGGACCGTCGGTAGAAAGAAAGAGGTGTAGCATGGTGGATCGCAGATCGTGGCTCCGGGCCGGCGCGTTGTCGATCGTTGCGCTATGGACCTGCTTGCCGGCCTTCCCGGCGACGGCACAGGGGATCAGCCTGCCCGACGGCGCCGAGGCCGCGGCAAGGCTTCCTCCGGGCGACGTGATGGCGAAGGCGCAGGCCCTTCTCGAGGTGGGTCGCGGAGACGAGGCGGCATTCTGGTTCTATGCTGGACAGTTGCGCTATCGTAGCTATCTGGCAGCGCATCGCGATCTTGATCCGACGGGGCACCCGGCTCTTTTCGCCGCGCTTATCGAGACGATTGGGCGGCCGGTGAACGAGTACGCCTTCGGCGACGTCACGAAGCTGGCAAGTACGATCTCGATGGTTCTGGAATGGGATCGGCGCTACCTCGATCCGTCGCTGGCTGGCGCTGGGCACGAAAAGACGCGAAACGGTCTCGAAGGCCTTCGAGAGCAGATCATGGCCCAGGCCGATAGCATCCGCCGCGAGCGGCAGCAGCGGGGATTGCCAAACCGGTAGGAGCCGCCGACGGGGCCACAGCGATGCCGTTCTGTCAGGCATTCTAAGCTTGGCGGACATCACCGGGCCAGCGCGATCAATCCGATCGTGACGCGCCGACCTCGGACGCCCGACCTCGAAACGTCCGCCGACAGGTTTGCATTCACGCCGTCACAACCTCGCCCGAGGCGGCCACACGAATACGGAGGATGGAACACACCTGCGAACCGGCGCATCCCTTGCCCCGGAGCGCCGAGTGTTGACCACGACACCACCATTCCCAACCGGTGACGGCGAAAAAGGTGGACGCATGCGCGGCCACGACTGGTCGGGCTCACCGCTCCGACCTCCCGAGACTTGGCCCGTGCCCTCGGTGTGGTCGCCGGCCTGATGTTGGGATCGGCCTTTCCCATGTTCGCCGCGTGGGAAGCGGCTGTCGAGTTCTTCGCCGAAAGCGGAACCCACGGGTTCGAATTGTTGCACAAGTCGTGTTGTGTCGAGGCTCCGGCGCGAACCCTCAAGCGGCGCGCGCCTCCGACACGCCCGGCATGACGTCGGCGTACACGGATTCGGGTAGCCCGTACGCACCCGCTGCCGTGCCGAGCAGTAGGGCGCGATCGCGGATCACGATCATGCCGCGATGGATCGCGACGGCTCCCCGGGCTACGAGGCCGTGCAGAGCCATCGTCACGCCGGCGCGGCGCACGCCGAGGATCAGGGACAGGAACTCGTGCGTCAGTGTGATGTCCTCGCGACCGAGGCGGTCGTGGCTCATGAGCAACCAACGGGCCAGGCGCTGTTCGATGGGAAAGCGCCCGTTGCACAGAGCCGTCTGCGCCACTTGGATCGAAAAGGCATAGGCGTAGCGCAGCAGATGCAGATGCAGGATGCGGTTCGCGGCCAAAGCCTCCTTAAAGTCTGAGGCCGGGATACGTAGAACCCGACATGGGATCTGCACGAAAGCATCGTACGGCGCCTGCTCGACCCCGTAGAGAAGCGGAAGGCCCGTCATACCCTCCGGGCCAACCAAACCCGTTTCCATTCCGATATCGCCTGGCGTTCGAGCGACAATAGAAATGATACCCGGGCCAGGAAAACACACATGCGAGATCGTCTCGAGGGACGTTTCGACGACATGATGCTGGTCCAGCGATACGGACGTGAGATGTGGAGCGAGCGCCTCGAATAGATCCGGCCGCAGATTGGCCAGAAGTCTATTCTGTAAACCGGTTTGATCGAGATGCGGGGGCATGGCGGGGCCTGTATCGAAAGGACTGTTTCATTTGCCTGTCGGGTACTGGGTTTGATCGTTTGTGCGAGATTCGGTATCCTTACTTAGATACCATTCAGAAAACTAATTCAAGTTAGAAAGTAGGAGGAATTTCATAGTAATTATTTCTTATTGAAGGGCTCGGTCCCGCAGCCTTGCAATGGAAATTGTCCACGTTTTACGCGCTTGCTCAACTTCCTACGCGAAATCTTGACGCTACTTGCCGCGCTGCGTGTGTGAGTGATCCGAACCGTACAAATGTCGTTCGGCGCTTGGACGCGGGCGTTCAGCCAGTCACGCGGAAAGATTCTATCGCGGGCGAATTCAGTCGATCGGAGCGGTCCGAGCCGCGAGGCCACCGGCGCCGCTCCGTCGCATGGAATGCGGTCCGCACCATCGAAGCCGCACAGCTTTCGTGAAACCGACGATGCGGGTGCAGGGCAGGGATGAGCACCCGCAGAGGCGACGCTCCAATCCAATGAGGCGACACCGATTCGATGGAAACCCCGCCGGCCACGTGGCCCAACTTCATCGATGCCTCCTCCACAGGCTTACTTCGCCAATGGCTGGACTTCCGGATACTGGCTTAGCCTCTCTGAAGCCCGTAAACCCCAGCGTGCGGTCAATTGCAGCCGATGCAGATGCCTTTGGTGATCTCGTTGTCTTTCTTCTGCTGATTCGTGAGCCGATCGGCATTCCGGTCGACTTCTCCGCCCGCTGCGGCGCCGGGAGGCTTGGTCTGGCCGACCGAGGTGGTGTTGGCGGCGCGCGATGTGGTCGTGACATCCCCGCCAGTCCCAGTTTCGGCCGGAGATTGTGCCACGGCGGCGCTGACGGTTCCGAAGGAGAGGATGAGGGCGCCGACGAGGAGTTTCGGTGTCACGGGCGTGGTCCTTGGCGAGGTGGAGCTGCTCCCTTCCAACGGGTACGGCGCAGGCCGGTTCACGAGCGTATGCGCGTTTTCGTGTGACACCACACACGGACCGATTGCATTTCCGGATCCAGACCGAGGAAGGCAGGCAATGCTGTCGCGGCTACGATGCCACGACCGTGGTCGGATCGCTACCGACCCCAGTGATCCGCGACAGTAATCGCTGTCAGCGCGATCGCCCCCTAACGCAATTCCGCCGGATCGGCCCGGGGGAGCGACGGCACGAACTGCCGGGGTTGGAAGCGGGCGCTTGTCAATCTGCACCTTGGAGCTTCGGCACGCGGCAGGGGGCGGCGGAGGGAAAGCGCGCCGCCGGTTCGTCGGTCCTCCGAGGCGTCAAGGCGCCGCCGGTGAGCTCGCGAGGGTCAGAACCGTCTGGAGCAGGAGGTCGGCCCCGGCGGTACAGTCGGCCTGCGTCGCCGACTCGGACTCGTTGTGACTGATGCCATCCTTGCACGGCACGAAGATCATCGCGGTGGGCACCCGGAGAGCGAGGTTGCAGGCGTCGTGCGAGGCGCCCGAGACCATGCGGCGGTGGGGCAGGCCGAGGCTCTCGGCGCCCCGCTCCACGAGGGCGACGAGGCGGGGATCGAACGGCACCGGCTCCTGGCGCCACACGGCGTCGAGGGTGATGGCGAGATTGCGACGTGCGGCGATCTCGGCGAGCGCCGCGCGCAGATCCGTGTCGATGGCGTCGAGGGTCGCGGCATGGGGATCACGCACATCGAGGGTGAAGCGGACCCGGCCGGGGATCACGTTGCGGGACGGCGCGCCGATCACCGCCTCGCCCATGGTCGCGACAGCGCTCGGGCCGTGCGCGTGGGCGATGCGCTCGACGGCCAAGGCCACTTCGGCGAGGCCGGTGAGCGCGTCGCGTCGGCGCGGCATCGGCGTGGTGCCCGCATGGCTCTCGAATCCCGTCACCGTGCCGTCGAACCAGATGATGCCCTGACCGCCCTCCACCACCCCGATGGTCTTCTGCTCCGCCTCCAGGATCGGCCCCTGTTCGATGTGAAGCTCGACGAAAGCGCCGATGGCCCGTGACCCCGTAGGTTCCGTGGCGACGATGCCGAGGCGGGCCAGGGCCTCCGCCACGCTGATCCCATCCGCATCCGCCCGGGCGAGGATGTCGGCCACCGTGAAGGTGCCCACATGGGCGGCCGACGCCATGGTGGCGGGGGCGTAGCGGGAGCCCTCCTCGTTGGTCCAGTTGACGAGCAGGATCGGCGCCTCCGTCTCGATACCCGCATCGTTGAGGGTACGGACCATCTCCAGCCCCGCCAGGGTGCCGAGGATGCCGTCGAAGCGCCCGCCCGTCGGCTGGGTGTCGAGGTGCGAGCCCGTGGCGATGGGCCGCCGGCTCATGTCCCGGCCCGGCCTGAGGGCGAACTGGGTGCCGAGTTCGTCGGTGCCGACGGTCAGCCCGGCGGCCTCGCAGGCGTTGCGGAACCAGTCGCGGACCTGCCCGTCCTCCAGCGACAGGGTGAGGCGGTTGATGCCGCCCGCCGGGGTTCCGCCGAACGCCGCCGTCTCCATGAGGGTGGACCAGAGGCGCGCGCCGTCCACGCGCAGGTTGTGCCGTGCCGTGCTCATGCGGGCTCCTTGTTCGCTGATCGATGAGGGCTCCCCCACGAAGGGAGACGCGCGCACCCGTGGCCCCCGTCCGAAGGCCAAGGACCGGCCGGTCTAGTGAGCCGCTTCGAGGACCCGTGCCCGGTCGCCCTGGAACGCGGCCTGCGCCGTGTCCGTACGCCAGCACGCCGCCCGGTGTCCCGGCGCGACGGCGACGTCCGGGGGGGCGTCGACGTGGCATCTTTCCTCCGCGAGGAAGCAGCGCGGGGCGAAGGGGCAGCCAGGCGGGCGGTTGGCGAGGTCCGGGGGCGAGCCCGGGATCGTCTTCAGACGCGAGCCCTTGGCGAGCGCCCCGTCGGCGCGGCTGCGCAGGAGGCCGATGGTGTAGGGGTGGTGGGGGTTGAGCACCACGTCGCGGGCGGAGCCCTCCTCGACGATGCGGCCGGCATACATCACGGCGATCCGGTCGGCGACCTCCACGGCGGCGCCGAGGTCGTGGGTGACGAAGAGCGTCGAGAGGCCGAGTTCGGCCTGTAGCTCGCGCAGGAGCAGCAGGATCTGGATCTGCACCGTGGCATCCAGCGCCGTGGTCGGCTCGTCGGCGAGCAGCACCTGCGGCCGGCAGGCGAGCGCGAGGGCGATCATAGCGCGTTGGCGCATGCCGCCCGACATCTCGTGCGGATAGGCGTCGAGGCGCCGTTCCGGGGACGGAATGCGGACGCGCTCGAACAATTCGAGGGCCCGCCGCCGCGCCGCCTCGGCGCCGATGGTCTCGTGCTGGCGGATCGCCTCGGTGATCTGCTTCCCCACGGTGTAGACCGGATCGAGGGCGAGGAGCGGCTCCTGGAAGATCATCGCAACTTCCCGTCCCCGCAGGGCGCGGAGCGCTTTCGGGGACAGCCTCATGACATCATGGCCGGAGACCAGGATCTCCCCTTCGATCCGCGTCTTGCGTTCGGGGTTGAGCCGCATGATGGCACGCAGGGTCACGCTCTTGCCGGAGCCCGATTCGCCGATGAGCGCCACGGCCTGGCCGCGCTCCAGGGTGAGATCGACCCCATCCACGGCCTCGACCACGCCGCCGAACACCACGCGGAGGCCCCGGATGGCGACGGCGGGCTCCCTTGCGAGTCCGCTGCTCATGGGCGGGCCCTCCGGGCTATCGTGGGGCGCAACCGGCTCCCTCTCCTGGAAGGGGAGGATTGGGATGCGGTGTGATCCATCTCCGAAGAGGTCACACACCTCACCCTGTCCCTCTCCTTGAAGGAGCGGGAACCCGCGCTCGATCCGGTCAGCCTGCGGTGATGAGGAGGCCGGCTCATGCGGCCACCGACAGGGTGGGGGCGGCGGAGTGGCCGGAGCCCGGCTGGCGGGCGAGACAGGCAACGCGGTGCTGGGGATCGACGGGGGCGAGGGACGGTGGTCGCGTCCGGCACACCTCCTCCACCAGGGTGCAGCGCGGGTGGAAGCGGCAACCCGCCGGCGGATCGATGGGGTTGGGCGGGTCGCCAGCCAGCGGTGCCACCTCGGTGCGCGCGTCCGGGTCCATGGAGGGCATCGAGGACAGGAGGGCCGCCGTGTAGGGATGGGCCGGGTCGGCCAGAACGGTGTCGGCGGGGCCGATCTCCACCACCTGACCGAGATACATCACCGCCACCCGGTCGCAGATGAAGCGCACGACGTTGAGGTCGTGGGAGATGAACAGGTAGGTGAGGGCGAATTCCTGCTTGAGATCCATGAGCAGGTTCAGCACCTGCGCCTCCACGGACTTGTCGAGGGCCGAGACCGCCTCGTCGAGGACCACGAGGCGCGGCTCCAGGGCCAGCGCGCGGGCGATGTTCACGCGCTGGCGCTGCCCTCCGGAAAGTTCGTGCGGATAGCGCGCGGCGAAGCGCGAGGGCTCCAGGCCGACGCGGGCGAGGAGCGAGCGCGCCCGCTCGATGGCCTGGCGTTTCGGCACGCCGTGCACCCGCGGCCCGAACGCCACGGAGCCCTCGATGGTCATGCGCGGGTTGAGGGAGGCGTAGCTGTCCTGGAACACCATCTGGGTCTGGGCGCGGAACTCCCGCCAGGGGAGGGCGCGCCCGCCGATGCGCTCGCCGTCGAACAGCAACTCGCCGGCATCGTGCGGCATCAGCCCCATGATGAGCCGCGCCGTCGTTGACTTGCCGCAGCCGGATTCGCCGACGATCCCGAGGGTCTCCCCTTTCAGGATGTTGAAATCGACGCCGTCGACGGCGCGGACCACAGCCTTCTTGCCGCCGATCCCCTTCTTGACGGGGAAGTGCTTCACCAGCCCGTCGATGGAGAGCAGGGGCTGGGCCGGGCCGCCCCGGTCGCGGTCGTGCGGAACGGTACCTGTCAGGACGCTCACGACTTCACCTCCATGGCGGACCGGAGCCCGTCCGAGAACAGGTTGAACGAGATCGACACGATGAAGATGGCGAGCCCCGGCAGCGCCGCGACCAGGGGGTTCACGTAGATCGCCGTGCGCAAGGTGTTCAGCATCAGGCCCCATTCGGGCTCCGGCGGCTTCACCCCGAGGCCGAGGAACGACAGGCCGGAAGCGAGGATCATCGACACGCTGATGAGGCTGGTGGCGTAGACGAAGATCGGCCCCAGCACGTTGCCGAGCACCTGCACCCGGAGGATCGTGAACGTCGAGGCACCCGACAGCCGGGCGGCATCGACGTAGTCGCGCGAGCGGATCTGCGTGGTCACGCTCTCGGCCACGCGGGCGATCTGGGGCACGAACACGCAGGTCAGCGAGACGATGGAGTTGAACACACCGGCCCCCAGCGCGCCCGAGAGCGCGATGGCGAGGAGCACGGACGGGAACGCGAAGAACACGTCGACGGTCCGCATCAACACGGTATTGACCCAGCCGCCGACGTAGCCGGCGAGGATCCCGATCCCCGAGCCGATGACAAAGGCCAAGATGACCGGGGTGACGCCGATGAACAGCGACAGGCGTCCGCCCATCATCAGCCGGCTCAGCATGTCGCGGCCGAGCTCGTCCGAACCGAGGATGTAGGTGGCGTCGCCGATGGGCTTGAGCCGGCGCAGCATCGAGCCGCGATACGGATCCATGGGGGTGATCCACGGCGACAGGATCGCCACGGCCACGATGGCGAGGATGATGCAGGCCGCCACCATCGCCACGGGATCGCGGACGAGCTTGTGGCCGACCTGCCCCCAGAAACCCCGCGAGGCCACGAAGGCGTCGGGGGTGGACGAGGCGGGAGAAGCCCCGCCTGCGATGTCGATGGCCGGTGCGATCGTGTGTGCCATCAGCCCCTCTCGATGCGCGGGTCGAGCGCCGTCTGCACGACGTCAACGATGAGGTTGAGGGCGACGAAGAACATCGCCAGGACGAGGATCGAGCCCTGCAGCAGGGGCAGGTCGCGCTGGAAGATCGCGGCGTTGAGGAGGAAGCCCGTGCCCGGCCAGGCGAACACCGTCTCGATGAGGATCGAACCGCCGAGCAGGTAGCCGAGCTGCAGGCCCATGATGGCCAGCGCCGTGGGGGCCGCGTTCTTGACGACGTGCCGGAACACGCCGAACTCGCTCATGCCTTTGGCCCGCAGCGCCCCGACGAAATCCTGGGCCAGGATGTCGCCCACGAGGGCCCGGACCGTGCGGGCGATGACCCCCATGGGGATCACCGACATGGTGAGGGCCGGCAGGATGATGTAGCGCAGATGCTCGAAATCCGGCCGCCAGTTGCCCGAGCCGTCCGGGCCGGCGCCGGTGGGCGGCAGCCAGCCGAGCTGGGCTGAGAACACGATCACCAGCACCATGCCGAGCCAGTAATGCGGCACGCTGACCCCGAATACCGACACGGCGGAGGCGAGGCGGTCGAGGATCGAGCTGCGGAAGTATCCGGCGACGAAGCCGAAGACCATGCCGAAGGTGAAACCGATGAGCGTCGCTACGGAGGCGAGGATCAGGCTGTTGACCACGGCGCGGCCGACCTCCTGTGCCACGGGCCGCCCGGTGGCGATGGAGATGCCGAGATCGCCCTGGAGCACGTGCCAGAGCCAGATCACGTACTGGACGAGCAGTGGTTTGTCGTAGCCGTAGGCCGCCCGCATGGCGTCGATGGTCTCCTGCGTGGCGTCCACCGGAAGCACGGCGCTCAACGGGTCGCCGGGGGCGAGGTGGACGAGGAGGAAGCACACCACGCTGACGCCCAGCGCCACGGGCGTGACGGTGAGGAGGCGCTGGAGGATGAATCTCAGCATGGGGACACCTCAGCGAGTGGGCCGTCCCGCCCGCAGCCCTCATCCTGAGGTGACCGCGAAGCGGGCCTCGAAGGATGGTTCCAACGGCCTCGGCAGAGGCTGGAGGCCTCCTTCGAGGCCTCCGCTTCGCTCCGGCGCCTCAGGATGAGGTGATCGGGTGGGGGCGACATGGATGCGCCTCCGGTCATTTGCCCATGGAGATCGGCGAGAAGTCCTGGAACCAGTTCTGCGCCTGGACGAAGCCCTTCACCTTCGAGCTCATGGCCCGGGGATTGGTGTCGTGCGCCACCATCAGGAACAGGGCCTCGTCGACGTACTTCTCGTGGACCTTCTCCAGCACCTTGGTCTGCTCTGCCGGATCGAAGGTGGTGCGCACCGCGTCGAACAGCTTGTCCATCTCGGGGTCGCAGTAATGGCCCCAGTTGGTGCCGTTGGGCGCAGCAAGGTTACATTGGAGATGGCGGATGAACCCCGTGAAGGGGTCCTGGATGAAGTACGAAAAATTCATGCCCGTGGCGTTGCGGGACATGTCCGCCTTCGCGCCGCCGCGCCACAGGTTGATGAGGGTGTTCCACTCCACCACCTCGAACTCGACCTTGATGCCGATGTCGGCGAGATTCTGCTGGATGAGTTCGTTCATCGGCAGGGGCTGCATCTGGCCCGATCCGGACGGCGCGATGAGGATCTTCGTGACGATGGGCTTCTTCGGCCCGTAGCCGGCCTCCGCCAGGAGCTTCTTGGCGGCTTCCGGATCATAGCCCGGTTTGAAGGTCGGCTTGCCGAACCAGGCCGAGCCCGGCGGCATCAAGCCCTGCGCCGGGATCATCAGGCCGTTGAGCATCTCCTTCATGCCTTCGCGGTCGACGGCGAGGTTGGCGGCCTTGCGCACGCGGATGTCGTTCCACGGCGAGCCCTCGACGCGCGACAGATGCCAGGTCCAGTTGTGCGGATAGGCGTTGGTGACGATGGAAAAGCCGGCGCCTTTCAGCGACGCCACGGCGTCGGGCGGCGGCGCCTCGATCCAATCGACCTGGCCCGAGCGGAGCGCGGCCACGCGGGCGTTGGCTTCCGGCAGGGGCACCAGCACGAGCTTGTCGAGCTTGGGCACCCGCGCCGTGTCCCAGTACGCCTTGTTCGGCACCATCTCGGCGCGCTCGCGCGGCGCGAACAACGTCATTTTCCACGGACCGGTTCCAGATGGGGCCTTGGCGAAGGCATCCCAGCTCTTGCCCAGCTTCTCCCACTGGGCCGGCGAGGAGATCATGATCCAGGCGATCTGGTAGGGCAGGGTGGCATCGGGATTCTTGGTGATCACCTCGAGGGTGGTCGGATCGACGGCGCGGTAGCCTGCCACCGCCGGGATGCGGGAGCGCCCCTGCGCGGATTGGCGCGGATCGAAGTGCGGCGCGTCTGTCTTGAGGAGCTTGTCGAGGTTCCACACCACCGATTCGGCGGTGAAGGGCGAGCCGTCGTGGAAGGTCACGCCCTCCCGCAGCTTGAACGTCCACTTGGTCTTGTCGACCGGGTCCACGGTCCAGCTCGTGGCGAGGCCCGGCGCCAGCACCGAGGGCTTCGTCGCCGAGGACAGGTCCCAGTTGATGAGGCCGTCATAGACCGTATAGCCGGTGAACCGCATACCCTCGCCGCCATTGTCGGCCTGACCGGTGGTCAGCGGAATGTCGGAGGCGGTCATCCCGATCTTGAGGACGCCCTGCGCGAGGGCCGCCGGCATCATCAGACCCGACAGCAGGGTGATCGCGAGAAGGCGTCCCTTGGCGTGGGCGGGCGTGGTCCGACGCGTCGTTGAATCGATCATGCGCACACAGGTTCCTTCGGTGGGCCGAGCCCGGACGAGAAACTGTATGCAAACTGTCGGCCAGCCCGACCGGACTGGAGAAAGGAATCCCCCCGGTCGCCGCTGACCTATCCGAACGGTCTCCTTCCGAGAATCGCAACCACCGGCGTGGTGCACCGCCGCGCTCCCGCTCCTGACAGCGGGAGGAACCCGCGCCACTCGTGCGAGGGTTCATGCCGAAGGCGAGCGGGGCGAGGAACCCCGGGAAGGCGCGTTGTTCGTTCGAGACGCGTCGTCCGTCTCCTCACACCCCGTAGGAGACGGAGCTGTCCGGGGCCTCGTCGCGGGCCCCGACGATACGGCCAAGGAGGCGGCCGAGGACGTTGCCGAGGCTGTCCATTAGCAGGAACACCGCCGGCACGAACACCAGGGACAGCAGGGTCGAGACGATCAGCCCCGAGATCACCGCTACCGCCATGGGCGCGCGGAACTCGCCGCCGACGCCGAGGGCCATGGCGGAGGGCACCATGCCGGCCGCCATGGCGAGGGTCGTCATGATGATCGGGCGGGCGCGCTTGCGGCCGGCATCGACGATGGCGGTGACCCGGTCGACGCCCCGGGCCATCTCCTCGACGGCGAAGTCCACGAGCATGATGGCGTTCTTCGTCACCAGACCCATGAGCATCAGGATGCCGATGACCACCGGCATGGAGATGGGCATGTTGAGCAGGAGCAGGCCCAGGATGGCGCCCCCGATGGAGAGCGGCAGGGAGAACAGGATGGTGAGGGGCTGCAGGAACGAGCCGAACAGCAGCACGAGGACGGCGTAGACCATCATGATTCCGGCGCCCATGGCCATGAGAAACCCCGAGAACACCTCGCCCATGATCTCGGCGTCGCCCGTCTGGCGGATGGTCACGCCGGGCGGGAGGTTCTTCGCCGTCGGGGTATCGAGAGCCTGGGCGATGAGGGAGCCCAGCGCATCCGACCCCTCCATGTTGGCCTCCACGGCGACGCGGACCACGCGGTCGTAGCGGTCGATGGCGCCCGGCCCCTGGCCGAGTTCGATGTCGGCGACGGCCGCCAGGGGCACGGCGGCGTTGTTCTTGGCCGGAACCTTGAGGGTCTCCAGGCGCGCGACGGTGCCGCGCGCGCTCTCGGGCAGTTGCACCCGGATCGGCACCTGCCGGTCGGCGGCGTTGAACTTCGCGAGGTTCAGGCCGATGTCCCCGATGGTTCCCACCCGCACGGTCTCCGCTATGGCATCGGTGGAGACGCCGAGATCGGCGGCCGAGCCCTCCTTCGGGCGGATGCGGACCTCCGTGCGGTTGAGGGGCGCCGTCGACATCACCGAGACGAGGTGGGGGATCGCCGCCATGTCGCGCTGAAGCCGGGCGGCGACCTCCGAGACCACCGCCGTGTCGGGGCCGCCGACCACGAGGGCGAGATCGCGCTGGCCCGAATCGCGAAGCACCCACGAGCGGATGTCCGGCTCCTCGGCGATGAGGGCCGAGATCTCGGCCTCCACGGCGCCCTGCTTTTTCGTGCGCTGGTTCTTCGGCGTCAGGTTGACGATGAAGGTCGCGAGGCGCGTCTCCTTCTTACCGCCGACCTGCCGCCCGCCGTCGACGAAGACCGAGACCACCTCCGGCAGGGCGCGGATGCGCGCCGCCACCCGGTCGGAGGCCGCGATGGTGTCGGCGAGGCGCGCGCCGGGGGCGAGTTCGACCATGAGCAGGGTGCGGGCCATGTCCTGCTTCGGCACGAACCCGGAGGGCAGCAGGCCCGTGGAGGCGAGGGAGCCGGCGAACAGGGCCAGACCGACGATCAGGGTGATGAAGCGGTGGCGCACGGACCAGCCGACGAGGCGGCCGTAGGCCCGCATCACCGGGCCCTCCGCTTCCTCCGCATGGCCATGATCGCGCAAAAAATAGGCAGCCAACATCGGCGTGATCAGGCGTGCCACCAAAAGCGACATGAACACCGACACCGCGATGGTGAGGCCGAACTGGATGAAGTAGCGTCCGGCGATGCCGCCCATGAACGAGACCGGCGCGAACACCGCGATGAGGGTCGCCGTGATGGCGATGACCGCGAGGCCGATCTCGTCGGCGCCGTCGATGGCGGCGCGGTAGGGCGATTTGCCGAGCCGCATGTGCCGGACGATGTTCTCGATCTCCACGATGGCATCGTCGACGAGGATGCCGGTGACCAGGGTAATGGCCAGCAGGGAGATGCCGTTGAGGGTGAACCCCATGGCGTCCATGGCCCAGAAGGTCGGGAACACCGAGAGCGGCAGGGCGACGGCCGCGATGAGCGTCGCGCGCCAGTCGCGCAGGAACAGGAACACCACGATGACGGCGAGCACCGCGCCCTCGATGAGGGTGTGCATGGCCGAATCGTAGGAGCCGATGGTGGCCGAGACCGAGGAATCGATCTGCTCGAACACGAGGTCGGGGTAGGTGGTGGCGAATTCGGCGATCTTCTTCTCCACCGCCGCCGCCACCTCGGCGTCGCTGGCGCCCGAACCGCGCGAGACCGTGAACGCCACCACGGGATTGCCGTTGAAGCGCGCGAAGGTGCGCGGCTCCTCAATGGAATCCTCCACGGTGGCGAGGTCGTCGAGGCGCACCTTGCGGCCGCCGGGCAGGACGATGGAGGTGGCCTTGAGGTCTCGCAGGGTGCGGGAGGCGGCAAGCGTCCGGATCGATTGTTCACGTCCGCCGACCTCGCCGCGCCCGCCCGCCATGTCGGCGGAGGTGATGCGCAGCTGCCGATTCACGTCCGCCGCCGTGATGCCCAACGCCAAGAGCCGGTCGGGCTGGAGCACCACGCGCATCTCGCGGGCGACGCCACCGACGCGCTCGACGCCGCCGACCCCCTTCACCCCCTGGAGGGTGCGGGCGATCTTGTCCTCCACCAGCCAGGACAGGTCGGCCGGCAGCATGGCGGGGGCGGTGACGCCGTAGACCAGGATCGGCAGACCGGCGATCTCGACGCGACTGATCACCGGCTCGTCGATGGTGCGCGGCAGGTTGATGCGGATCTTGGAGATCGCGTCCTTGACGTCGTTGACGGCCCGGTCGGTGTTCACCTCGAGGCGGAACTCGACGGTGGTGACGGACGAGCCCTCGGTGATCGACGAGGTGATGTGCTTGACCCCGCGCACGCCCGCGATGGAATCCTCGACCCACTTCGTCACCTGAGTCTGCAGCTCGGAGGGCGCCGCGCCGGCCTGCGTGATCGCCACGGAGACGATGGGTACGTCGACGTTGGGCATGCGCGTGACGGCGAGGCCTCGGAAGCTGAAGAGGCCGAGGACGATGAGCACGAGGAACAGGACAAGGGGGCCGATGGGCTTGCGGATCGCGTAAGCCGAGATGTTCAGGCGCATCGGTCAGGGTGCTTCTGCGAGAGAATACGGCATGCGTTCAGGCAGGTTCGTGTTCGCAGGCCGGATCGAGGTATTGCGACCCTACGGAACGCCGGCCTCAGCGGTGGCCAGCGGCGAAGGCGTCGCCGCCACGAAGGCGGCCGGGCCGGCGACCGCGATGGGGCGCACGCGGTCGCCGTCTCGCAGGAAGGAGCCGGCGCGGGCGACCACCTGCTCGCCTTCTGCGAGGCCCTGGCGGACCTCGATGCTGTCGTCGTCGGACAGGCCCGTGCGGACCAGGCGGGACTCGACCCGGTCGCCAGTCACGACCAGCACGGTACTGCGCCGATCGGCGCCGTAAAGGATGGAGGCCTGGGGCACGGTGACGTCGCGGGTGCGGGCGAGTTCGACGCCGCCGCGCGCGAAGGTGCCGATGCGCAGGCGCGAGTCGGCGTCGAGGCGCACCCGAACCTTGCCGAGCCGGCTCGCCTTGTCGACCTCCGGATAGATGGCGCGCACGCTGCCCTCCACCCGCTCGCCGTCGCCGAGTACGATCCAAGCGGGCTTGCCCTCCAGGATCTGCGGCAGCCTGGTCTCGATGACCTCGCCCTCGAGCTCGATCTCGCCGCGGGCGATGAGGCGGAACAGGGGCTCGGCCGTCCCCGAGGCTGCCATGCCGACGCGGGCCGTACGACGGCTGACGATGCCGGCCTCCGGGGCACGGATTTCCGTTCGGGCAAGGCGCAGCTCGAGCTCGTCGCGCACGGCCTGCGCCTGGGCGAGTTCGGCCTTGGCGATGATGAGGCCGTTGCGGGCGAACGCGAGCTTGCCCTCCGCCTGGCGCAGCACGGAGGTGCGGCCTTCCAGGATCACGGCGGTGCCATTGCCCGTCTGGAGCAATTGGCGGGCGCGGTCGTGGGACAGGCGGGCCTCCGTCTCGGCGGCCTCGGCCTGCTCGATGGTGCTCTGGGCCTGGGGCACGGAGGCCGCCGCCTTGTCGATGAGCGCCTTCTGCTGGGCGAGTTGCCGGTCGATGAGGTCGCGGGACAGGCGTGCCAGGACCTGGCCGCGCTCGACCCGCATGCCTTCCTCCGCGAGCACTTCGGTGATGCGGGTGCCGTCGATCTCCGGCGTCACCAGGATTTCGTCGCGCGGGACCAGAGTTCCGGTGACCGTCACGGTCTCGACGATCTCGCGACGCTGGGCCTCGACCACACTGACGGCGGGGAGGGGCGGGGCCTTCACGGGGGCCACGTCGGCGGATGCCGGGCCGGCAGCGGACAACGACAGGAGGACGGCGCCGAGGGTCCGTGCGCGCAACGGGATCATCAGGTCGGCTCCGAGGGGGATGGGGCAGGGAGGCGGCCGGCAAGACCGGCCTCGATGGTGGCCCGGAGATGCGCCGCCGCAACGGCCGTATCGAAGCCCGGGATCAGGGCCCGGCTGACGACGAGCCCCTTCATCAGGGGATCGAGGATTGCGTAGACCGCGTGCGGATCGCAGGCCGGGTCGGTGGCCAGCGCCGCAAGGGTTTCGATGAACCAGTCGCGGGCCTCGGCGTCGGCGCTCTTCGTCATGGCGGCGATGGCCGGGTTGCGCGTCGCTTCCGACCAGATGTCGAGGCGCAGCACCGCAGCTTCGCGCGTGACTCGCTCGAAATACTGCGTGATGACGCCCAGGAAGGCCGCGCGCCGGTCGCCCGCCCGCTCCAGGTTCTCGACCAGGACGACGCCGCGCTCGCGCTCGCGCTCGGCCCACCCGAGGATCAACGCCTCCTTGGATTCGAAGTAGCGGTAGAAGTTGCCCGGGCTCATGGCCGCCTCGCGGGCCAAATCCTGCATGGTGGTGCGGTGGAAGCCATTGCGCACGAAGCAGGCTTCCGCCGCGTCGAGGATGTGCTCGCGCCGCGCCGCCTGACCGCTCCTCGCGTCGATGACGGTGCCGAGGGCCGCGCTCACGAGGCCGTCCCGGAGGACTGAACCATGGCGCAGGCGCGGGGCTGAAGGTCGAGGTCGGCGCAGACACGGGCCTGCCAGCTGTCCGGCCCGGCGCCCGTCCAGCCGATGAGGGCGAGCCAGCCAAAGGCCAGGGTGCCCATCACCACGAGGTTCGCCGGGGTGAAGACCGCGCGGAGGAGCGCCACGGGGCGCCCGGCGGACGGGGCCTCGGTCTCCAAGGCGTCGAATTCCGGCCAGCGGCCACGATGGGGAAGGACCATCACCAACTCCTGCTTGTCCCATCTGTATAATGAACGTTCATTCTCACGTCAATGAACGTTCATTCTCCTTCGAGGGCGAGGGTGCGATCCGGCACGCATCCAGGCGCTTCATCGCGCCGGATCAACCTTGCGAAACACCACGAACAGGTTGTTGGCCGGCATGGCGACATGCTGGGAGAGGGCGAGGCCGTGGGCTTCGGCAGCACGGGTCACGGCCGAGAGGTCGCGCAGCCCCCAGGCCGGATCGCGGGCGCGCAGGTCTGCGTCGAAGGCGGCGTTGCTGTTCGCGAGCCGTACTCCGTGCTCTCGGAATGGACCGTACAGGACCAGTACCCCGCCCGGCGGCAGCAAGCGGACGGCGCCGGCCATCAACCCTGGCGTCGCGGCCCAGGGTGCGATGTGAATCATGTTGATGCACACGATGGCATCGGCGCGGGATATCGGCCAATGCGGCATGGACACGTCGAGGTCCAGCGGGGGACGGAGATTGGCGCATGCCGCCGCGCGGGTGTGGGCGACGATGCTGCGCCGTGCTACCGGGTCCGGATCGCTCGGCTGCCAGATCAGATGGGGAAACGTCGCCGCCCAGTGGAGGGCATGCTCACCCGTGCCGCTCGCCACTTCCAGCACGGTGCCGAAGCGCGGCAGAACGCTAGCCAAAGCCGCGCCGATGGGCTCCCGGTTGCGTGGGACCGCTGGCGCATACAGTGCCTCGTCATCCGACATCGCCAAACCTCCCATGACGCCGCCGATCATATGCGTCGGGTCTCAGCAGCGCCTGACACCGCTACTGAAATGAATCTCCTATTTGAAATGATATAACAGTCGAGCTAGAAGTCGTATGTTCGACGTTGGCGTTCTGCCGTCCCGACCCGGCTCCCTTCCCCGAGCCGCTCGATGCCGTCGCACCAGCCGACCTCGCCGACCTACGGGCGGAGGAGGCCGTTTCACGGTTGCGGTCCTGACGAGCCTAGCAGCTCAAGTTTCCACCGTTGCGCGAAGGAAAGCCACCGCCTGGGCGACGATCTCCGGCTGGTGGGCGTGCGGGCCGTCATACTCGACCGCCGTCACGGCGTAGCCGGCGGCACGCAGGCGTGCGACGTGGACGCGGGCGCTGCGGTCGATGGGGATCTGTTCGTCGCGGGTGCCGTGGGAGACGAAGATCCGGGGCGCACCGACCTGCAGGTGTACGGATAGGAACCCGGCCGAGGATGCGACGACGTGGGTGACCACGTCGCCGTTGGCGAGGCCGAGGGACAGGGCGTAGCTGCCGCCGTCAGAATGCCCCGCGAAGACGAGCCGCGCCGGATCGAGGGGAAACCGCGCCGCCACCGCCGCCAGGGCCACGGACAGGCGCTCCCGATCCGGGCCATGGCCGCCGATCACGAGATCCCAGGTCGGGAACAGCGATTGGGGCGCCAGCAGCAGGAACCCCTCCGCTGCAGCATGGGCCTCAAGCATCGGCAGGATCCGCTCCGCGCTGCCGCCGCCGCCGTGGAACAGCACCACCAACGGCACGGGTCGGCCGGGCGCCAACCCCTCGGGCACCACTAGAACAGCGTCACGATTGTCGAACAGGCCGAGGGCGTGCCGGCCGGGCGGCAGGGGTGTCGCCGTCGGCAGGCGATGGGCGAAGCCGAGTCGCCCTGTGAGCTCCGGCGCGAGGACGACGGCGTCGGGTTCCGTCGGACCGGCGAGGGTCCGGGTCACGCGGCGTCCGCCGGGGTGAGAGGTTTGATCTTGAGCTGGTCGATCACCCAGAGCCAGCCGCCATCGGCCTGCAAGCGCGCCGTCTCCACGGAGATCTGCCCATTGGGCAGGCGCGCGAAGGTCATGGCGAGGTCGCCGTTGCGCAGAGCCGGCAGGGCCTCGACGGCCGGAAAGTTCGATTTGCGCGCAAGCAGGTCGGCGTAGAACGTCCGGATCTCGGCATGGCCCGTGGCCACGACGGCGCCGGCCGCCACGACGGCCTCGGGTTCGTAGAGGGCGACCAGACCCTCGACATCACCCGCATTGGCGCGGGCATGGAAGAGGCGGGCGAGGTCTTCGGGTGCCTCGGCGCGTGAGCGGTCGGTCTCGGGCATCGCTGATGTTCCCTTCGCTGTGATCTCGATTCGGTGTCAGCGCAGGCGCCGCCCGGTGCCGTCCGCGACGGTCACCGCCACGGGAATTCCGGCCTCGACGCTCTGCGACACGGTGCAGAAGCGCTCGAACTGCTCCAGCACCCGGTCGAGGCGCGGCATAGCCTCGGCCGATGCGCCCAGCGCGATGGCGACCTCGATTCCGCCGATCCGCAGGCGCCCTTCGGCGTTTCGCACGATCCGGCAATGGGCATCCGCCGTCACGCCGCCCGCCTCCTGGCGGAACTTGCCGAGGGCGAACACCATGGAGGCGCACAGGCAGTTCGAGACCGCCGCCACGAGGAGCTGTTCCGGGCAAGGACCGAACCCCTCACCGGCGGGGGGCGCCTCGTCGACGGACAGGACCGCGGCGAGGCCGCCGAAATCCACGGTGAAGCGATAGGCCGCGTCCTGGGTGATCCGAATGCCTGGACCACGGCCGGCCGCCGCGTCGACGGCGGCCGAACCCGCTGACGCTGCCGGACCGAGCGGCGCTTTGGCGCCCGCGAGTGGCGGAGAGCAGGACAGCTCCTCCGAGGCGGGCAGGCTGGTCGGTTGACAGTCCGAAATGCTTGGCATACCAAATACCAACAACGGGCGGACAGAAAAAGCAAGTCCTCGTCACGCCCAGGAGACTGTCGTTGCGGCTCTCGTTCCCGTCGATGTCGAATCAAAGCCCGGAGGAACCGATCATGCGCGTGACGATCCCTCGACGCCACTTCGTTCCGTCCTTGCTGCACTTGCGAACGTCTGTGGTGCTGCGCAGCGAAGACACCCTGAGCACGCGCTGAACGATGGTTGATCCCGGTGGAGCCCCCGCACAGGCGTTCGACGTCCTCGGTCTGGTGGAAGCCATCGGCGATGCCGTGGTGGTGTCCGATCCGTCGGGCGCCATCGTGGTCTGGAACGCCGCCGCCACGCGTATCTTCGGCCACACGGCCGCGGAGGCGATGGGCCAGTCCCTCGATCTCATCACCCCGGAGCGCCAGCGCCGGCGCCATTGGGACGGCTACTTCGAGACCATGCGGACCGGCATCACCAAGTACGGCGCCGACGTTCTGCGGGTTCCGGCGATCCACAAGGACGGCCATGCGCTCTCCATCGCCTTCACGGTGGGGCTGTTGCACCGCCCCGACGGCGCGGTGACGGGCATCGCCGCCATCATCCGCGACGAGACGCGGCGCTGGACCGAGGAGCGCGACCTGCGCCGCCGCGTCGCCGAACTGGAATCCCGTGTCCTGCCCCAGGGCGCGGTGGAGACGGCCTGACCGGGCCACAAGCCGCCAAGGCCAACACCAGACCCGCAGCAAAGCGGGCCTTTCAACAGACCAGCGTGTCCGTCACCGACCGATCAGGGAGAACGCCACCATGAGCAAGCCGCTCGAGGGTATCAAGATCATCGACTTCACCCACGTCCAGGCCGGACCCGCCTGCACGCAATTGCTCGCTTGGTTCGGCGCCGACGTGATCAAGGTCGAGCGACCGGGCTCCGGCGACGTGACCCGCACGCAGTTGCGCCACGTCGAGGATGCCGACGCCCTCTACTTCACCATGCTGAATTCGAACAAGCGTTCGCTCACCCTCGACACCAAGACGCCCGAGGGCAAGGAAGTCCTGGAGACGCTGATCCGGCAGTCGGACGTGATGGTCGAGAATTTCGGCCCCGGTGCCCTCGATCGCATGGGCTTTTCCTGGGCGCGCATTCAGGAACTGAACCCGGGCATGATCCTCGCCTCGGTGAAGGGCTTCTCGGACGGTCACCATTACGAGGACCTCAAGGTCTACGAGAACGTGGCGCAGTGCGCCGGGGGTGCTGCCTCCACCACGGGCTTCTGGGATGGGCCGCCCACCGTCAGCGCCGCCGCGCTCGGCGATTCCAACACCGGCATGCATCTCGCCATCGGCATCCTCACGGCGCTCCACCACAAGAACAAGACCGGCACCGGCCAGAAGGTCGCCGTGTCGATGCAGGATTCGGTGCTCAACCTCTGCCGGGTGAAGCTGCGCGACCAGCAGCGCCTCGATGCCCTGGGCTACCTCGAGGAATACCCGCAATATCCCCACGGCGAATTCACCGACGTGGTGCCGCGCGGCGGCAACGCCGGCGGCGGCGGCCAGCCCGGCTGGGTGCTCAAGTGCAAGGGCTGGGAGACCGACCCCAACGCCTACATCTACTTCACCATCCAGGGTCATGCCTGGGCGCCGATCTGCAAGGCCATCGGCAAGGAGGAGTGGATCGATGATCCGGCCTACAACACCGCCCGCGCCCGCCAGGACAAGATCTTCGACGTGTTCGCGGTCATCGAGGCCTGGCTCGCCGACAAGACCAAGTTCGAGGCCGTCGACATCCTGCGCAAGTTCGATATCCCGTGCTCGCCGGTCCTGTCGATGAAAGAACTGTCCGTCGATCCGTCGCTCCGCGCCAGCGGCACCGTCGTCGAGGTGCAGCACCCGAAGCTCGGCTCGTACCTGACCGTCGGCAGCCCGATCAAGTTCTCGGACATGAGCGTCGACATCAAGGCCTCGCCGCTGCTCGGCGAGCACACCGACGAAGTGCTGCTCGACCTCGGCTACACCCAGCAGCAGATCGAGCACCTGCATCAGGCTCGCGCCGTCTAGGATCGGCCTTCGCCTGACAACCAATCGGCGCGCCCCGGGGCGCGCCGTGCGCGTCGTGATCACACCGGTCACGCTCGGCCCCGATTGCCGCGCCACGCTCTCCCGCTACGAATCGGTCGGCAGCCTTCCGCCTAAATAGAACGCCGAGGCCCGCTCCGACGATGCGACTGTTCCTGCGTCAGCTCCTGCCGGACACTCCGCCGCCGAGCCGGCGCGAGCGCCTGCGTGCGGCGGCAGGTGCCCTCGTCGGCATCCTGGTCACGGGGCTGATCGCCCGCCTCGCCCTCGGAGCCGACGCGGTGCTGCCGGTGCTCATCGCCCCCATGGGCGCTTCGGCGGTTCTGCTCTTCGCCGTCCCGGCGAGCCCGCTCGCCCAACCCTGGTCAATCCTCGGCGGCAACGGCGTCGCGGCCCTCGTCGGCGTCACGGCCGCGGCCGCGATCCCGGATCCCCTCGCGGCGGCGTCGGTGGCGATCGGCACTGCCATCGCCCTGATGACGACCCTGCGCTGCCTTCACCCGCCGAGCGGCGCCGTCGCCCTCACGGCGGTACTCGGCGGCCCGGCCATCCACGACCTCGGCTACGGTTTCGTCCTATGGCCCGTGGGCGCCAATTCGGTCGCGATCCTCGCCGTCGCGATCGTGTTCAACAACCTCACCGGACGGGCCTATCCGCACCGGGCCGCCCCCGGGCACGGCACCGCCGATCCAGCGCCGTCCACCCGGAGCGTCACCCACGCAGACCTGGACGCGGTCCTGGCCGCGTATGATGGCGTCCTGGATGTGGCACGCGACGACCTCGCGGCGATCCTGGGGCGAGTTCAGCTCGAAGGGTATCGGAGGCGTGCCGCCGGCCCGATCACCTGCGCGGCCATCATGTCCCGCAACGTCATCGCCGTGGCGCCGCAAGCGCCCCTGCACGAAGCTCTCGGCCTCCTGCGCCACCACCGCGTCAAAGCGCTGCCGGTGACCGACGAAGGCGCTCGCATCCTCGGGATCGTCACGCAGACGGACCTCCTCGACAAGACCGTGTGGGAGCGGCCCGGACCGCGCCTCGGGGTCGCGCGGCGCCTCGCCCTCACCCTGGCCCGTGGCCGCGCCCCGCACGGCAGCGTCGAGGACATCATGACCAGCCCCGTCCGGTCCGTCCGCGCCGACACGCCTATCGCCGACCTCGTGCCGTGGATGTCCGATGACGGCCTATCACACCTGCCTGTCGTCGGTCCGGACGATCGGCTCGTCGGCATCGTCTCCCAGGCCGACCTCGTGGCCGAACTGCTGGCGGAGGCCGTGGGCGTACGCGACCGGGCTGCGACCGCAGCCGAACCTGCCCTCACGTGAGAGCTGAGGGCTGAAGGCATCGCACGCCTCCCTCAGACGCCGATCCCCTGATTCACACCCGAACCACACCGCCTAACCCAAACGATCCAACCCGAGAGGGCACTGTTCCGATATTGGTCTCGGCGGTGTTTGGACTCACACGTTTCCCATTCAGGCCGTCCGACCCGGACGGCCTCCCTTGTCATGGTTGCCGCGGACACATATCGCTCACCGTCGCTGACACCGTTCCTGGTAACGCGGACGAACATCGACTCCTTCCGCACCAGTCATGTCCGTCATGACGTCACGAGCAACCCGTGGTCGAGCCGCACGTGTCGCATTTGAGGCAGGTTCCGTTTCGCACGAGGGTGAAGTTCGCGCATTCGGGGCAGGCCTCGCCGACATAACCCTTCATTTTCGCCTCCGCGCGGCGGTCGGAGACCGTACGCTCGGGTTTGGCGAAGGGTAGTGCCTCGACCAATGTCTCTGCGATGCCGGCCAGGATCGGTTCGGACTTCAACGCCGTGGCACCGCGCATTGCATGGACCACGCCGCCTGCCGGAGTTGTGACGCCGGCCGAGGACGCTCCCACCCCGACCGCGCCGCCGGCCGGACCGCCCTGGATCAGGGTGAGCCGATCGGCCGATCCACGCAGGAGGCCACGGGAGACCACGTTGGCCGCGACGGCGTCGGGCTTGTCGCCGCGCGCACCCTCGCCCTCGCCCTTGCCCATGACCGTGTTGCCGATCTCGGACGGGTCGACATGGGCGAGATCCATGCGGCCGAGATACGAGATGGCGAGCTCGCGGAAGACGTAGTCGAGGATCGAAGTGGCGTTCTTGATGGCGTCGTTGCCCTGCACGAAGCCCGCCGGCTCGAATCGGGTGAAGGTGAAGGCGTCGACGTATTCTTCCATGGGCACGCCGTACTGGAGGCCGATGGAGATCGCGATGGCGAAATTGTTCATCAACGAGCGGAAGGCGGCGCCCTCCTTGTGCATGTCGATGAAGATCTCGCCGATGCGGCCGTCATGATACTCGCCAGTGCGCAGATAGACCTTGTGGCCGCCGACCACCGCCTTCTGGGTGTAGCCCTTGCGACGGTCGGGCAGCTTTTCGCGCGACCGGATGCGCTCGACGCGCTCGATGACCCGCTCGACGATCTTCTCCGCGAGCTGCGCGGCCTTCGCCGTAGCCGGCTGGGCGACGAGCGCTTCGATCACCTCCTCGGCATCCTCCTCCTCGTCGGCGATGAGCGCCGAGTTCAGGGGCTGGGACAGCTTGGAACCGTCGCGGTAGAGGGCGTTGGCCTTCAGGGCTAGGGTCCAGGACAGCTTGTACGCGTTCTTGCAATCCTCGACGGTGGCGTCGTTCGGCATGTTGATGGTCTTGGAGATAGCGCCCGAGATGAAGGGCTGCGCCGCCGCCATCATGCGGATGTGGCTCTCCACGGAGAGGTAGCGCTTGCCGATGCGGCCGCACGGGTTGGCACAATCGAACACCGCGTAGTGCTCGACCTTGAGGAACGGGGCGCCCTCCAGGGTCATGGCACCGCAGATATGGGTGTTGGCCGCCTCGATGTCCTTCTTCGAATAGCCGAGGAACGGCAGGATCTCGAAGGTCGGGTCGGAGAGCTTATCAGCCGGGACCTCGAGCACGTCCGTGAGGAAAGCGTCGCCCAGCGTCCAACGGTTGAACACGAACTTGATGTCGAAGGCCTGCTTCAGCCCCGCCTCTATGGCCGAGAGCTTCTCGTCGGTGAAGCCCTTGGCGCGCAAGCTGCCCGGGTTGATGGCCGGGGCCTGGCCCATGGAGCCGTGGCCGACGGCGTAGGCCTCGATCTCGGCAATCTCGGATTCGCGGTAGCCTAGGGTCCGCAAGGCGTCCGGCACGGCGCGGTTGATGATCTTGAAGTAGCCGCCGCCGGCGAGCTTCTTGAACTTCACGAGGGCGAAGTCGGGCTCGATGCCCGTCGTGTCGCAATCCATGACGAGGCCGATGGTGCCGGTGGGCGCGATCACGGTCGCCTGCGCGTTCCGATACCCATGCTCCTCGCCGAGCTTGAGGGCGCGGTCCCAGGCGTGGCGGGCACGCTCCGCAAGATCGGCTTGGGGGATGTTGGCGAGATCCAGGGGCACCGGGGCGATCGACAGGAACTCGTAGCCCTCGGCCTCGCCGTAGGCGGCGCGGCGATGGTTGCGGATCACCTTGAGCATGGCGTCGGCGTTCTCCTCGTAGGCCGGGAAGGCCCCGAGTTCGCCGGCCATCTCGGCCGAGGTCGCGTAGGATACACCCGTCATGATCGCGGTGAGCGACCCGGCGAGCGCCCGGCCCTTATCCGAGTCGTAGGGCAGGCCCATGCTCATCAGCAGGCCGCCGATATTGGCGTAGCCCAGACCCAGCGTCCGGTAGCGGAACGAGAGCTCGGCGATTTCCTTCGAGGGGAACTGCGCCATCATCACGGAGATCTCGAGGACCACCGTCCAGAGGCGGTTGAGATGCTCGAAAGAGGCAACGTCGAAGTGGTTCGTGGCGCGGTCGTACATCGTCAGCAGGTTGGCCGAGGCCAGGTTGCAGGCAGTGTCGTCGAGGAACATGTACTCCGAGCACGGGTTCGAGGCGCGGATGCGCCCGCCCGCCGGGCAGGTGTGCCAGTCGTTCATGGTGGTGTTGAAGTGCAGGCCCGGGTCGGCGGAGGCCCAGGCGGCTTCGCCGATCTTGTCCCACAGCTCACGCGCCGGCAGGGTTTTCGTGGTCTTTCCCGTCGTGCGGGCCTTCAACTCCCAAGGGGCATCCGCTTCAACCGCGCGCAAAAAGTCGTCGGTGAGGGAGACGGAGTTGTTCGAGTTCTGGCCGGCCACCGTGAGGTAGGCCTCCGAGTCCCAATCGGTGTCGTAGACGGGGAACTCGATCTTGGTGAAGCCTTGGCGGGCGAACTGGATCACCCGCTTGGTGTAGGAATCCGGCACCATGTCCTTGCGGGCGGCCTTCACGGCCTTCTTTAGGACCGGGTTGCGCTCGGGATCGAAGCAGGCGTCGCCCTCGGCCTCGCATTGGGTGCAGGCCTTCATCACCGCGGTGAGGTGCTTGGAGACGATCTTGGAGCCGGTCACCAGGGCGGCGACCTTCTGCTCCTCCTTCACCTTCCAGTCGATGTAGGTCTCGATGTCCGGGTGGTCGATGTCGACGATGACCATCTTAGCCGCGCGGCGGGTGGTGCCGCCGGACTTGATGGCGCCGGCCGCCCGGTCGCCGATCTTCAGGAACGACATCAGGCCCGACGACTTGCCGCCGCCGCCGAGCTTCTCGTTCTCGCCGCGCAGCATGGAAAAGTTCGAGCCGGTGCCGGAGCCGTACTTGAACAAGCGGGCTTCGCGGACCCACAGGTCCATGATCCCGCCCTCATTGACGAGGTCGTCCTGCACACCCTGGATGAAGCAGGCGTGCGGCTGCGGATGCTCGTAAGACGAGGCCGATTTCGTCAGCTCACCTGTGCGGTAATCGACATAATAGTGGCCCTGGGCCGGACCATCGATGCCGTAGGCCCAATGCAGGCCGGTGTTGAACCATTGCGGGGAGTTCGGCGCCACCATCTGGCGGGCGAGCATGAAACGCAGCTCGTCGAGGAACGCGGAGGCGTCGTCTTCGGAGGTGAAGTAGCCGCCCTTCCAGCCCCAATAGGTCCAGCAGCCGGCGAGGCGATCGAAGACCTGCGTCGACGACACTTCCGAGACGTAGCGCTCGGCCTCGGGCACCTCGGTCAAAGCCGCCTCGTCGGCCACGGAACGCCACAGGAAGGACGGGACGTCGTTCTCCTCGACCTTTTTCAGGCGAGCCGGCACGCCGGCCTTGCGGAAGTACTTTTGAGCCAGCACGTCGCTGGCGACCTGGCTCCAGCTCTCGGGCACCTCGATGCCCTCCAGGCGGAACACCACCGAGCCGTCCGGATTGCGGATCTCGCTCAGGGTCTTGCGGAATGGAATCGTGGCGTAGGGGGATTGCCCGGCCGTGGTGAGGCGACGCTCGAACCGCATGAAACCTGTCTCCCGCCAAGCGCGCGATGGCGCCAGGGTTGTGATGCTGGGCTGGCGAGGACAAGCGACCGCGAACGCCCGCGCCACGCTGTTCAAACCAGACAAAATCGATGAACCGCCGAGGGACCGGATCGCTTCGGCGACATCCGAAAGCTAGCGCGTCGAGGACCCTCACGTCAACAACTTGTGTGCGTCGGCTATGTTCCTGACTAAATGTTGTGTCCACGCCCTAAATCCTGTGGATATCCGCGGCTTTCGGATAAGTGCTCTTTGGCGCTCGCGGAATCGCCGCGAGGATTCTGATGGCGCACAGGTTGGGACGAGCCGGGCCGGGCATACGCAATGGTTAACGCCGCCGGGGTGTGACAATCCGGGCGCAGGCGGGTACCCCGACTGGACTTGGGGGCAGCGCCTCACCATAGTCCCGCGCGAATGACGGACCGGCGGCCCCTAAGGCCCTTTCAGGCGAACGCGATGGCTCTCAAGGACACGCTCCTGCGGATTTTCACCTGGTGGAACGGGCAGACCATGTCGCTTGCCCTCTACACGGCACGCAAAGGGCAGTTCGTCGGCACGGACGAAGGCGGCAACACCTATTACCGGGCGCTTGGGCCCCTCATCGACCGGTCGGTGGGGCCGGAGCGGCGCTGGGTGGTCTATAACGGCTACGCCGACGCCTCGAAGGTGCCCCCCGGCTGGCGCTCGTGGCTGTGCCACAACGCCGACGTGCCGCCGAGCGAGGAGGCCTACACTCCGCGCGAATGGCAGAAGCCGCATGTCGAGAACCTCACGGGGACGCTCGGCGCCTACCGCCCGAAGGGCTCGCAACTTAGCACCGGCCAGCGCCCTCCGGCCACCGGTGATTACGCACCCTGGAATCCGGGCGCGTGAGCTTCGGGCCGGACACGGCCCTTTTTCCACCAATGTTGCACGCTTAACCGCGGGTCGCGTCGTCATCGCCTCGTGGCGCGCCGTCACAAGGGAGCGAGCCGTGAGCCGCAGCACCGCACGCGTTTCGCGATCCGGCCTCCTCGCCGCGCTCTTCGCCATTCCGGCCCTGACCTTCTCCGCGCTCCCGGCCGGGGCCGACAAGATCAAGAACCCGACCGCGGTGTTCTCGGGCCTCGACAAGATCACCGGCCGCATCGTGTCGTTCGAGGTGGCGGTGGACGAGACCGTGCAGTTCGGCGCGCTCCAGCTCACCCCGCGCGTCTGCTACAGCCGGCCGCCGACGGAAAGCCCGAAGACCACGGGCTTCCTCGAGGTCGACGAGGTCACCCTCGACAGCAAGTACCGCCGCATCTTCACCGGCTGGATGTTCGCGGCGAGCCCCGGCCTGCACGCCATCGAGCACCCGATCTACGACGTCTGGCTCGTGGATTGTAAGGGCGGCTCCGACGTGATCGCCGAGGCGAAGGAGCAGGAGGATACGCCAGTTCTGGCGTCGAAACCTGAAAAATCCCGGCGCCAGCGCGGTGGTCAGGACGCGACGCGGACGGCCCAGCAGGTCAACCCCAACGGTCAGGTGGACGTCGAAGCGCCGCGCGGCGTGCCGGTCCAGCCGAAGCAGAAGCCCTCGCGAAAGTTCTTCCCATCGAACGAAGGCCCGGCACCGGCCCCCCCGTCGCCGCCGCCGCCACAGAACCTGTTCGACGCACTGTTCCGGTAGGGTGAGACGGAATGGCGTGAGGGGCCACCCCCTTCCACCGGAGCGCTAACGCTGCATCCTATTCGAACGGGCGGACAGCTCACTGCGTGCGGTTCGGAAGGTCTTTGATCCCGCGATTTGGCGATACGGTCGAGCACCCTATCGCGAGGGATAGGCTGTGGGGGCGGGTTTTCAATTGAAGCGCCACCGCCACGGCGGCAGTCCGCCGCGCGATTCAGACACGTGAAGAGAGCTTAAGGGCGCTGGCGCGGCGCAAAGGCGTCTGCCCGATGACGGTGCTGCGCGGCGCAAACGGACGAGCACAGCCCTCGCGGCGCCAGTGATCCTCCCCCGTTTCGACGGACGTGGGTTTAGCTCGCGTTCCGCTCGGCCTGCTCGGGTGTGGTCGGTGATGTCCGCCAGCCAGACCGTGTTGGGCAGGGCAGCCGAGAAGAGCTGCTTCAGGAGGTCGGGTGCGACCGGCCGATCGTGACGGCTGTCGGTCGTGCAGGGCCGGAACCGACGCCCAGCCAGGGCCCGGATGCCTTGGCGGCGCATGAGGCGCTCCACGCGTCCGCGACTGGCTGTTCGGCCCTCCGCGCGCAGTGCGGCATGCACGCGAGGCGCGCCGTAGCGCCTGAGATGCCCGGCATGGATACGCTGGACGTCGGCCAAGAGCTGACGGTTCGACGCCGACCGGGCACTCTCGGGGCGTAATCGCCAGCCGTAATAGCCGCTCGGGGGGACTTCGAGCACGCGGCACATGACACGCACCGGCCAGGTGCTCGCATGCTGCTCGATGAAGGCAAACGTCACATGGGCATCTGCGCGAAGATGCCGATCGCTTTTTTTAGGACGTCGCGCTCCATGCGCGTCCGGTCGAGTTCACGCCGCAGACGGGCGATCTCGGCGGCTTGGTCGGAGGGGGACGCC